>JABXKT010000086.1 GCA_013619155.1 Desulfobacteraceae bacterium
CCCTTGGAGACCCTCTACGACTATGAAGATCCCCGCCACCTCCCGATCCCGGGGATCTTCATAGTCGTAGAGGGTCTCCAAGGGGTCGGGACTCACGTACTCCCGCCGATGCCACTGGGTATACAGAGCCTCTAAACGGCTCTTTAAAAGACGTTCTCTTTGATTCAAAACCATCCACTCCTTAAAAAAAATCAGGAAAAACGCACCACAATCTCATCGTAGGTTTTTCGCCATTTAGGCGGGGCGAGCTCTTTCTCTTCATTGAAATACCCCACACACATGAGAAGAGGGACCCAGTAGGTATCGGGGATATGAAACGCCTCCATCACCCCCTCCATGGAGAAGCCGTCCATGGGGTGGGTGTGAAGGCCTAAGCTTCGGGCGGCCAGCATGAGGGCCATGGCAAAGAAGCCGGTATTCTTGGTGGCAAAGGCGAGCTGAGACGCCTCGGAAGTGCCGTAGAGCTTGGCCCGCGCCTTGGAGAACCAGTCCCGCTGACTCTCCGACATACCGCCCGCCTTAATCATCTCCTGAAAGTTTTTCTCGGTAAAGGGGCACGCATCGGACCACCCCTTACGATCGGCAAGCACGATAAGGGTCACCGGAGCCTCACTCACCTTCACCTGCCCCATGGCCAGCTTCTGGAGCCTCATCTTCTCCTCCGTATCCCTCAGTACCATGAGACTCCAAGGCTGAAGGTTAAAGGAGGAGGGCGTGGTGGCCGCCATCTCCACCATCTCTCTTAAGAGAGCATCGGAGACATCGCGGTCAGAATCGAAGTGATTGATGGCACGGCGGGTCGCAAAGATATCAGAAAAATCCATGGTTCCTCCATATAAGTTCCGAACGGGGATCTTGCCAGGGTGAGATAAAAAAAAGGGGGGGGGAAGGAAGGGCTTTAAAGGCCCCTTCAAAAAGAGAGGAGAAAAAATCATCTCTCCTCCTCTCCAAAACGCCTTAATATAACCCGTTAACCCAGGGACTTAAAGGCCTTTTTACTGGCCCCGCACACCGGGCATTTCCACTCCTCGGGCAGATCTTTAAAGGCAGTGCCCTTGGCAATCTTGCCTCGCCGGTCGCCCTTATCGGGGTTATAAATACATCCGCAGTTGGCGATCTGACACTGGTACATCTCTTCAGGGCTACAGGTCATCTTTCTCTCCTTTTCATCCATTTCTATATCCATTATCATGTAAGACAACGGGCCACAAAACGCCCATCCGTCATCTGAAACATCGTCTGCCACGTACTCCCCATAAAAAAGGGGGAGAGGGGCCCTTGCTGGCGAAGCCTATATTCTATCAAAAATCATGCCAGGATATAGGGTTTCGCGCTTAAAAGAGGCTCTCACCATATTTTTAGACCCATTTCCATCAAAAAAACAGGGCATCCGTGGTGAGACCCCACCTCAGAGAGAGGGCGTCCCATGGCCCGGGATAAAACCGTCTCATATTTAAGAACCCTTCCCGGGACAGTTTCAGGACCCCACGCCCATGCTATTTTAAGGTGCCCTCATCCCCTTTCACTGTCAATCCCTTAAGGCCACGCATCACAGATAAGTGATGTGATTGGCCCTTAACTTGCAACATCTTAAGAAAAAAAACGCCCCTCCCGGAAAGAGGGCCGCACCCCAAAATCCAGGGTCTATAGGGAGAGGGCCCCCTTACCGGTAATACCGGGAGACATCCATGAACCATATGCGATCATCCCCTCCCCTTCCGGCCATGGATCGAGAAGAGGCCCAGAAAGCGATAGAGACCTCTCGGCCAGAGTGCCAAAGTCCGGATGAAACGAGGGTACCAGGACCTCTCTCCGGCCCTACCCACAATACCCTCTGCATTCTCTTGTGCCTTCTGGTCTCGGGGGCACTGGGAGTATTCACGACCCCGGCCCTATCCGCCGGCATCGGTTCGAAAGGAAGCGACATGACCTTAGACGCCCGGATCAAAGAGAGAGAAAAAGCACGGGGAACAGGCTACACCCCCCGCACGCGCCACCGAAATCCCGACGGATCGGCACGCTACACCAACCGGCTCTTCCTCGAAGAGAGCCCCTACCTTCTCCAGCATGCCCACAACCCAGTCGAATGGTACCCCTGGGGTGAAGAGGCCTTTGCCCTGGCCCGAAAAACCCACCGGCCCCTCTTTGTCAGTATCGGATACGCCACCTGCCACTGGTGCCATGTGATGGAGGAGGAGTCCTTCGAGGATGAAGAGATCGCAGGGGTCTTAAACACCCACTTCGTACCGGTAAAGGTAGACAGGGAGGAGCGCCCCGATATCGATGCTATCTACATGGGCGCCGTACAGATGCTCACGGGAAGCGGGGGCTGGCCCCTCAACGTCTTCTTAACCCCGGACGGAAAGCCCTTTTACGGGGGCACCTATTTTCCGGCCCGGGATGGCGATCGCCCCCCCTACCCGGGGTTTCTCACCCTCTTAAATCGCATTTCCCTCATCTACACCACCGAAAACAAAAAGATTATCGCCTCGGCCAACCAGATCACCGAGGCCCTTCACCGGGTCAGTGAGACAGGAAAGAGAGGGCCCCTGCCCGACATGATGTGGGTGGATAAGGCCATCGCCACCTTCGCCTCAGGCTACGACCCCACATTGGGGGGAACCAGAGGGGCCCCAAAATTTCCCTCCACCCTCCCCTTATCCCTTCTCCTGCGTGCCCATCAGAGAACGGGAAACAGAGCCTATCTCTCCATGGCCACCCACACCCTCACCGCCATGGCCGATGGAGGCATCCACGATCAGGCGGGGGGCGGATTTCACCGCTACAGCACCGATAGCCACTGGCTGGTCCCCCACTTCGAGAAGATGCTCTACGACAACGCCCTCCTCGCCTCGGACTATGTGGAGGGGTTTCTCGCCACGGGCACACCCCGATTTAAACAGGTGGCCGAAACCACCCTGGACTACCTGCTTCGAGAGATGGAGGCCCCCCACGGGGGATTTTACTCCGCCACCGATGCCGACTCCATGACACCGTCCGGTGAGAAAGAGGAGGGGTACCACTTTACCTGGAGCCGACAGGAGATCGATGCCCTTTTCCAGGAGAAAAAATGGGCACCGATCCTGGATCACTTCAGCCTCACCGGCCCACCCCACTTCGAGGGGCGCTACATTCCCCACATCCAGCACCCCCTCGCCCAGACGGCAGATAAACATGGCCTATCGGGCGATGCCCTGGAAGCCCTCGTGGATGAGGCCCGTCACCTCATGCGAGAGGCCCGCACCGCTCGAGAAGTACCCCTCACCGATACAAAAAGAGTGGCCGCCTGGAACGGCCTGACCCTCTCCGCCCTTGCCCGAGCCGGGCGGGCCTTTGGCAGCCACCACTATATCGAGGCCGCCGAGAGAACCGCCCGGTTCATCTTGCAAGATCTCATGAAGGGGGGACGGCTCCACCGAAGTCGCTTGGATGGCCTCGGTCCCTTAGGCTTTTTAGAGGATTACACCTTCGTCACGGCAGGCCTTCTGGACCTCTTCGAGGCCACGGGTAAAAAAGAGTGGATCGAGGCGGCCCTCACCCTCCAAGGGGAGACCCAGCGCCTCTTCGCCGCAGATAACGGCGGCTACTATATGACAGGCATCGATGGCGAGACCCTCATTACCCGTGAAAAACCGGGTCACGATGGGGCCATCCCCTCGGGAAACGGCGTGGCCGCCATGAACCTCTTCCGCCTCTACGCCCTCACCGCCGATACCGACCTCCTCAAAAGGGGCATCGCCACCGTCTCGGCCTTCATCGGCCCCGATAAAGATCCCTCACCCTTCTCCGGCCTGGTCACCGCCTTGGACTTTCACCTGGCCGGCCCCATGACCCTCGTCCTCATCCTCCCGGAGCCTCGCCAGCCGCCGAAAGGAGACGAGGCCTTACGGACCCTCTCCGCCCTCTACACGCCTTACGCCATCACCGTATCGGTGGGTGAAGGGGCCCCTTTAAAGGCTCTCTCCCCCTTACTCCCCATCCTCGCCGGCAAAAAGGCCTTAGAGGGAGCCCCCACTCTCTACCCCTGCCGAGAGGGCCTATGCAAACGGCCCGTCTCCCATCCCGCCGAATTTGAGCCGGTGATTTTCTCCACGGAGGATACGATCAACGAAAACGAGGACTCACAGGAGATAAAAAGCTGAGCTTCCGGCGACCCTGCCGGGAGCCAACCTTTTGGAAAGGTTGCCAAACAGGTGTTTATAGTGACTGTAAGGGACCAACGGTCCCTGGCCGCCGGAGGCATGTTTCTTGGCCACTTTAACCATAGAAGGCCACTCTTTTGGTCACAACGGTGCCGAAGCCCCTTTAAAGGCCCCAGGCGGTCACCAGTTTTTCACGATTATCCATGAGGAGATAGATATAGGAGAGCTCTTGATTGATCATCTCCGAATCCTTCTTGCGAAGCCACTCCGAGAGCCAGGCGTAACGCAGGGCCATCATGCACTCGGGCAGACGGTTCCAGCTGATGGAATCGGCAAAATCCCCCCTTTGAAGACTCCGAATGAGGGCCGGAACCAGGCCCTTTAAAAGGGCATCCGGGGTCTCCATGCCACAGCATCCCGCCATATTGGCCACATCGTAGAGCAGGGGCCTCTCCCCAAAGAACTCCCAGTCGATCACCGAGGCGATGGCCCCCTCTCCCCAGAGAATATTCATGGCATGGACATCTCCGTGAGCCAAGGCCCTGGGAAGGGTGGACCAGAACGGATAGAGACGATGCTTTAAAAAGGCCGTGGCCTCGGCAAGGGCGGCGGCGATCTGCGGCTCCCGAGTCTCCAGGGTGCCGGTGAGCCCGTCGATATAGGCGGGGAGATCAAAGACATCCCCTATCGCTGCGGCATCCAGGCCTTTGGAGGCGGCACGCATGGTTGTCAGAAAATCGGCCAGAACCTCACCACGCCATGCATCAAAGGTATATTCAGGCCGTTTTAATGAGAGCCCCGCCACAAAGGGGCTCAGTTGCCAGAGGGCGCCCCCATGGGAGACGAGGGATCCGGCTCCCGGAGCCTCTATAGGGGCCGCCACAGGCAGACCCGCCCCTTTCAGGGCCCCCATGATCCGGGCCATCTCTCGCTTCTTGGAGGCCACGCCTTCATCGATACGCTCCAGGAGAAAAAGGGATCCATCCCCCCCTTCCACCACGACCCGTCCCAGGCAACGCTCCGGGCTCCCCGGCGCAATACGGTTCGGCTGGATGCCCTTCCATGGAATACCCCAGGCCTCGAAGGCCCCTCTCATTTCAGACTCGTTCACTCGTCCCCACCCCATTCATCATTATGGTCACTATTTAGCTCGTATTAACAAAAATTAGCCGTCTATGGTCAAAGTGACCAAAAAACGGGCCTCCGGCGGCAAGGGTGGCAAAGCCACGTGAGGCAAAAACACCTTGAAATCGGGCAGCGTATGCGCTTTACCCCACGCCTCAGGGCAAATCACATACGCCTTTGATTCTTCGCTTAAATCCAAAATGACTTGAAAATAGTTGTTTATCAACCTTTTCAAAAGGTTGGCTCCCGGCAGGGCTGCCAAAGGCGACGCTTTCACTGCAGGGCCTCCGGCGGCGAGGGTAGCGAAGCCATTTCGGCAAAAACACCTCGAAAACTGGTTATGGATGTGATCCATCTCCTTAAATCGAAGTGATTTAACAAAAGCTATTTATCAACCGTTTCAAAAGATTGCCTCCAGAAAGGGTTGCCCGAGGCATCTCTACCCCTCGTGCCGCCGGCCAGGCATCCCCCAACGATGCGATATTATGTGTGTGAAGGGCCCCGCTTATTCAAACATCATAAAAAAACCACAGCCCCTGCCCCTCGATGGGAACAGAACGCTGTGGCAGGATATACAAGGGACGGAGCTAGCCTCCCTTCACGGTATCTTTATCTATTCAGCCGCCCCGGCAATGGCCGTGACCAGCCGTTTCCCCAGTTCGCCATCCATCATCATAAGGGCCGACGGGTTATCGCCCACCATGCGAAGGCGTTGAACGATCTGCTGAACACTCTCCTCCTCCTCCACCTGTTCGGTGACGAACCACTGAAGAAAGATCTCGGTGGCGTGATCTGAAACACCCCGGGCCGTATCCACGAGCCGATTAATGGAGTCGGTCACAAAGACTTCATGGGCCAGGGTCTCTTCAAAGAGTTCATGGGGAGAGTCCCACGCATGTTTGGGACCGGCCACGGCCTCCAAACGAACCACGCCTCCCCGTTGCTGAATATAATCATAAAACTTCTGGACGTGGGAGAGCTCTTCGACCCCTTGGGCGTACATCCAACGGCCGCACCCGTTTAAGTTCTGGCTATTGAGCCATGCCGCCATGGAAAAATAGAGGTAGGCGGAAAATGTTTCACGGTTTAATTGAAGATTTAAGGCATCTTCTACATCGGATTTCAACATAATCTCTCCTGTTATTTAAGGAGCGGCCCCATGGGATACCCCTTGATAGTGAGCCTTGCGGCTCGCCTCATTTTATCGCCATAAAAAGGAAATGCCCGATCGTCTAAGACCCCAGGTAAAAAGGAGCTTAACCCATATCGATCCACACCATAATCGCCTCTTCGTCCAGGGGATCGTCACCGTCCCCCGCCAACACAAGAATCCCATCGGCCATTTCAGACTCCACGGATTCGGTACTCTTCTCCACGACCTCATGCTCACATTCGGCATAAAGGGTCATGGCCTGGTCGCAGCACCTGACACTGGGTCCGGGACCCTCTGCTCTCACCACTTCAACAATATTCCCACAGTGCTCGCATTCGTACAACTCGTTGCGACTGGTCATGGTGGGAGCCTCCTTATTTTCTATGTATCCACATTCATATGCCGAGGTGTTATTCGGCCGGTGGGGGGGACCAATGCCCATGGCGCCCAAGGGGTACCTTAACCACCGTATGAAGAATACATATACAAAAAGCATGCCACACCTTATTCACTGGCATAAAAAAAGGGGAAGCATCATAAAAAAGAGGTGTCCAGAGCATTCACTACAGAGTTCATATGCTGCTTTTCTCCCTCAGAGATATGAAGAAAAAGGGTTTTCAACACAGGCTCCGACGCAGTTTCTGCCGCAGAACGATAGAGATCGTACGCGGTAAATTCAATGTCTAAGGCAAGCTCATAAATGGCCAGGTCCCTTGGGATAGTACTGCTCTCTAAGCCACGTATCGCCTCGGCAAGGGGCATCCCCCCTTCCAGGATATCCCCGGTCAAGCCGGAAAAGAGATCCTCGAAACCAGGAGGATCGATCTCCCCCTCTTGCCACACGGCATAGAGGGCCTCGGCGTGGGCCATCTCGGCCATGGATAAGTAATCGATAATCCGAGAGAGTGAGGAGGCCGAAAAATGGGACTGAATATGACGATAGATATTCCAGGCACCCTTCTCGAGGTCCATGGCCGCCAGAAGGGTCTGCTGCACGCCCGCTTCCAGAGCGAGAAGCTTGACCCGAGGAAAATCTTTGACGGTGTGCCCCTGCCAGGCCAGAATACCCCCATCGAGGTTATAGATGGCGCGGTGCGTATCCATCTTCTCAACGGCCATATGGGCCGCCACACGAGACCGCACACCACTGCGACAGGCAAAGATAATATCCCTGTGGGAGGGAAGGTTCTTCAGACGGGACTCCAGCTGCCCCAAAGGAAAGAGCTGGGCACCGGGGATATGAGACCTCTCATACTCCTGGGGTTCACGCACATCAACGAGAAGGTACTCTTCATCACGGTGATCATCCATATACTGTTTAAAAGAGTCAGGGGTCACATCCACAACACGGGTCTCACTCATGGGCCCTCCAGGAAGGAACGGGAAATAGGCGAGCTATAGGCACCGGGCCGACAACCGCCGAATGGATATCAGAAGCGTTCACGCGTTCATCAGGGTATAGACAAGCAATATACCAAAAAACCACCGCGTCGGGCCATCATCAATTTCTATCGAGAAGAGGGCCCCGCCCTGGATAAAGAGAAGGGAACTATTCAGCGATGCCTCGCTTGGCCCTGCCGGGAGCCAACCGCTTGAAAAGGGTGGCAAACAGGTTTTTTAATTTAAACCTGAATTAAAGGCGAATGCAATTTGACCCGAGGCACGAGGGGGCAGAGTGCCTTCCTCATCTGCTTTCACAGGTGGCTCACCTCGCCGCCGGAGGCTCGGCTTTTCACGCCCCCTTTCACCATAGGAGGCTTCTTTTTCAGCGGAATCCTTAAAAAAAAAGGACGTTATAGACGTCGCGCCACCCGCAATACCAAAAGGCCCGGGATCACCCGTTCAGAGTCATCTCAGGCCCTTACTATTTATTCAGACAGATTCTAAAGAAGACCCACCCTCTCGTTATGGATGCGCCCACACCTTGATATTGACACTCACTAAGCATTGAGCTGTGATTTGAGCCAGAGCTTAATATTGGGATCCAACTCGTAAATACCCCGGTGGTTATTGATAGACTTCAAAAAGATCTTCTCCAGCTTAGCCGGCATGCGAAAGGTGGCCAGCTCTTCCATATCAAACCCCTTGCGGTGCACCAGGATAATCACCGGGTACTCTCCCCAGGTGTTGATGACAAAATAGGTGGACTCATCATCACTGCCCCGTCCTCGCTGCTCGTCACAATACCATCCGGCTCCCCACTCCAGGTGACGCCCGACGGCCACAGCCGGATCCAGATTCCAATCGACGGCATTGATCAGTGGGATGTCATTTTTCAAATCTTTCAATTGTTTCATACGGCGCCTCCTCGTATCGTCTCTTTCTATTTACTGGCCCCTCCGGGTTTAGGGCCCCTCACGCTCTCTTTCCGGTCCCCTGGCGGCATGAGAATTCTATTCCCTGCCCAGGCCACCGATCGGTTCGCACCTTCATGTGTTGAGGGGAACCGCCCCGTTGCCAAGAAGATATTACAAAAGCCATGCCAGCCCGCATAAAAAAACAAAAAATCGTGAATAATCAAAGAGTAGAGACAGAGAAGCCCCTGTTAAAAGAGACGTATCCGATCCAGTCATCGATACACCTGTGTATCACCTTACGATACACAAAGGGGCGAAGGAGAGATGACACAGTGCCCCCATCTACCTAGAGACGGGAGCACTCTTTTTTTGATTCCCTTGAAATTATAGGGGGAGACCTCGCCTCAAGGCTCGGACGCATCGGGTGATATGGCCGTGGGGCCCCTTGTCCAGATAGACGGCAAGGGGCGCCTCAAAAAAGGGAAAGGGGAGATCTCCCGAGATGACCCGGGCGGTGAGCCCCTCGGCATCGGCCCCAAAGATACGACCCAGTTCGGGTAGAGTGGTATCACGCAAGCCCGCTTCGAGACGGGCCCCCAGACATCGATAGAAGAGACGCCTCGGCGCTGGAATATCCAGGTGAGAGGCGAGGTCGCTCCAACGTGCGGCCCCTTGAAGATCCCCGCTCCGAAGACGGGCTAAGGTCACCATCTCCGCTACCCGGCCATCGGCCCAGGCCGTGCCCGGCGCCACCTCGACTCCCGCCAGATCGCAGATAAGGGCCTCGGGTCCCCATCCCCCCTCCTCCAGGAGATCGGCCAGGGCTGTAGCCTCAGCCGGCGTCAGCCTGGGAAGGGCGAGCAGTCCATGGCGGATATGCGCCTGACGACTGCGATTCTCCCAGAGAAGGTCCTCCACCGGGTAAATCTCCGACATCCCCGGCACCACCACGCGGCAGCAGGGCATCCCCAGATGATTCGTCACCCAGCTGTAGATCTCGAAACCCTCCGCGTGGATACTGGCCACCAGGGCGTCATACTCCCCGCCCCGCCCCTTTCCGTCGGGGAGCCCCCAGGGGGTAAAGGGGTAATCGGGGATCTCCTTAAAAAAATCCCAGTGGAGCACGCCGGCCGAGTCCACAAAATGCTCTTCGATATTGGTGGGAGAGGCTACCCGCTCCTCATCGAAACTGGGGGGAGCAAACCCTTTGAGCTCATCGCGCCCCTGGAGCATCTCGGTAAAGGTGCGCTCTAAGGCCACGCCAAAGAGGGGGTGGGCACCGAAAGCGGCAAAGACGCCCCCATCTTCGGGGTTGGCCGCCACGATAGAGACCACGGGCCAGCACCCTCCCAGGGAGGCATCCTTGACGTAAATCACCAACCCCCGGGACTCAAGTTCGGCAAGGGCATCCCTCACCGTCGGATAACAGTCCAGTACCTCAGAAGGGATATCGGGCAGGGCGATACCCTCTGCGATAATCCGGCCCTTCACATAGCGCTCCACCACCTCGGAGAGGGCCTGCACCTTGGCCTCTAAAAACGTGTTACCGGCGGCCATGCCGTTAGAGACATAAAGGTTTTCGAGAATCGCTATAGGGAAGAGCACCGCCCCCCCCCCTTCCCTCTCCAGGGGGAGGGTGCACACCCCATGGACCCCACCGGTATTAAAATCCACCAGATGATCCCGGCAGAGCGCCCCATCCTCATCGTAATAATCCCACAGAGAGGGAGTGAGGGCCGTCTCTCTCAACTGGGCCATATCCGGGGCCAGCCACACCTCACCGGGACCATGGTAAAAGCCCCCTTTGGGGGGTGCCTCGGGAAGATAGAGATCCGAGAGAAGATAGCCGGTACTGAGACGTTCAAAGAGCTCTCCGTAGGCACTGGCAAGGGCCGCACCCTCTGAGCTTCCCTTGCCATTGGTGTAGAGATTCGGGCAGTGTTCGAGGCGTAAGTTCACCGACCATGCCCCCCGGACCGGATGGAGCCAGGCCCGCTCCTCCACACCAATCCCAAGCGTCACAAGCCGGGCCCGCATCGTGTCAACGGAGGTATGAAATTCCGCATCCTTGCCCACGGGCAAGGCCATGGTCTCATCTGTCATCATCGTCACCTCTTTCATTGTAAAAGTCTCATCTCCAGATCAAAATCGAGGCGTCCCCCTAAGAAGCGGAGGGCGTCCCACTATTTGCACCCCATTACCTTCCCATGGGTGGCAGGGGTATGATAAACTGCATAAATGACTGTTTCATCTCAGGTTAAGCACAGATCCTCTATGCGGGATCATGTCTCACCCCGTATGTATCACAGACACCTCGGAAGCCTTCCGGCTCCCTCATATCATGGCGCGCATCAAAACGAGAAAAAAGTGAGGGTGTCAGGGGCATAAATAGATACACTGGGATCATATTGACGGCAAAAAAACAAAATGCAATGCCCACTGGCATCCCCTTTGCTTTCTTTGACCATGGCATCCCCAACCCAGTCGAGGAGTTCCGCCCATGAATCGCTCCATGAAAATCACCGTGATAGTGATTGTGGCCATACTGGTCATGCTCTTTTTCGCCCTGGACCTCAACGAGTTTTTCACCCTGGCCACCCTCAAGGCAAAACAAGCCGGTTTCGCACATATCTATGCCGACCACACCTTGGCCACCCTGGCCCTCTACTTCCTCGTCTATGTGACGATGGCGGCCCTCTCCCTTCCGGGAGCCGCCATCATGACCCTGGCCGGCGGAGCTCTCTTCGGGCTCTTCACCGGCCTTTTGGTGGCCTCCTTTGCCAGCTCCATCGGTGCCACCCTGGCCTTTCTCGCCTCCCGATTCCTCTTCAGAGGCCTGGTCCAGGCCCGGTTTGGAGACCGCCTCACGACCATCAACGAAGGGATCAAAAGAGAGGGTGCCTTCTACCTCTTTACCCTGCGCCTGGTACCGATCTTTCCCTTCTTCGTCATCAACCTCGTCATGGGCCTCACCCCCATGCGCACCCTCACCTTTTACTGGGTAAGTCAGGTGGGGATGCTGGCGGGGACCGCGGTCTACGTCAACGCAGGGACCCAGCTTGCCCGCATCGACTCCCTGGCCGGCATTCTATCCCCGGGGCTCCTCATCTCATTGGCCCTTCTGGGAATCTTTCCCCTGGCCGCCCGAAAGATCACCGATACCGTTAAGGCCCACCGGATCGTCAAGGAGTACCCCCCACCCAAACACGTCGATTATAACCTCGTGGTCATCGGTGCCGGGGCCGCCGGCCTTGTCTCGGCCTATATCGCCGCAGCGGTGAAGGCCAAGGTAGTCCTCGTGGAGCGAGACAAGATGGGCGGAGATTGCCTCAACACCGGATGCGTGCCCAGTAAAGCCCTCATACGCTCGGCCAAGATGCTCGCCTATGCCCGGCGCGCCGAGGCCTTCGGCTTTAAGAAGGGGTCCTTCGAATTTGATTTCGCCGAGGTGATGAAGCGAGTCCACACCATCATCGAAAAAATCGCACCCCACGACTCCGTGGAACGCTACACCCGCCTGGGCGTGGAGTGCATAAAGGGTGAGGCACAGATCCTCTCCCCCTTCGAGGTGAAGGTGGGGGATCGTCTCCTCACCACGAAGAGCATCATCATCGCCACGGGGGCCCGACCCTTTATCCCGCCCATCAAGGGGATCCAGGAGATCACGCCCCTAACCAGCGACACCGTATGGAACCTCACCGCGCTACCCAAACGCCTGGTAATCTTAGGGGGCGGCCCCATCGGTTGCGAACTGTCCCAATGTTTTGCCCGCTTCGGCACCGAGGTGACCCAGGTGGAGATGGCCCCCACCCTGATGATCCGTGAAGACCCGGAGGTAGCCGAGATGATCGTCCAGACCTTTCGACGCGAAGGAATCAAGGTCCTCACCGGCCATCGGGCCACGGAGATTCGTCGGGATGGGGAGGCGAAGATCCTCATCTGTACCGCAGGAGGAGAGGAGGTGGCGGTTCCCTTTGACGAAATTCTCGTGGCCGTAGGCCGCAAACCCAACACAGAAGGGTTGGGCCTTAAGAGACTGGGCATCACCCTCTCCCCTACGGGCACCATCGACACCGATCCCTTCCTGGCCACCACCGTCCCCACCATCTTCTGTGCCGGAGACGTGGCAGGGCCCTATCAGTTTACCCACACCGCCGCCCACCAGGCCTGGTTTGCATCGGTCAACGCCATTTTCAAGGGAATCAGACGATACAAAGCCGACTACCGGGTGATCCCTTGGTGCACCTACACCGACCCCGAAGTCGCCCGGGTGGGACTCTCGGAGAGCGAGGCCATCCAAAAAAAAATCCCCCACGAGGTGACCCTCTACACAATCGATGAGGTGGACCGTGCCATCGTCGACTCCGAACCCCAGGGCTTTGTCAAGGTAATCACCGCCACGGGGAGCGACCGCATCCTGGGAGCCACCATCGTGGGCCACCATGCCGGAGAGACCATCGCCGAATTCGTACTGGCCATGCGCCACAACCTGGGCCTCACAAAGATCCTTACGACCATTCACATCTACCCCACCCTCTCCGAGATGGTGAAAGGAACGGCGGGAAAGTGGAAAAATGCCCACAAACCCGAACGGATTCTTCGCCTATTGGAGAAATTTCATGCGTGGAGGCGTGCATGATGAGCCCCCCCTCTTTTAAAATCTGCCTCGGATTATGGGGCCCCCTAAAAAAGTTACGGGCGCCCCTTATCCTCGGCCTCCTTCTGGGCATTTTCGCCCCTTACGCCGGAGCTGAAGGGTTCGATCATGCCCCCTTAAATGCCCTCCTTGCCGCCCATGTCAAGGGTGACGGAGTCGACTACGAGGGGCTGGCCTCCCATAGGGCGGAGCTCGACGCCTACCTAGAGCCGGCGAGGCACTTCAACCCGGAGTCCCTCTCCCGAAATGAATCCATGGCCTTCTGGATCAACATGTACAACGCCTGGACCTTAAAACTCATCCTCACCCAATACCCGGATATCGACTCCATCAAGGAGCTGGGCTCCCTCTTCTCCTCTCCGTGGAAAAAACGCTTCGTGAAGATCGGCGGTAAGATCCTCACCTTAGACGAGATCGAAAACGATATCTTAAGGGCTCGATTTAAAGACCCCCGCATCCACTTTGCCATCAACTGCGCCTCCCGGAGCTGCCCGCCCCTTCGTCCGGAAGCCTACCAGGCACAGCGTCTCGATGCACAACTCGACGGGGCCACCCAGGCCTTTATTAATAAAGAGTCCAACACCCGGTTTATGGGAAACCGTCTCGTTGTCAGCTCTATTTTTAAATGGTACCGGGCCGATTTCGACCATGAGATCGCCGCCTACATCAAAAAATACGCACGGGGCTCTCTCAAGGAAAAATTCGAGATCGTTGGGGACTCACCCACGATCTCTTTTATGCCCTATGACTGGTCCCTCAACACCCCATAAAGGAGATGCGGCATGATCCGCCCTATCACCGTCCTTGGTCCCCTTCTTCTCATCCTCACCCTAGGAGTCACACCCGCCATGGCAAACGAAACCCAAAAAGCAACCTTTGCGGGGGGCTGTTTCTGGTGCATGGAACACCCCTTTGAAAAACTCGATGGTGTCTTATCTGTGGTTTCCGGCTATATCGGCGGCCAGCAGGAGAACCCCACCTACAAGGAGGTCTCCTCCGGTGTGACCGGCCATGCCGAAGCCGTGGAGATCCTCTTTCGCCCCGACATCATCTCGTATACAGATCTCTTGGAGGTCTTCTGGCGCCAGGTGGACCCCACCGACGGCGGCGGCCAGTTTGTGGATCGGGGCCGCCAGTACCGCACCGCGATCTTCTTCCACGATGAGGCCCAAGAAAAAGAGGCCCTCCTCTCCAGAAAGGCCTTAGAAAACCGCATGCTCTTCGGCAAGCCCGTGGTCACTGAAATCACCCAAGCCGGACCCTTTTACCCGGCCGAGGCCTACCACCAAGACTACTACAAGGAGAACCCCCTCCGGTACAAATACTACCGCAGCCGCTCCGGGCGGGATACCTTCTTAAACCGGTATTGGACCGACACCGGCACGGAGATACCCCAGTCCCGATGGACCGATGCAGAGCTTAAAGAACGGCTCACCCCCTTACAGTACAAGGTCACAAAAAAAAGGGGGACCGAACGCCCCTTCGATAACGAATACTGGGATAACAAACGGGAGGGGCTCTACCTCGATATCATCAGCGAGGCCCCCCTCTTCAGCTCCACCGATAAATTTAAATCCGGCACAGGCTGGCCCAGCTTCATACGCCCCTTAGAGGGTGCTGAGATCGCAGAGGTAGAGGACAACTCCCTCTTCTCAAAACGGGTAGAGGTGCGCAGCACGAGAGGTGACGCCCATCTGGGCCACCTATTCACCGACGGTCCGCCACCCACCGGCCTTCGCTACTGCATCAACTCCGCCGCCCTTAAGTTTGTCCCCAAAGAGGCCCTCAAGGCGGAGGGACTCGAAAAATATCTCACACTCTTCGATTAAAAAAAGCCGCCCCCCTTTTTTCCCAGATCGACGATGGGTAGAAAAGGGGGTTCCATAAAAAAGACCCACTGTCCCCCATGAGCACCCCTGTCTCAAATTTATATCGATACACATCTTTTCTTTTTGATTTCAAAGGTATGCCCTCTTTCGCCCCGTAGAGATCATCGTATCGTCCCCCGCCATGCCGGACAATCTCCTCCCCCGCAAGGGGCCTCACCCGAGGAGAGGGGGCG
>JABXKT010000087.1 GCA_013619155.1 Desulfobacteraceae bacterium
CAACTTCACTCGCCCTCCGGGCTCCTTCGTTGTCACCATGGGTGACGCTGAAAGATAGCCTAACATTTAACACAAGGGTGCATTTTATGCACCAGAACCGGGGCCTAAAGATGCCAAGACAGATAGGAGAATAGAGGCCGGGGATCCATTGAAAATGGTGCACGACAGAGTTCCCTACAGTATCATTCATGCCGCGACGGAGCACGGCGCGCCCAGGAGGCATAGGCATAGGCATAGGGTCAGACCCCTTCTCGCTTAAGTACTGTTTTTAGTTTTTTAAGAAAGTAATAATTGCTTGCAAAATACCAACTACAATAATTACGGATGTCAAAAATAGCATTCTTGTTTGAAGATTTTTGTTTTCAAGATGTCTTCTTTCTTGCTCTTCATATTTGCTTAATGTGTTAATAGCTTTTCCTGTAACAGAATAATCTGCACCTCCACCATATGAAAGCTCTCCTGACTCAACAAAAGAATCTACAAATAATTGTATTCTGGCTTCTATGTTATCTGAATCTGGATGCATAACCCACCTCATACTATATAGATGAGTCAATAAGTCCATTGCCATAAATCGGTCACCACGACCTGTCATTTTCATTTCTATAATGACTCTGAGGATTTCAATGCGATCAAATGTGGCAAGTTGCCTACGATTATAGAAATACTGTTTTTTCTTATCTGACCATCTGTGGTAGCTACATTTTAGATGATCAATTTTTGTGTAGCCTGTTAAAAAGTAATCTATCAAGCCAACATATTTTGTATCATACAAACCATAGTAGTGCGTAATGCGGATTTCATAGTTATTAAGGTCTTTAATATTTATTGTACCGATTTCATCGAAACCTTCGGGTGTTCGCAATTTGCCTTCTATTTCATCTCCAGAAACAGCAGTAATAACCATGTATGCTTTTTCATCTTCAAATAAATAGACATGAAAGCAATTTACGGCCATACCCTCTTCCCCGTACCTTGGTACAGAGGAGCCACATTTCCTTTTCAATAAATGTTTCAGTAGGTATTTAGCAAAAAAAATCATAGTTTATAGTATTTTTAGCTTTTGGCACCTATAAAAAGACATAGGCGTCAGGCCTACATATTTGACATAAATAAGCTTTTTTAACATTCTTTTGCACCTTTAGACTTCTGCCAAAACGCGAAATAGGCAGCTCAGAAGGAGGCCCCTAACGTCAGAAAGACAATGGCATCAAACCTATCCCATACCAGGTATGCAATCCGGTTGATTAGCAATATAACACGCAAATATTATGGATAATTTCATTTTGTCAAATGTGTAGGCCTGACCCCTTCTCCCTTCTCCCTTCTCCCTTCTCCCAAAATTTTTATGTTTTTACAGAGGATTGTCCCATTTTTTCATTTTTTTCTTCCACTTGTAAGAGTCTAATCCTTGAGGCTCTAAACAGAATTTTTTATCATTCATTGCCATTAATTCAACTTCAACATCTAATTCTTCGGCAATTTCTATCATAAGATCAATGTTTTGATTTGACATTTTACAACCCAAAAAAATCTGTTTTATGTATGGGAAATAAATCTTGTTATCGAAGTAATTACTAATTTCACCATCAATAATTATTCGCCATTCTTTTTCATAGTTCCACTTTGCAGATTTGATAATGTATGTTTTGTATAGAAGAGCGTCGATTTCGCTGTTATGTTCTATATTTCCAGTTTCATCCAACTTGATTTTTTTTAATTTTGTTTTTGGAATATTTACCCTATTGGAAGAATATATCACTGGGAATAAACCAGCAGATAATAGTAATTTTATTTTGTTAGATTTGTTTGTATCTTGATCTTCAAAGATACTTATGCTTTCTAAACGGTTTATGTTTTCAGGATGTAATGGAGTTATATCATATTTAACACAAAAGCCTTCGTGGTTACTTGCATAATGTGACCACATTTGAATCATGGATTCAAAATCTGTATGCTTCGGAGGATAATTTAATGATTTAAGGTCAGAAAAGCATGCTACCCTTATGTTTACTTCTCTTAATTTCTCAATTTTTCTTTCAACCTCACTTCGAAATCCATACCTTAAAGCATCTATCTCTTTTTTAAAACCTTCACTCTTACTTTTACAAATACCATAAATAGCGCTCCAATATTCTTCTGATGTTCTTATCGAATTATAATCATATTCCGAGGTTGAGTTATAAATTCTGTAGAATTCATCTTCAGTGAAACCATTTAGTCGATTAGCTGATTTAGCAAACCCTGTTTTTCCAATATGTTCTAATAATGCATGTTTTTCATAGTTTGTAACGTCATATCCAGTATGACAGTCAAATGGGTCGTTAAAGGAGCTTGGGTGCGCGAGCCAAAGTCTTTGTTTTTTTATATCAATAATATTGTCAAAAGTTGGAGAATAAAACTTAAATAATGACTTCGGAAAAACAGCTTTTTTACCGTTTAATAATTCAGGTTTATCCAGTAGTATCTTCGAGTAGGTTCTTTCATAGTTATCTTTATTTTCAAAGACATGGTTTATATAAGTCTTTTGCCATTTTTTTTGCGATCTCGAATTCCAAGCATTCATTCTTAATTTCTCATATTTGATGGCTAACGCCATACATGTGCGGCCGCCGAGCAAATCGAGGGGACCCGTAGAGCAGCGGAGGGCGGTCTGATACCATGCATTTGCTAAGCTTGTGAATATTTTTTTGCATTTAAAATTATTGAACGATCCAACTCCTGTCGATTTTGTTTAAATTTAAGGATAGGCTCTTTTAAAGGCTCTATATCTCTTGTTTGAAAATTTTCTATCATTGTGTGTTGGACAAGAACACATGAATTCAAAAAATTTTCAGATTGTTCAATTAATGCAGGAAAGTAAATATATGCTAATAGTAAGGCTTTTCTTGCATGGTGCGGAGGATTATTACTGTGCTCTTCTATAGATTTGTGTCTATAAAGAGAGCTTAACCACTCTTGAGATTGAGTTATTAATTCAGCAAATTCTTCGTATTTTGTTCTCAAAAGAACTTTTCTTTGGTGCTTTTTGTCTAATACATCACGAACAATTGAAAATGCTTGTGAAATCACAGCTCCAGAAATAGCTGCGCTTGCAGAAATTGTTGCGATTAACAACTTACTTTCTATTGCCATTCATACCTCTTAAAATGATATTGGATTTAAGCCTAACGCCGCTAATCAGCAGCGCGGTTTTTTGCGTCCTCTGAATTAACATTGTTAGCTCATTTATCAGTAATTATTCTTCAAAATTAAGATTAGGAAGACGATTATCTATTCCATCTAACCATTTCTCATGTCTCTTAGAATACATAACTAAATCATCATAACCTTTAGATAATTTAGTTACTTTGCTCTCCAGCTCACTTATCATATTTTCGTTTGTTTTTAGTTCATTCATGAGATAGCTAATCTTCCGTTTTTGGTCGTTGTACAACCAATATGACACAGATAATGAAATCAGTAACCAACCGGCCACAATTGCAGTGGCAATGCCCGACTCCGCATGAACGAAATATATGGCGAGTAGGGATATAACAATTTGGAATATGAGATTTATCATGATTGATCTCTTGAGCTAACATTATGAATAACCCATCCATTTTTCCATATATCACCCCTATAGACCGGACTTTTGGATCGGATATCCAAGGGGGTAAGGTGGAAAATTTAAAGGGGTGCCCTGTTTGAATCTTCGTTACTACCGAACTCACAGTTCAGTTATCCCAAATGAGACCATAGTTCTCATCACAAATCAAGAACCGATTGGCAATTCATGCGCAGCAAACGGAACGCCTTAAATTAACAGTAAAAGACACTTCAAATCCGCCTCCACCCGCCCTCCCACAACCTTATCTCATATAGATATACCAGCCCACTTCTGTCCATGCTTGGAGGTAAATACTTCAATAGACGGATAGGATTCCATCTTATAGAGTAGGTTTTCCATGTTTGCGCCTTAATATACCGGTGCAAAACGGCCGACTATTCAAGGAGTGAAAAATGGAACCCTTCTGCCCCAACCCCAACCCCAATCTGAAACTGATGAACAGGGAACAGGGGCCATGCTCTTAATGGGGTGGGGCCACCGGGTCCCGCCATAACGGCCATCACCACCCGTGATGGGCACGGCGCTGCCTTTGCCCATCCTAGATCACGCGGAACAAAAGGATGGGGTTCATTTAAGGCGAAGGCAAGCCCACGCAAGGCACCACTCACCCACACCACGGGCACCACGAAGGCCCGTCGAATGGGCAAAGCGAAGCGTGCCCATCATGACCCGCCTCCGTTTCGACGCCCCACCACCCCCACCTGACTAATCTCTCTGTTCATTTGAAATATAGATGAATGTGTGATTTAACGTGGCTATTTCGTATGACAAGGCCACAACTAGTTCGGTGGCTTTGGTTAAGATAAACACAGGTATGTATGAAGGACGTGTTTCAGGAGAGGGTGCAATCGTATGTCAGAAGAAAATTTTTTCAAGAGAGTCATCCACAGATACTTCATTGACGGATTAAGCGGCATGGCCCTGGGCCTCTTTTCCACCCTTATTGTGGGCCTCATCATCAAGCAGCTAGGATCTGGCATCGGAGGCACCATCGGCACGGCCCTCCTCCAGATCGGCAGCATCGCCCTGGTGACAACCGGAGCGGGCATCGGCATCGGGGTGGCCCACAAGCTTAAGGCCCCCAATCTGGTGATCTACGCCTCGGCGGTGACCGGTCTCTTCGGTGCCTATGCGGGGAAAATCTTAAGCGGCAGCGTCCTTATCGAACGGACGGTACACCTCACCGGCCCCGGCGAGCCCCTAGGCGCCTTTATCGCTACCCTGGTGGGTATCGAGGTGGGACGACGCATCTCGGGCAAGACCAAGCTCGACATCATCATCACCCCCATGGCCACTATCCTAAGCGGCGGTATCGTCGCCCTTCTCATCGGCCCCCCCATATCCACATTCATGAGCTACCTAGGGGATATCATCCTCTTTGCCACCAATCAGAGACCGCTGATCATGGGCACCACCATCTCGGTCTTCATGGGGATTTTCCTCACCCTGCCCATCAGCTCGGCAGCCATCTCCATTATCTTGGGGCTGAAAGGCCTCGCCGCCGGAGCCGCCACCGCCGGTTGCTCCGCCCAGATGGTGGGCTTTGCCGTGGCCAGCTACCGGGAGAACAAAATTAACGGCCTCTTCGCCCAGGGCCTGGGCACCTCCATGCTGCAGATGCCCAACATCGTGAAGAACCCCAGGATATGGATCCCGGCCATCGTCGCCAGCGCCATCACCGGCCCCATCGCCACCGTCCTCTTTGCCATGGAGAACAACCCCAGCGGAGGCGGCATGGGCACCGCCGGCCTCGTGGGCCAGATCATGACCTGGAACACCATGGTCGGCTCCGGCAACTCGATAATCCTCTTCATCAAGATTCTTCTCCTCCACTTCATCTTTCCCGCTGCCATCGCCCTGGGCGTCTCCGAATTCCTGCGGCGCATAGGATGGATCAAAGATGGCGACATGAAACTAACCGCTTAACCCCAAAAAGCCCTCTTAAAAAGGGCCTCGGTTGTCCAGGGAATAAATCCCCTGGACCCCAGATTTGTGACCATGACGGGACAATGGCCCGTCATGGTCACTATAAAAAAGTCTGTTTGACAACCCAGGGTAGCTCCCGGCAGGGCCAAGCGAGGCAAACGTTCACCGCATGACCGCCAACGACAAAGGTGGCGAAACCCGGTGAGGCAAAACAATTCGATTAGAAACAAGGAATAAAAATGGCGTACAAAGAGTATCGAGTCATATCTGTGGTGGAAGGGGGCTTGGGGACTATTTTCCTGGGCGCCTCGGGCCTTCCCATTAAAAAAATGGAGGCCAGCCTGAACCGAGAGGCGGCAGGGGGATGGAGCGTGGTCTTTCAGGTGATTGAGCAAAAACGATTTCTGCTCTTCTGGAAACGAGAGACGATCATTATTACCCTGGGGCGTTAGAGACAAGACGCGAGCATATCTCCCCCCAAAAGAGAGATCCACCCATCCCGAGCTTCACGAGAGGAGAGATCATGATCATCCATCAATTTCGACTGGGAAAGATGGCCAACTTTAGCTATATCGTCGAAGACCCGGAGACAAAACAGGGCGTATTGATCGATCCGGCCTCTGAGGTAAATAGCCTCTTACGGGAGATAAAGATCCTCGGCATCACCCTGACGGGCATCATCAACACCCATGGCCACTTCGATCACACGGCGGGAAATCAGGCGATGGTGGATGCGACGGGGGCTCCGGTAATGATCCATAGAGAGGATGCCGGAATGCTTTCCGGTAAAGGGCATCGACGCGGAAAAGAGCACCCCTCGCCCAAGCCATCACGGCTCTTAAAAGAGGGGGCCACCATCAAGGTGGGCAAAGGCACCTTACGGGTACTTCACACACCGGGGCACACTCCCGGCGGGATCGCCCTCTACACCCCAGGGCATGTGATCACGGGGGATACTCTCTTTGTGGGGGCCGTGGGACGCACCGATATTCCCGGAGGGAGCTTCAAGATGCTGAAGCGATCGGTGCGTGAGAAAATTTTTACCCTCCCCGACGATACGGTGGTGTGGCCGGGGCACGATTACGGAAAGAAGCCCAAATCCACGGTGGGGTACGAGAAACGGCACAATCCGCATCTATAAAAAAAGGCCTTCCATGGTTAAAGAAGCCAAGAAACATGCCTCCGGCGGCCAGGGACAGGGACAGGGCCCCTATACCCCCACGTGTGTGACTGCAAGGGACCGTGGGTCCCTTACAGTCACTATAAAAACCGGCTTGGCAACCTTTCCAAAAGGTTGGCTCCCGGCAGCCCTGCCGGAGGCTATACTCCCCCCCTCTTCTGCCCACCACGGGCGATCTAAATCCAGGCACACACCTTACGGCTGAAGCGATGAATGACCGGAGTGCCCTGACCATGGCGAACGGCCTTTAACACCGCCTCCTGATCCACGGGGACCGTCCCGGCGAGAACTGTCACCGGCAGATGAGTAAAGGCATCGGGAATCATGGGGGTACTGGGCCCCAACATGATGACCCGAGTCACCTCCGGCGCCAGATGGGCGAGCATCTCCTCGGCACTCTGATTCAAGATCGATGTGGATGTGAGTAGAAGCACCTCGGCCCACCCCCCCAATTTTGGCAGAAAATCGGAGCGGTACCCCACGCCCTGGTGGTCATCCAGCACCTCGACGATGGCCCCACGCGCCTCGAATTTCTTCATGAGGGGGCGAAAAAATCCCACCATGGCCACCCGAGTCCCAGACCCAATGGCAAAGGCATCCATCCACCCCCCATCACTGGTATCGTCGGGCAGTTCACAGGCCTCATGGTAGTTCAAGGCGTTGACCAGGGCCAGGGCCAGGGTGCGATTCATGGGAGACGGGTCGTCTAAAAGGGGCAAAAGATCCGTTGCCAGCGCCCCTTCATAATCGTGATACCCCTTTGACTTCCCGCAGCCAAAGGCAGCCGGGTCTGTCCAGGCGAGCCCCATCCCCCCATCATCGGTGGTGACCGCCGTATATTTAAGACCGATGGTCACGGATGTGATGCGGGTACGGGCCGCCTTATCAGAGAGACGGGCACAAAGATGACGAATTAGCGTCATGGGAACCTCCTTGGATTTTACGGGTGCAAATCCTTCCATATAAAGAGGGCACCCTTCATTTTATCACTTATAAAATGGCCGGAAGATAAAGTCCATGAGGACTGAAGTAGGCCACTTCCCACATAAATATCTCCTATCACTCAATCACTGTTCAAAAAAATAATTGACTCATTCCATCTCAAATGCAATGAAAATATGCCTGATGACGTTTAAAGACGTCATAAAGCACCCTGGGACCCTCATTTAGAGATTTGCGGCCCCATCATCCATCGCCCCAGCAACGCTGGGCCCCCCTCGCATATCGGGACCCACGGCAAAACAGCAAAAAGGAGCCCCCATGATAAGACACATATCAAAAGCCCTCACCTACCTGACCCTGGCCCTCGTGGCGATCCTAGGCGTCGAGACCGCCCCCCTCGCCCAGGCCGATGTGATCGTTTTTGCCGCCGCATCCACCACCAACGCCATCACAGAGATTGCCGCCCTCTATGAGGCTGAAAAATCGGGGCATATTACCCCCTCCTTTGCCTCCTCCTCGACCCTTGCCAAACAGATTGGCAACGGCGCACCGGCCAATATCTACCTCTCGGCCAATATCAAATGGATGCATTACCTCGAAAAGAGAAAACTGATCGCCCCGAAAAGCCGGTCCGATCTTCTCACCAATGCCATCGTCTTAATCGCCCCCCGGGCAAGCACCCTGGCGTCCATGAAGATTGGCCCCGGATTCTCTCCCCTGGCCGCCCTGGGTCATGATGGACGACTGGCCCTAGGCGACCCGGGCCACGTCCCCGCAGGTATATACGGTAAAAAGGCCCTCCAGACACTGGGGAGCTGGGAGCAGGTGAAAAATCGCCTGGCCCCCATGAAGGACGTACGGGCGGCCCTGGTTCTGGTCGAGCGCGGCGAGGTCCCCTTGGGCCTTGTCTATGCCACCGATGCCGCCATCTCCAAAAAAGTCCGTGTGGTGGGCACCTTTCCCAGCGACTGCCACCCGGCCATCATCTATCCCGTGGCCGCCGTGGCGGAAAACGACACCCCCGAAGCCCGGGAGTTCCTCGATTTTCTACATAGCCCCACGGCCCAGGCTGTCTTTAAAAAATATGGGTTTGGAATCAGATAATGGACTTTTTTTACCTCAGCCCCATGGAGCGAGATGCCCTGGCCTTAAGCCTATGGGTGGCCGGATGGGCCGTGGCCGTTAGCCTGCCGGTGGGAATACTCACGGCATGGCTCCTGGCCCGAGTGAAGTTTCCGGGAAAGGCCATCTTAGAGGGGATCGTGCATCTACCCCTGGTACTGCCGCCAGTGGTCATCGGATACCTGCTCTTAATGCTCTTGGGGAGAAACGGAATCATCGGAGGGTGGCTCTACCGATCCTTAGGGATCACCCTGGCCTTCTCCTGGCGGGGGGCTGTCTTAGCCGCTGCGGTGATGGCCTTTCCCTTACTGGTACGCGCCGTACGGCTCTCACTGGAGAACGTAGACCCCGGCCTGGAGGCCGCGGCACGGACCTTAGGAGCGGGCCCCGTGAGGGTCTTCTTCACAGTCACCCTACCACTGATGGCCCCGGGTATTCTCACTGGCACCCTCCTAGCCTTTGCGCGAAGCTTAGGCGAGTTCGGAGCCACCATCACCTTCGTCTCCAATATTAAGGGAGAGACCCAGACCCTCCCTCTAGCCCTCTACACCCTGACCCAGGTGCCCGATGGAGAGCACGGGGCCCTTCGTATCTGCATCCTGTCGATCCTCATCGCCATGGTGGCCCTGATCATATCCGAGACCCTCTCTCGAAGGGTGGCGGCCCAGATAAAAGCATGAGACCACCGCCTGTTTTTTAAAAAATAAGACTGAGGAGAAAGACCTCGGAGGAGAGCCATACCGTGCTGACCGTACAAATTTCCCATACCCAGGGCCAATTTGACCTAAATATCGCCTTCCAGGCCCCAAGCGGGGGCGTCACATCCCTCTATGGGCCGTCGGGGGCGGGAAAAACCTCCATCGTCCAGATGGTGGCCGGGCTTCTCCGACCCGATGAGGGGTACATCGCCATCAACGACCGCTGCCTCTACGACTCGCAAAAAGGGATCAACCTGCCGCCGGAGAAGCGGCGTATCGGGTATGTCTTCCAGGAGGGTCGCCTCTTCCCCCATCTGTCGGTGCGCGCCAACCTCACCTACGGCATGCACCGCACCCCGGCCCGCCACCGGTTTATCGATTTTGACGAGGTAGTGGCACTCCTCGGCATCGACCACCTCCTGGCCCGGCGCCCGGCAGGCCTCTCCGGAGGGGAGAAACAGCGGGTGGCCATCGGCCGGGCCCTCCTCACCAGCCCAACCATGCTCCTCATGGACGAACCCCTGGCCTCCCTCGATGGGGCGCGCAAAGCCGAGGTGATCCCCTTTATTAAAGACTTGGGAGAGCACTTCTCCATGCCGATTCTCTACGTTAGCCATGAACCCGGGGAGATCCTCGCCCTGGCCACCCACGTGGTGGTCCTGAAGCGTGGAGAGGTGGTAGACTCCGGCACGCCAGAGACCTTTTTTGATCCATACCCACCGGCATACGGGGACCGCCAGGCCGCCGGCTTTTAAAGGGGAAACGCCAAGCCAAAGGGCCCTTAAAAAAATGAAGATGAAATTTTTTTCTAAAAGATCGCCGTAAAAGAGTGGCGAGGTGATGGACTCCGGCACGCGGAAAATCTATTCGCCCCAGACCCACCGGCATGCGGGGACTGCCAGGCCGCCGGCTTTTAAAGGGGAAACACCGAGCCAAAGGGCCCTTAAAAAAAGAAACCCCCGAGGCACCGTTGCCTCGGGGGTTTCACACCACATACATTTAGGAGAATGAAGATGAAGTTTTTTTCCTGAAAAATCCCCGTAAAAGAGATAATCAGTGGAGAGTACTTCAGTCACCTAAAGGTGACATGGGGTGCGTTTCGGCGCCCCGTGCACGCCTTCAAGGAGTTAGGAGGATGAAGTATATATATAAACACCATATAACGATCCGGGCCACCGGACTGTGATGAGGAGATTCTTTAAAAAGAGCTTCTGAAGGACCCGGCTTAAAGGGATTTTCAAAAGGGGGAAAAGAGGCTTCTTATCTGTTGTTCTGCGTTTTGTTGTTTAAGCCGGGCCTTCGAGAGGCTGTGTAGGTTTTAATGCAAACTACGTGCCAAATCAATATATTTTTTAAAAAATTTATAAAATAGGCCCCAAGCACTTAAAAACAGAGGGTATATTATCACATACCACCCGTCTACACCCGAGGGCACCCATAGGCCGCGGCGATGATATGGATACTTTCGAACCACATAGCGCCCCAGCCCCATGGCCACTGGATACTTTAGACTCACTGACAGCCCTGAACGCCCCGTTGAATGGCCCTCCGCGCCCAAAAAGCCACCGGGCACGAAAGGATACAGAGAGATCCCCCACCCTAAAATATAAAACCCCCGGGCACAGCTGCCGCGAGGGTTTCACATCAAAAACGAGCCGAAGGCGATGACCGCAAAACGATGCAAGGTTGTGGCACACAAACGCCCACGAGACTATTCGGGTGATGAGACCCGCCTATTTCACCAGACGAACCAGGGCATAGCCCCTCCCCTGCCTGACGATAAGGATATCCATCTGGGCGCCTGGCTTCACCGCCTCCATGATTTTAAAATAGCCATCCTCACTCTTGACGGGCGTGTGGTTGATCTCCTTGATAATATCCCCATGAATCAAGCCCGCCTGACTCCCCTTACTGAGGGGCTTCACACCGGTGATCAAAACGCCGTCCATATTATCACCGAGCTTGTAACGCCTGGCGATCTCAGGAGAGATCGAGACGATATCAATACCCAGATCGGCATCGCCACTTCCCACACCCCGGGCACCGGCGGTGCGCCTCTCCTCACGTTTACCCACCGTCACCTTGACGGTCTTCTCTTTATCGCCACGAAGCAGGGTGACGCGTACCCGGTCCCCCACTCTCTGGGCGGCGATAATACCGGTCAGATCACGCATAGAGACCACCGCCTGACCCGCGATGGCGATGATGACGTCCTTGGCCCGAATTCCCGCCTCATAGGCCGGGTCGCCTTCAAAAGCCTCCATGACCAAAACGCCCTTGGCGCGTGAGAGACCATAGTATTTGGCCACCTCCCCTTGAATCTCCTGAATGGAGACGCCGATCCACCCCCGGGTCACATTGCCCTCTGCCTTCAACTGGGCAATGATGCCTGCGGCAAGATTGATGGGGATAGAGAAGCCAAGCCCTTGCCCCCCCTTAATAATAGCGGTGTTAATACCGATGACTCGCCCGTTCAGATCCAGGAGGGGTCCGCCACTGTTACCGGGGTTGATGGAGGTATCGGTCTGAAGGTAATCGTCGTAGGGGCCATTTCCCAAAACCCGCCCCTTGGCACTGACAATCCCCGTGGTAACGGTGTGCCCGAGGCCGAAGGGGTTGCCGATGGCCATGACCCACTGCCCCACCTTCGCCTTTTCGGAGTCGCCGAAGGCCAGGGCGGGAAGGGCTTCCTTGGCGTCTATTTTTATGAGGGCCAGGTCGGTGCTGGGGTCTCGCCCCACGATGGTGGCCTCATACTCCTGGCCGTCCTTCAAGATCACCGTGATCTCATCGGTGTTTTCCACCACATGATTATTGGTGACGATGTAACCCTCGGCATCGATAATAAATCCAGTACCCAAGCTGCGCTGCTTAAACTCTCTCTGGCGCTGGTCCCCGAAAAAGCGGTCAAAAAGCTCATTCATGGGATCTTTGGAATTGGGGGACTGAAAGTGTCGGGAGACGGGGCCCCCGCCGTTAATCCTCTTTTCTGTTCGGATATTCACCACCGATGGAGAGGCCGTCTCCGCCAATGTCGAAAAATCGGCAGGAATCATCGGCACCCCTTCGGCGTGCAGGGGAGGCGCCGTCAGAAGAAGGGCAGTGAGGAGTATCATTAGGGCAAAAAATAGGGGGGTGTGGTTCTCTCGATGAACGGCCAGAGCGCGTGCATGTCTCATATATTGAATCACTCCGTTTTTAAACGTTATTGTGTGCAAAGGGGGGAGAGGGAAAAGAGCATCCGAAGGACCCGGCTTAAAAAATCTCTATACGGGGGAGGAAGAGAGATGCGTTTCGGGTGGTATACATGGTGCCGTTTAAGCCGGGCCTTCGAGAGGCTGCCCAAGACTTTTTGCAACCCCCGTGCCAAAGCGGAACCCGCCCCCTCGGGGCACACCCTAACCCGTGGACATATCAAGATTAAGTATAGCACCCTTTTTTATTCTTCAATACCCTGTCTCTTTTTTCCTTGCGCCTTCCCGCCCCATGGTGGATAATTTTTACCCAAGCACCTCCAGAATCGCCATATAGTGATTATTTTTTACCCACCCTTCGCCCAAGCACCGCATCGTCGGGGTGACAAAAAGAATCTCGCCATAAAATAAAAAGAGGCCCCACACCCTGGGGAGCCCCTTTAATTTAGCGCTGTATCCAAAGAGTTGACCCTTGACGGTAGAGACTATCGCCCCATAAAAAGAGGCCCCCTATCCAGGGTCAGGGCCATAGGCGACACACCCTGGCACCGGTTTTGCTAATTTAAAATCCGTGGCTCAATTCCATAAATAAATCCCTGGGTGGGTCACTGCCCCCTCCCCCTAGGGATATTGAAACCATCAATCAAGAGAGCCGTGTATGCCATCGGAACGAAAATTTTGGTCAGAAGTCCCCCCGTGGATATTTATCGGAGCGGTCGTGGTACTTCTCCCCATCTCCTCCTGGGTCACCTTCGATAAAATCAAACGCCAACGTGAAAATAGTATCCAGATCCTTATAGAAAAAGGCGCGGCCCTCATTCGATCCTTCGAGGCGAGCACCCGCACCGGATTTATGGCCGACAACTTTCGAGAGACCCGTAAACTTCAAAAACTTCTCTTTGAAACGGCACGGCAACCCGATATCTCCTATATTCTCGTGGCCCAGGATGACGGGCGCATCATCGCCCACAACAAGGAGTCCTTAACGGGCAAACGCCTCAACTTAAGTTACCAGGGCAAAGATCTGAATTTGAGGCGCATCGCCAGTTCAGGCAACCTCTTCTGGCAAATCGTTCCGGCGGAAGGGGGAAAACAAACCCTCGTCATCTTTCGGCGATTCACCCAGGAGGCATCCAGTCTCCTGAGGATGCAGATCTCCAGGTACGACCACCAAAAGCTACCCGATGCCGTCCTGAGATTGGAAAAAGCCCCCGAGCGCATTATCTTTGTGGGGCTGGACATGAGCTCCGTGGAGAAGGCGGGAAAAATCGAGATGCAGGACTCCATCATCTCCGGTGCGGTGCTCCTACTATCTGGCTTTGGCGGGGTGATCCTGCTCTTCATGATCCAGGCGTATCAGTCCACCCGCAGCTCGCTGTCACGCATCAAAGCCTTTTCAGACACCATCGTCGAGAATTTGCCCATCGGACTCATGGCCTTTGACAGCTCCCTTCGCATCCTCTCCTTCAACCATATCGCCAAGTCGGTTATGCAACTGCCCGATAATGGTACGGGAAAAGAGGCCAAAACCCTCTTACCCAAGGAGCTCACAGCTCGTATCCAGGAGCTCAATTATGGCATCGGCGTGGTGGAAGACCTCGTGGAGTGTACCACCCCAGGGGGAGATACCCTGCCCCTTCAGGTCAGTGCCGCCCCCTTAAAGGACGAGGAGAACCAGGTCACCGGATATATCTGCCTCTTCAAGGATCTCACCGAGGTACACAGCCTTAAACGTGAGGTGGAGCGGAGTCGGCGCCTCGCTTCGGTGGGGAAATTAGCGGCCGGCGTGGCCCACGAGATACGCAACCCCTTAAGCTCCATCAAGGGATTTGCCACCTATTTCAGTGAACGCTACAAAGACAACCCCAACGACCTCAACATCGCCCAGATCATGATCAAAGAGGTGGACCGATTAAACCGAGTGGTGGGCCAGCTCTTAGAGTTTGCACGCCCCATCTGCCTCACCCCCAAACGGGTGGAGTTGGGCCCCTTTATCGATAACTGCGTCAAGTTGATGAGCATGCGTACGCGAGAACGCGGCATCACCTTAGCCACCAACTTTCAAGAGGCCCCAAAATCGATCCTCCTCGATCCCGATAAGATCAGCCAGGTCCTCTTAAACCTCTTCTTAAACGCCATCGAAGCCACCGAGCCGGGAGGACGCATCGATGTCACCATCAGCCGGCCCCTGGCATCGGCCAACCTAAATATCGTCGTCGCAGACACCGGCTGCGGCATCTCCGAAGAGAACCTCGCCCATATATTTGACCCGTACTTTACCACCAAATCCTCGGGAACCGGCCTGGGGCTGGCCGTGAGTCACAACATCGTGGAGGCTCACGGCGGAGAGATTCGTATCAAAAGCATTGAGGGGGAAGGCACCGCCATTACCCTTGTCATCCCAAGCAAAGCGGAGCAGACAGACCATGAAAAAAAATTTCTCGATTCTGGTTGTTGACGACGACACCTCGCATCGAACCATGCTCTCCACCCTTCTCACCGGGTGGGGGTACACCATATTTGAAGCCAACGACGGACAACCTGCCATCGAGATGGTCAAGGAGCGCTACTTCGACCTGATCCTCATGGATATTCGCATGCTCAAGGTCTCGGGCCTGGAGGCGATGGAGAAAATCAAACAGATCAATCCGGCCATCCCCATCATCATCATGACGGCCTACTCCTCCATCGATACGGCGGTGGGGGCCTTGAAAAATGGGGCCTATGACTACCTCACCAAACCCATCGATTTCGACAAACTCCGCCTCACCATCGGCCGGGCCACCGAACGACTCCTCCTGAAAGAGGAGAACCAACGATTAAGGCTCTCCCTAAAGGAGCAGTTCGACCGCCAGAACATCATCGCCCGCAGCACCATCATGACCCAGCTCCTGGACACCGTGGCCCAGGTGGCCACCTCCGAGGCCACCGTCCTCATCACCGGAGAGTCCGGCACCGGAAAAGAGCTCATCGCCGGGGCCACCCACTACAATAGCGCACGACGTGAGGGGCCCTTCGTGAAGATCAACTGCGCGGCCATCACCGAAAGCCTCCTGGAGTCTGAACTTTTCGGCCATGAAAAAGGGTCCTTTACCGGAGCCCAACGGCGAAAAGAGGGCAAATTTATCCAAGCCCACGGCGGCAGTATATTCTTAGATGAGGTCTCGGAGATGCCTCTCTCCATGCAGGTAAAACTCTTGAGGGTACTTCAGGAGCGGGAAATTACCCGCGTGGGGGGCGAGGATGTGATCCCCATGGATGTCCGAGTTATCACCGCCACCAATAAAAATTTGGCGGATCTCGTAAGGGAGGGGAAGTTTCGGGAGGATCTTTACTATCGGCTCAACGTGGTAGATATATATCTGCCCGCCCTTCGGGAACGGCGTGAAGATATCCCCCCCATCGCCCAGCATTACTTGCAAAATCTGGCCACGAAGAACCGGAAAGAGATCATCGGTTTTACCCCGGAGGCCATGGATATGCTGGTCCGTTACCACTGGCCTGGCAACGTCCGCGAACTCATCAATACCGTGGAGCGGGGGGTGGTTCTCTGCCAGAACCAGCATGTGGGCATCGAATCCCTGCGCCTCATGGAGGCCGATCAGATGATGACACCGGCCCCCCATCCAAGTGCTGCCATGGGTGAGATGCGCCCCTTAGACGAGGTGGAAAAAGAGGCGATCCTCTTTACCCTGGAGGCCACGGGGAATAACAAGAGCGAAACCGCACGACAGCTCGGTATCACCCGGAAAACCCTCCATAAAAAACTAAAGACATACGGTGTCATGCCCTAACCCGCCCTTGCGGGCCCTTACAAAAAAGGGCCCGCAGGAGAGGCGATAGCAGGCGTGACAGACTACCTATTCTTCCAGTCAAACACTTGAATATTTTCTGCTTTAAACTTATCCGGCCCCTGCTCAATGGCATCAAATTCCAAAATAGCCCCTTCACGCTTGTAGCGCATCAGCTGATCGCTGGGAATTTTGGGATCGAAATCATTGACATGGCAGAAGACATTGCTCTGGACAGCCCCCACGCCAAGGCCCGTGCGCATATTGAGGAATCCGTACTCCCGCCCCTCTTTCACCGAGTAGATCACACCCCGCTGCCGGAGTTTATTATCAAAACGACTGGGCATGAGACCGGGGACAAGAAATCCGGAGAAGTAGTTGTCCACCTCCCGACGCAACTCGGAACTGGTATTGTCAAAGGAGACCAGATCGACACGTTTTCCGCGGTTCTGAAGGGCACGCACCAGGCGTAAAAAATCACCGTCGCCGGTACCCAGAAGAACATAATCGAGGTTCTCCGACTGAAGGAGGGCATCCACAGCCAGATCGAGGTCGGCATTGGCCTTCACCACGGTATCCCCATCATCATTAAAATAACGCTTCACAGGCTTCAAAATAAGGTGAAATCCGGCGCGACGCATGGCATTACGATACTCTTCACTTCGCATACGATACTCGTGATCAAACTCTTCACGATCGAAATCCGCAGCCAGATAGGCATTGGCACGAACAATCGTGGTCTCTTGGGCGGCCACCAAGTCACGAATTACACTGTAACGCATGCCCCATCCACCATTGAAACTCAGGTTGTCCACATCCAAAAAAATCCCGGCTTTAAGCATAATAAATCCATCTCCAATTCTTGTGCCTACTTGTAAACGCCATAAAAACATATGGCGCATTAAGAGAACTCCATTACGCAAAAGAAACAGCAAACGCTTGCAAAACAAAAAAAATGGCCTCCTTGTAAAAATCATCATTCGATTACAAGGCCAGCACATATTATGCGGTAATACACACCACTCATTTCCAAATGGAAATATTCAATGGTGCTATCTATTTAAAGGAATATCTTTTAACCACCTTTACCATATATTTAGATTCCCCACAAAGGATGAACTCTTTTGACAATGTCAGCTCATGGGGAAAATTGGGTGGTCCATTCCATGGGAAGAACACCATGGTATCGCTTCAAAAAAGGGGCGCACACCCCTTGCCGCCTTGAAATATGAAGCTATCAATCGATTCGATGCATGGCGATACGAAGACGAATGATGAACTATTCAAGCGACGGGAAAAAAGGCGCCCTAGGGTTAAAAGAAGAGGCCTCCGGCGTCCAGGGAATTTTTTACCTAAGCGGCGTTGCCGCCCCTGGCCCCAAGGGTTTTGCATGTGATGGGCCGTTGATCCGTGAGATTTGTTACAAAAAACATCTTACAGGCATGCGTTCTTTGCCATCAAACAGTGTGTGTGTGACGCTTTTTTTAAAAGCGCCCCTGCCGGAGGCTTATCTGCCTTAAGGGACGCTGAATAGTCACGACGAATTCGTCAATATCCCCTTAAAAAAATATCGCCACCATCATGGATGGCGGCGATATTCCCGACCAAAAACAAAGAGGGGTCCCGACCCATGGTCGGAACCCCTCTTGTTTAAACGGACTCGTGATAAGAATGGACGGAACGAACCGGTCCCTTACCCTTTTTTCGCTTCAGACACGCCCTCTTTCTCTCCCACGGCATCCTCGGCCTTGGCCTCGGCGTCTCGGGCCATCTCCGTGCTTTTACCGGTGAGGGCCTTGATGGGCGCCCCGTAACCGGGGGCGATAACGCCAGGCTTGCAGGCAACCTGCAGGCAGGGGGCATCTTCACAGAACTGGCACTTGTCGTAATCGATCTCGCAGAGGTTATCCACCACCTTCATGGCACCATGGGGACACGCCTTCACACAGAGGCGGCAACCCAGGCAACCCACGTTGCAGACCTTCTTCGTCTGTCCGCCTTTCTCACGGTTCTGGCATCGGATGACGCTCACCGCCAGATCGGGCACAATGGTCATAATACTTCGAGGACAGGCCGTGACACAGAGGCCACATCCCACACATTTGTCCTCGATCACCTCGGGCACATTAAGCTCACCAATGACAATGGCACCAAAGGGGCAGGCACGGACACAGTTACCGAGTCCCAGGCAACCAAATTCGCACCCCTTCTCTCCGGCAAAGAGATGGGAGGCGGCCACACAATCATTCAAGCCCTGGTAGATATACTTGGTGGTGCAGTTGACTTCAGGACAGCCACTGCAGCGGGCAATGGCCTTGACGGGCTTAATTTCAGCCGCCTTCTTCCCGGTCAGGGCCGCAATCTTCTGGGCACACTCATTGCCACCCGGCGCACAGAGGTCGGGGCGTACATCCGGATTTTCGACAACCGCCTGGGCATACTGACCGCATCCGGCATACCCACAGTTTGCGCAGTTACCTGCGGGAAGAATGGCGTTGACCTCATCAATCAACGGGTTGGTTTCAACGGCGAGTTTCTTGTCAGCAAGGGCAAGCAAAAGGCCAATGGAAGCTCCCAGCCCACACAGTACCAGTAAAGGAATCAAAATGGTCATAACTACCCCATCAAAGGATATTTGGTGTTGGTTCCGACAACCCCGACAAGGGCCGCCTCTCAAATTATCTGCCTCACACAGGTGATCAATGCATCAAAACAGATGCCACGACAAGCCGCTCCGATACCTTGCGGGCATGGGAACGTGGTCACTTTACAGAGGGTTTTCAAAAATGTAAATACTTGACTTTTTACAAAGATACCCATTACATACCCGACGTCACCAAAAAGGTCGGGACCTCATGTCCCTCAAACTGGCACCAAAACAAGCAGCCTGCCCCTGATGATGATCTTTTTTCTCTTCTTCGGGATTTTCTTGCATCACTATTTTCTGACCGCCTTAAAAATACCACAATGTGCGTCGATCATTCTTACAAAAATTATGCCACTTTTTCAAACCCATCTTTTTTGTGGGTATCAATTCCCCCATCGATACCGAGAATCCCCCCCCCTCTCCACACC
>JABXKT010000088.1 GCA_013619155.1 Desulfobacteraceae bacterium
CGACCTGGACCCGGCCACCCAGCGTGGAGACGGTATCCGCAGCGACAATGGTCGTGGCCGGCGGATCGTTGGCCAGGAGGCCACTCTCCGGTACCACCCTCAGGCGGGTGTTGCCGGTCCACGTGAAGGCATCGTCCATGGGCATCGATGCGATGGGCGTCTCTCCCCCCGCCCCTCCCAATGATTCATCATCATTATTGTCATTGCCGCAGGCAAAGAGAAGGGAGAGAACGAAAAGCACCCCACCACCAATGAGACATCGCTTACCCTGTCGAACACGCATGGTCTCTCTCCCTCTATAGGCACTCGAAGTCACGATTCAGATATGCCCCACCTATCTTATCTCAATGGGAATGCGAGCGGTCACCAGGACCGGATCGGTGGCCGCCACCCTCTGACCCCGGGTGTCAAAGAACTGGACCGTCGCCGTACCGCTGACCGGTGTGGCCGACCGCAGGAGGAGATCGAAACGCCGCGCCGTGCTGAGATGATACGGGGTCCCGGCCCGAAGCAGGAAGGCATGATTGTACCGGGCAAAGGGAGGCACCCCCAGGGCCCGCCCATCGAAAGCGATGACGACCGCGTCCATGGGAAGGGTGACGGTAATGGAGTTGTACGCGGCATTGAGACACCGGACGAGGATGGTCTCATTCACCCGCGCATCCACGGCGACCTGCATCCCCGTCACCCCGCTATTGAGATTCGGAGGAATCAGTCCGCCGGGAAGTCCACCCCCGGTAGGCCGGGGACCCGATGGATTAATGGTGGCCGTCCCCCCTCTCGCCGCGGGTACCGGCACCCCGGTGACGTACCAGTAATCGGCATTAAAATCGTGAAAAAAGCCATGGGGAAACTGATCGTTCACCCCAGGCCGATCGACGACAGCGGCGAGATGGCCATCGTTTGTCACGGCCCCTCCGGGGTAGAAGGCCTTGGCATTAGAGGCCAGGTCACTCCAGACCGAGTCCCGGTCGTCCAACACCCAGAGGGCCTCCGCATCGTAAGGGACCGTAAAGGCGTGGGGATCTCCCACCCCGTCATCGGCGGCATTGCCCACACCGAGGGTGGGGTGGCCAGAAATGAATCCCGGAAACTGGGGAAACGCACTAGTATTAGCCGCCGTACGGCGAGGGTACCCACCGGCGTAGAAGGGCTGGGCGGGATCTCTCTGGTCGTAGGCATCGGGGGGCTCGACGAGGAGCATCCCGTAGAGTCCGAATTCAAAATGCTGCACCGTGTTCCGGTGACAGTGGTAAAAATAGGTCCCGATAAAATTCGGCTGCCACTGATACAGATAATCACCAATCTCCATGGAGCAGTGTCCCACACCATCATTCATGGGCGTGGGCTCGATGCCGTGCCAGTGGATGGTGTGGGGAGGGGGCCCCTTTCCTTGGGTCTGACAGTGGAAGATCACCCCCCGAGGGACCCGGATCGTGGCGCCGGGGAAGGCCCCCGTGGGGGCAAAATCCGAATCATCGAACACCATGAACGAAAGGTCCTTGAGACCGTCCCAGGTCACCGTCTGATCATTCGGCAAATTGTTGAGGAGGATGCGCTCCACCGTCTGGGGGGTGGAGACCGATCCCAGGGCAAGGGAGGCCATAAACTCAGGCACGGGATTGGTGGCCGCCACGAGCTCTGGAGTCTCGGGGCTATCCTTCGGCGGATCCCACATCTTCGTCCACATCGCCTGCATACCACTGATCTTCTTCCGGCGGATTCGGGTCCCTGATTTTGGTAGTGCCATCTTAACTCTCCTTTATCTGCGTCCATCCTAGGAATACACATCACCAGCTCGCATCGGCAAAATAATGTCTCCGTCAACCTCCCGCATCATGAATCGGGCTCTGGGGGCCATCCCCCAGGGGGTGGACCGGTTTCAGCGACCCGCCGCCCAAAATCGATCATCATCTGAAACTCATCTTCCATGGGAAAATCCATCATCGTATTCCGGTCACCGAGGAAGTAGACGCCTGCAATGAGGCCACAATTGTAGTTGCCCCCCTGGGATGTCTGGGACGGCTCGGAGTGGTCGTGCATCGGATAGCAGAGCGGTGATTGCCGTGCCGCCAGATCGGACTGCCGGGTTCCATCAAAACTCGTGGCCAGGGTCCCGATGGCCGGCTGATGTATTTCGAATTCCCGGACGGGGGGCCAGGTTCTCGTCCCCCCACTCTGGATCACGACTCCCGCATCCGCCCTTCCGATACCCCGTTGGTTGGGAATGTCCGGTGGCCTCATAAAAGGGATCGTATAATCCACGCTATCCATGGGAAAGACGTTGAACACATCCAGCCATAGGGGGTTTTCCTGGGGCACGTTGTTGACGCAAGTCACGTAAAAATGATTGGCATGAAGGTGCATGGAGTGAAGCCACAGCCCTGCATTCAGGATACGCACCACACACGGTTCCCCCACGCGATACATGGGGACAATAGCGGGGTTATGGTGGGCAAAAAAACCGGACTGACCATTGATGGTAAAGAAATGGGGCTTGCGGTTGAATCCCGTCGTCTTGACCGGAAAGGAGGCGTTCACATCCGTCCTGGCATCGTTACTCGTGTTGATGAAGGGATCGCCCAGGAAAAGCGCCACAAACCGGTCCGCCGGAAAGTCCACACCGGGATTTGCCTGGGCGAACTCCCCCACCTCGGCAAAGAGTACGGGACTGGCCTGATGGCAGAGCCATACATGCTGACGGGCAGGCGGGGTATCGGTGGACGGATCCCCCTCCTCCCAGGCAAGGCCGGGCCACCAGGGGGTGCTACCGAAGTCATCGAAGAGCTGCTGAACCCCAGGGCTCGGATTGGCATACGGGGTCAATTTGTGGCCCGCTACCGCCTTCCGGGGCATGACGACGAAGGCCCCATGAAGGCCCATCACCCTATTAACGGGAGCATTCATATTATCATGGTAGAGATACGTTCCCGCAGCCCCCGCCTCGAAAATCACCGAGACGGTCTCCCCCGGTGCAATGGGACCGGTATCCACCATGGGCGGAGCGGCCTGTGACGGTCCGGGGATAAAAAAAGCGTGGGGACCGTCAAGGGCGTTGGTCACCTTAACCTCAATGCGATCACCCTCCACGGCAAAGATCTGCGGCCCGGGTGAATCCGCCGGGAAACGCTCCTCCTGGAACACCCAGAAATAGCACTCTGCCGGACCGGCACCCGGGTTATTCGGTTCGTGGGTGATCATCTCCTTCATGGCATCGGTGATGGTAAAGTGAAGGGTCTCTGTCTCCCCACCCGAGGGGAGATCATCGCCCCCAGCAGGTCCGCTATTGCTGCCGGTGCTATCCCCATCTTCATCGTCGCCGTTGCTGTTGCTGTTACACCCGACCAAAATGGTGGCGACCCCAGCCCCTGCATACTTCAAGAAATCTCGTCTCTTAAAATCTTTCATACCCAACTCCTTTTTGCGAATGCGTGAATTTTAAAGTAAGGATTCAGCGGCGCCTCCGACGCTCTTCTTATCAAAAAACGCCGCACCAACATTTTTGATGAGAGGACGCGCCACAGCCCGTCACATTCGCACACGTGAGGTCCAGGGGGGGAGGCCCTGGCCGGAGGCATTTTTTAAAGCGAACTAATAATAAATGGATTTTTAATGGGTGCGAGAATCCTGGCAGAAATTGAAACCGATGGTTGAGGTTCATATGAGGTGTCTATTCTGAGAATAGATAAAGGCAGAAGGTACGAGTTTACTCTAAATTATCGCCACGATTTGCAAAATTTCATTGGATTATACTTTGATATCATTCATTATTCAATGTAATTCAAGACCTACACCCAAACGAGGGCCGGGGAAAATCATGGCGAAGATCGTAACGATTCAGCGGCGCCTCCGGCGCTCTTTCTCGAGAAAAACGCCACAAAAATTTTTAGATGACAGGAACAGATGCCTCGAAGACATTTTTTCAGCCTATTTGAACCATAGAACGTATTTTTCCCAGTCGGCTAAAATCGTTAGCGAAAATCTCGATACGAAAAAGTCGCCTGCCCATCGAGTGACCTCTTTAAGAGGCAGCTGACTGCCCTGGCATACCAGACTCGTATGGTCCATCGGGAGCGATGAGCCGACAATTTTATTGACAACACCTGGAGACTGGGTCTTTTTCACTGTCTTTGATCGTAATTTTTTCAATCCAGAAAGGCCGGTACGAAGGGGCAACGATAGTCAAAACCATTGTGGGAGGGGAATCGGGCTGGATGCCGATTTGTTAGATAGGGCCCGGTGGCACTTTTCGTCGTTGAAAAGCGCCACCGGTTCATGACGAATTGTCGGAGATTAGATGGGCGGGGCGATGGTCACCAGGATTCGCATCTTGGTCGTCGAGCGAACCCCATGGGGTTCACGAATCTCCGAGACGAGAAGATCCCCCTTTCCTGCCGGAATCTCGGCATCTCCCGCGCCGAGGAAAAATCCCTCCCCATCCAACACCAAAATCGACAGCTCTCCATCGAGATCATGGGAGTGAACGGGGAAGAGAACCCCTGCGTCAAGGTTGAAGTTAATAATCTTAAAAGACTCGGATTTTTCCACCAGCATAAACCGTTTCATCTCACCGGGGGTGAACTCGTTGGTCTCATCGAGTTTCATGACTTTCATGGTGTCTCTCCTTAAATATTAGAGTTCAGGTAAAAAAAATGCCGCCGCGTTTTGCACCGACAAGCGAAGGGATAAAACACTGAAAGCGTGCCTCCGGCGGCCCTGTCGGGGGCCAACCTTTTACAAAAGGTTGCCAAACCGGTTGGATACATTTACTCAAGCATACAACCAAAAGGCATCTGTGATTTGCACCGAGGCACGAGGGGTAAAGCGCATATGCATCCTGCTTTAGAGGTGGCATGCCTCGCCGCCGGAGGCCGTACGGTGAAAGTATAGCCTCGGTTGCCCCTGCCGGGAGCCTTTCCTTTTGAAAAGATTGCCAAATAAGTTTCAATAGTGCCCATGACGGGCCTTTGGCCCGTCATGGGCACTCACTTGGGGTCCAGGGGATTTATTCCCTGGCCGCCGGAGGCATGTTTTTTGGTCACTTTTCTCTTCTATTTTTGCCCAAGGCCCTTATCGGATCGCATTTTTACCGGCAAAATCTCGACCAAACTGCCGGCATCTCGCCTTGTTCTCCTCGTCTGGAGCCCAGGTCAGGCCCAAGCCATCGCCGGGTACCTCGAACCCCGACTCTTCGAGGCGCCGCGTGATAATTTTGATGGATTCGCCACTCCAGCCGTAGCTCCCGAAGGCGGCGGCTCTCTTCTTTTTAAATTTTAAGCCCTTCATCTCTTCCAGCAGGCCGGCCACATGGACCAGAACGCCATTGTTGATGGTGGGCGACCCCACCAGGATGGCCTTGGATCGGAATATTTCGGTAATGACGTCATTCTTGTCTGTCTTGGATAGATTATGGAGCTTTACCGTGACCTCATCATCGGCCTCCCGGATACCAGCGGCCACCTCCTCAGCCATCAGCCGGGTGCTCTCCCACATGGTATCGTAGACAATGGTGATCTGATTTTCCTGGTAGCTGTCGGCCCACTCCAAGTATTTCTCGACAATCTGAGCGGGATTGTCGCGCCAGATAATACCGTGGCTGGTACAGATCATATCCAGAGGCAAGTTAAACCCCAGGACCTCCTTAATCTTTCGAATCACCAAGGGGCTGAAGGGTGTCAAAATGTTGGCATAGTATTTAATGCATTCGGCAAAAAGCTCGGCCTGGTCCACACGGTCATTGAACATAAACTCCGAGGCATAGTGCTGGCCAAAGGCATCGTTACTGAACAGCACCTCATCTCCGGTCAGGTAGGCGAACATGCTGTCCGGCCAGTGAAGCATGGGGGCCTCCACAAAAACCAACTCTTTGGAACCGAGGCTTAAGGTATCGCCCGTGACAACCGTTTTAAAGTTCCAATCCTCATGATACAGCCCCTGAAGGCTCTTAACGCATTTTTTGGTGCAATAGATGGGGGTATCCGGAATATGGCGCATCAACTCTGGCAGCGCCCCGCTGTGATCGTTTTCCCCATGGCAGGCGACGATATAGTCGATCTCGTTTAAATCAATGGTCTGTTTCAGATTCTCAACATACGCTTTGGCAAAGGGTTTCCAAACCGTGTCGATGAGGGCGACCTTCTCTTCCCGAATCAAATACGAGTTGTATGAAGACCCCTTGTGGGTGGAGTACTCATCCCCATGGAATTTTCGCAACTCCCAGTCGATTTTTCCCACCCAGTGAATGTTGTTCTTAACCTGAAAGCTCATTGTCTTCTCCTTTGGGACAACGGTGTATCCCATTTTCTATGCGTAGACAGAGACGATGCGGTCAAAACGACCAAGAAACGGGCCTCCGGCGGCCAGGGGTGTCGATTTAATCGATAGACCCCATTGGCCTTCCACGAGGATGAAGACGGATGGGCCACACCCATGCCGGTGGCATCATGACCGTAGGGTGCATTTTATGCACCAGAACCGAGGCCTCCTATGGTTAAAGTGGCCAAAAAATGGGCCTCGGGCGGCAAGGGTGGCGAAGCCACGTGAGGCAAACACACCTTGAAAGCAGCTTGCATATGCGCTTCACCCCGTTCCTCGGGTCAAATCACAGCGGCATTTTCTTAAATTTGTGTATTTATTTTCTTGATTACCACCCTTTTACGCTACGCTTGCTGTAATCGAGCCCTTTTATCCAGAGTAGGGTGCGCCTGCGCACCGTGTTTGAATGGCGAAAGTGCCTGATCATAGGTAAAAAAGGGGCATAAAGGCATAACCATCAAGGCGAAAAAGGGGGCACCAGTGGCAGTAATGGAGATGGGCGTTGCGATGAAGTAAAAATAAGGGGAGAGGCGCCCGGGGATTTTCAAGGGTGGCCAGAGGGGCTCGCAAAATCTAAGAGAAACCAGGGCCATAGAATACGGCAAGCGCCTCACAATAGAAAGAACGAAAAGAGTCCCCTGCCACGATAAAATGATCTGTCAGAGCACCAGCATAGCCTGAACCACAGCAGAGAGGGCTTTAGCAGCTACCGAAGTGGGAAAGGTCTGGGGCGTGGGCAGGCAGTATGAGAAATTTCTCAAGGTTAGAGGCATCAACACGGCCTTGGATTTAATCAATGCTGATCGGGGTATGATCCAAAAGCGCATGGGGATAAATGGCACCCGGCTTCTTAATGAGCTTGTGGGCATCTCATGTTACCCCTTGGAGGCAAACCCGCCGGTCAAAAAAAGTATGTGTGTCTCTCGGAGTTTTTCTTCTGGTATCGATGACCTAAAGCATCTTACCAAGACCCTCTCTACATACGCCGAAAAGCTCCGCAAAAAAGGCCTCCGGGCAGGTGTTTTGGAGGTTTTTGGAATGAGCAACCGGTTTCACAAGACAGAGTTCTATTACAACACCGCAACGGTTCGGTTCCCCGCCCCTACGTCCGACAGCTCGGAGATCATCATGGGGGCTCTCTCGGCCTTCGACGAGATCTACAAAGAGAACATCCCCTTCAAAAAAATGGGTGTTCACATGCGGGAACTTAACCTCGAAACCCAGGAACAAACCCTTCTCTTTGATAAGGTGGACCGGCCCCGCTCTGCTTCCTTCATGAAAACCATGGACGCTGTCAATAGCACCATGGGCAGGCGCACCCTTGGGTATGCATTCTCAGGCCTTTCCGCCCCCAAGAAGTGGCGCACCCGCTTCAACCATCTCCTTCGTATACCACCCGATGGGATGAGCTTCCGGTAGTTTCTTGATTATTCGAGCTTTCTCGCCAACATAATATGAAACCACCTTGGCTCCAGCAGCTTGAAATATGCCTTAACCTCTACATTTCCCTTCATCGCAATCAAGTGGTAAATCAATTGGTTCGATCCGGCGACCGTTTGAAACCTGACCAAAAACGGCTTTCGCGTTAAAGTAAGCTAAATGACGTCATCAATATCGAAGCATTCACCGTAAAATGTTAGCTATTTAGTCAACTATTTACGCCAAAACTCCGGTACAAGAACGATGATTACTGTGTAGATTTCAAGGCGACCTATGAGCATACACCAAATAAGGAGCCACTTCCCCGCCTGGGGGATCAGAGCAAAGTTCTCCGCAGGGCCCACCAGGCCGAATCCGGGTCCAACATTACCGATACAGGAGCCCACGGCAGTAAAGGCGGTGACAAAATCGACCCCCATACCAGCCAGAACCATAGAACAAATCGCAAAAAGCCCGACATAGATGGCGATGAAACCTACGATACTGCGCATGACATCTTCTGAGACAGCCTTGCCCCCCAGTTTAATGGTCGCAACAGCCCGGGGATGGATAAGAAGATAGAGCTCCCGGTAGCAGAATTTCAGGCAGAGCATCACACGCACAATTTTCATGCCGCCGCCAGTGGAGCCCGCAGAGGCCCCGATAAACATACATAGAAAGATCAGCACCTGGCTCAACCCCGGCCAGAGTTCGTAATCTGCCGTGGCATACCCCGTGGTGGTGATAATCGAAACCACCTGAAACGAGCCGTAACGAAAGGCCTCAGGAAGACTTGCATAGACACTGCCGTAGATATCGAAAGTGACCAGTAAAGAAGCCCCCACCACTATAATGAGAAACCACTGACACTCCGAATCCTCCCAAAAGGCCAGGGTTTTACCCCGAAGCATTTGGTAGTGCAAGGAGAAGTTGATCCCGGACAGTATCATAAAGACAATGATCACCACATCAATATAGGTACTGTTGAAGCCCGCCACCGAAGTGTTTCTCGTGGAAAAACCTCCAGTGGGCATCGTGGTAAAGGTGTGGCAAAGGGCATCGTAGAGATCCATGCCACCAAAGAGCAGAAGCACCACCTCCACCAGAGAGATCAGCACATACACCTTCCAGAGAAGAGATGCCGTCTCTGAAATACGGGGTTTCAGTTTGTCCGGAACAGGGCTCGGCACCTCGGCCTTGTAAAGCTGCATTCCCCCCACCCCCAAAAATGGGAGAATAGCCAGGGACAGCACGATAATCCCCATACCGCCAAGCCACTGTATCAAACTCCGCCAGAACAGAAGCCCCTTAGGCACCGCCTCGATATTGGTGAACACCGAGGAACCCGTGGTGGTGAAGCCAGAGACCGATTCAAAAAAAGCATCCACAAAATGGGGGAGAGCCCCACTGAGGTAAAAAGGAATCGCTCCGAAAAGCCCCGCCACGGTCCATCCCACAGCCACAATGGCCATCCCTTCCCGCTGACTGATGTTGTCGAAGCTGACGTCTCGACATGCCAGAATGGCGATGGCACCCGATATCACGGTAAAGGCAGCAGAAAGAACCAGGGCGAAAAGGTCATGGCCCCCGTAGACAACGGAACAGACCACTGGAAACAACATGGACAACCCCAGGACAAAAAGAAGAAACCCGGTGATATACGTCACAACAGGCCAGCGCATCAGAAAAACTCCAATTTGACGGTGAGCATCTTCTCAATGCCGGGAACGGCTTCGCGGATGGCAAAAATAATCACCCGGTCGTCGGGTTTGATGACACTCTCCCCGGACGGAATAATCACCTCATCATCACGAATAATACAGATAAGGAGAGCTCCACGGGGAAACGACACCTTTCTGATGGGGGTGTTCACCAAGTCGGAGGTCTGAAGAGCCACTGCCTCAATTACCTCAGCCTGCTCCTCATGGACGCTCATGGCGGAAAGCACCTTACCCTTTCGGATATGCTGCAGAATGGTGTTAATGGCCGAAAGCCGCGGGCTCACCACCTGTTCCACCCCAATACTCCCCATAAGGGGCATGTAGCTAAACTTGCTGATTTTGGTAATGGTGTTCTCTGCTCCCATGCTCTTCGCAAGGAGAGAGACCAGAATATTGGTCTCTTCATCATCGGTGAGGGAGACCACAAAATCCATGTCTTTGATGTTCTCTTCCACCAGCAAGCTTTGGTCGGAACCGTCCCCGCAAAGAACCACGGAACGATTCATACGTTCGGCAAGAAAACGGCACCGGTCAGCATCTTTCTCCACGATTTTGGTATGGATGCTCTTGCTCTCCAGAAAATCAGCCAGACGCGTTCCGATGCGACCACCTCCCACGATAAGCACACGATTCACGGGTTTCTTTGGGCGGTTGAAGAGACGCAGGACATCATTGAGCTTTGTGGCCTCACTGATAAAGTAGACGAGGTCCCCTGCCTGCAGGACATCATTGCCATGAGGAACGATGAGTTGCCCCTTTCGCACAATGGCAGCAATAAGAGGACGAACACCCCCCAGGCGCGAGGGAAGCTCTGCAAGCTGCAATCCATCCAGAAGACTCCCTCCCTCCAGACGCATGCCGATGATTTTCACGCGACCGCCTTCAAACTCCCCCACATCCACAGCCCCGGGAACTCTCATCAACCGATAAATGGTCTTCACCACCTCTATCTCAGGGTTGATAATGGTGTCGATATGGGGGGCGTTTTTTCGGAAATACTCATGATAGGCGTCATAGTCACCATGGCGGATACGAGCCAGTTTTTTCGTGGCTGGGGAGAGAATGTCACAGGTAAGGCAGGCCACGAGATTGGTCTCATCGCTGTCGGTAACAGCCAGAAGGATATCTGCCTTTTTAACCCCGGCATCGATAAGCACCTCGGGGCTGCTGCCCGACCCCTTGACCACCTGCACGTCCAGATTTTCAGAAACCTGTTTCAGGGCCTCATCACTGGTATCGACCACCATTACATCTTTGTTCTCAAGTGAGAGCCGACTGGCGATATGAAACCCTACCTCCCCGGCCCCTACGATAACTATCTTCAAGCAGTATCTCCTGATCTCATTGGTTCTTGACGTCTTTTCCCCACGCTCCGGCATCCGGTATTACCTGTCTTTAGTCCAAGACACCTTTAAAAAAAGGAACTTAACTTTTACTTCAACAGCCACAAACAAAGACACCCGCAGGGCGGGCGATCGATTCTGGGTGGAGAGCAGCTCGGCAATGCGCGCAGTATTCCCCATAACCTTTAGGTTGTTGCATAGAAAAACGTCTGCCGTATATCGTTATGTCTTGGCCGATTCCCTGACCGAGGTCAAACAAATCGCCCCCCTCCCCAGGGCAATCGTATATCTTTTTAAGCTGAACAGTTTATCTTAGCCCAATAGTCGCTTGTCCAGAGTGCACGCTTCATGCTTGGGCCTTGATAAGGTGTGTGGAGATGGTTTTTAGCAACCATGAGCAACAAGGTTCACTGTACTGTTTTTACGTTGTATGATTAACTCACTGAATGGCCAAGTAGGCAAATCCCGGGTGCCCTTATTTTTATAGAGGCCCTTATCTCTTTCAAAACTGCTCAAGCAGGGTATTCCTGTTCAATACCCTGCTTGAGTTTTTTAAGGCTATTCGTGGCGAATAATTTGACCGTGGTTTCCGTCGACCCGTTTTCCGTCACAAACAGCGACCTTTCCATTGACAAGGACGTGGCTGATGCCATCCGGGTACCTGTTGGGGTTATGGATAGTGGCTTGACACGCGATTGTTTCTGGGTCCATCACCGTAATATCAGCTTTAAAACCGGGGTGAATTCGTCCACGGTCTTTGATTTTCATCCGATCTGCCGGTAGGCTGGTAACCCGCCTTACTGCCTCTTCCCAGGATAGCAGCCCCTCTTTTTTTACGTAGCGATCAAAAAATTGCCCGACCCATCCGTACACGCTGGGTGCGCCGGTAGACCCTGCCAGTGGGCCATCTGGGGCCACGGTTTGGGCATCGGACATCACCCCGCACATGGGGTGGACCAAAAGTTCCTGTTGCATGGCCTCGTCAAAGTTCCATCCCGCCCAGATGACTTGAGCCATGTCCTCTCCGGAGGCAAGAAGTAGCTCGAATGCGGCGTCATGGGGATCGCACTTCATGGTCTCGCCGATTTCTGCCATTGTTTTTCCGACCAGTTCGGGGTGGGTCGGTGAATAAAACAGAGTAATCAGATCCCACCGCTTCTGAAGGACCAACTGCCAGATGGGGTTGGGCGACGCCTTCATCTTCTCTCTGGCCTTAGGGTCTGAAAGGTATTTTAAAGTGGCTTTAATCCCTCCCATATGGGCCCAGGTAGGAAGCACCGAAGCCATAAGTGTCGGGCCCCAGTTGTCAGGGATCAGGTCAAAGGCCACATTTCCGCCATTGGTGTTTAATCGATCAATCATCGATAGGCTGTTGGCCACCGCATCTGCCGGGGCGCCGAATTTGGGGCTTAAGTGAGATATTTGAAGGCGCACGCCGGTGATACGTGCCACCGAGAGGACCTCGCTGAAGGCCATGTCGTAATGGACGTCTCTGTTTCTCACATGGGCCGCGAGAATACCGTCACGGGCGGCCACTACCTTGGCCAGGGCCACCAGTTCACGGGTGGTCGCATGGATGCCGGGTTCATATTCCAGCCCCAGGGAGAGACCATGGAACCCTTCCTGCATGCAGGTGTCCAGAAGGGAGCACATGGCCTCAAGCTGTTCGTCAGAGGCTTCGCCCCTGCCCTCGGGGATCACACACCGGCGAAGTGAACCGTGACCAGCCAGGGCTGCCACATTGACGCCAACGCCCTCTCTTTTGACACGGTTCAGATATTCCCCTGCGCTTCGCCAATCCACATCCACACCGGGTTGATAGCCCAGCATACCCTTTAAATCCGCAGCTTCGGTGCATGGCGCGCAGCTGTAGCCGCACTGACCGATCACCTCGGTGGTGACCCCTTGGTGGATGGAGCTTTGGGCCCTCCCGTCTACCAGGAATGTGAAATCAGAATGGGTATGAAGGTCGATAAATCCGGGGCAAACCATCTTTCCTGTGGCATCTATGATCAGGGCGGCTTCATCAAAATCGATATTCCCAACGGTGGAAATGGTGTCTCCTGTTATTGCGACATCCGCCTTAAAGGCTGAACCCCCTTCCCCGTCAATCACCACGCCATTTTTTATGAGTACATCTATCATTGTTACACTCCGTTCAGATCCTGAGATCTCCCCACCGTTTTCGAAGTCAGGCGAGGAGAGGGGGGGCTACTTGAAAAACATATCGACAACACCAGTGGTTAGCCAGGGCATGGCGCAGAGGATTGTGATGGTTACGATATAGGGCACGATAAAGGGAAGTACCCCCACGGAAGACTCTCCAAGGGAGATTCCGGCAATACGTGATGAAACAAAGAGGTTTACCCCGATGGGTGGGGTTAAAAAACCCACTTCGCAGGTCAGCACCGTCAGGACCCCGAAAAATATGGGATCGATACCCATGCTTTTGACTACGGGTAGAAGCACAGCCGTAAAGATAACAACCTGGGGAATGGATTCCATCCACATACCAGCGAGGATATAGAGAAGGCTAATCATCATCAGCACAAGAAAGGGGTTGTTGGTAAACCCTGTAAAAAAACCCTGGACAGCAAGGGGAATATCGTAAAACGCCACCAACTGGCCGAAGGCCTTGGTGGAGCCCAGGATCACCAAGACTGTGCCCACCATGGTCGTGGTGCTCTTGAGGCTGTCGATGACGTTGCCCACCGTCAGTTTTTTGTAGACAACGGTGCCCACGAAGAGGCCGTAGAAGACCGCCACAGCCGAGGCCTCAGTCGGGGTGAAAATTCCGCTGTAAATACCGCCAAGAATAATCAGCGGGGCTCCGATGGCCCACTTTCCCTCCCAAAGAGCCCCTAAAAGGGGGCGAAACGAGAAGTCATCATCGACTTTTTCTCCAAACCCGCCCAATTTGCATACGGTAGTTGAGGTTAAGATCAGAAACAGGATAACCATGAACCCAGGGACCAGGCCTGCCAGGAAGAGCTTGGGGACAGATTCCTCGGCGATCAGTGCATAAATGATCAACAGGTTACTGGGGGGGATGATGCTTCCCAGGGCGCCGGCAGATGCGGAAATCCCGGAGGCAAATTTTTTGGGGTACCCCTCGTCGACCATGGCAGGAATGGTGATGCCGCCAATGGCCGCAGTGGTGGCAGGGCCGGAGCCTGTAAGCGAAGCAAAGAGCCCGCAGCTTACAATGGTCACAAGGGAGGTTCCGCCTCGTAAGGAACCGACCATCTTTCGGGCGATTTGGATGAGGTGCTCCGACATACCCCCCTTTTCCATCAATTGCCCGGCCAGCACAAACAACGGGATGGTCATCAGGGGAAAGGATTCAAAGGCGTTGTAAGCCGTTTGGCTGAGCAGGGTAAACGGGATATCGATAATGTGCAGTCCGATGACGGTGGCGACACCGGCCGCCCATGGAATGGGTACTCCAATGAGCATGCTGCAGACAAAGGCGATGGCCATCCACAATGGTCCGTTCATAAATCACACTCCTAAATCATGCAATGCGTTGCACGTGGTCTTTAGATGAAAGCTCTCGGGTTATACTCATTTGGTCTTATTCACCGGGAATGTCGCATGTCAGCTCACAGGTACCGGTACGAAGCCAGCGGTAATAGAATTGGAGGACACGAAAGGTCATCAGGGCAAAACAAAAGGGCACAATAGCTTGGGGCCATCGTTGCTCAATGCCCAGGGCTGGAGAAATAAAATGGGTGTCCCAAAGGATCTTCAGGTAGTCAATGCCGTGGAAGACCATAAAGATATTAAATGCACACCAAACGGCATCGCCAGCGACAATGATGCCAATGGCGATTTTTCTGGGAAAAAGCAGGACCAAATTCAAAATGCGGACATGGCTCTTTTCGGTGACGGCCAGTGCAGCGCCGAAGTAAACGGAAAAAACCATGCCGTAAATGGCCAGCTCTTCGGCCCAGGGGGCAGACTGATGAAAAAGGTAACGCAGGATCACCTGGAGAAAGACGCAGCAGGACATCACCACAAGAGATATCACGCATAGGGTGCTTTCAAACTTAGTATTGAACCAGCGCGCCAGGGTTGACGGGGACATCAAAAGCTCCTTACTCATGTTCACAGAGTCAGACAATTGTTTTTAGGGGCTGCTCCGGGGAGTTCAGCATTACACCCGGAGCAGCGAGTAACAGTGGGCAGACATATATATTGCCCTGGAGCTGGGCTACTTGTCGTTACCATTGTCGGAGGAAGCACGGATTTCCTGGACAATTTCGCGGAATTTGTCTGAGCGCGTGGTGAGTATCTCATCTTGGAGTTTGCGGGCCGCCTTGATGAAAGGGGCGCGATCGGGGCGGGTAATTTTCATCCCGTTTGCCTCAAGGTAAGCCCGGCACTCCTCAATCTGCTTAATCATGTTAGATCGGTGAATTTTGCCGGCATCACGCCCTGCCTTTATAACGGCTTCGCGCTGATCTTTGGAGAGCTTGCCGAGGAATCGTTTGCTGCAAAACAGAGGGGAAAATGAGGTAAAATGGTCCAGGATGGTGAGGTTCTCGGCCAGATCAAAGAATTTCTGAGACCTGATGACGAAGGTGCCGTTGTCACCCCCTTCCACAGTTCCAGTCTGAAGGGCGGTGGACATTTCTGACCACGCCAGGGGAACCGGCTCGGCGCCGAAGGCCTGGAATGTTTGGATCATGATCTTGTTCTTGGGAACCCTGACTTTAAGGCCCTTCAAGTCATCCATGTTGTTGATCGGGCGCTTGGTGTTGTACAAGTCACGGGGCTCGACGGCGTTGTAGGAGAGAAGATACACACCGGTTTTGCGATAAAGCCCATTTCTGAATCGGTCTCCAATGGGACCTTCAAGGGTCTGCGACGCGTGCTCCAGGCTGTTGAAGATATAAGGTAGGACAAACACATCCATGAGGGGGTAGTGGGGAGAGACGTTGTTCATAGTGATAATAAAGCCATCCACGATGCCGATTTGAAGGGACTTAAAGGCATCTTCTTCGCCACCGATTTGGCCGCAACAACGGCGCTTTACCACCACTTCGCCCTTGGTGTATTCATCCACCAAGTCGGAAAAGATGGTTATCATCTCGCCATACGCGCTGTCATCGGCTGTCTGCCACCCTAAGTTCATCACAACCTTTGCTGAGACCGGAGCACTGAAAGCCACCATCAGAAACAGCATCGACATTAATAGAGCCATTCTCTTCATCGCATTTCCTCCTTAAAATCTGCCAAAATTATTCTTTATTGTAGTGATTGCTCAACGCGCCTGGCGCATGGGTTAATACTCTGAGTTATTAAGCGTCTGTTCATTGTTTTAATTAGTGCATAAGCCATGCCACAAAATTGATAAGGTTTATCAACTTGCACGAAGAGCGGCATTTATTGCACTTCATAGTGTATATATGCGCCGCTATGGCCCTACATATTGTGTTTGATTGCGATGTCTGGGGGATGATTATATGGGGTGATGCAGGCACGATCAGGGAGGTATACCCCGGGCGGGAGAAAAGAATGTCCCGTTTTTTGGATCCAAGAAACGGGACACTTGCGGTTATTTGTCTTGGTTTTTAGACACCACCGATGGGCTGGATAAATGAAGAGATCCAGCTTTTGGAGGCTTAGATAAGCCCATGGCGCTTGAGTTTCGCGTAGATGGTGGATCTTTTGGTTTTCAAAAGCCCTTCAAGGCCATCTGGGCCGGCCACTTTGCCACCAGTGAGGTTTAACACGTAAGTCAGGTAACTTGACTCCAGCTCTTTTAAGGTAGGCAGCCCTTCAAAAAGTTCCGCGTGGGAATCTGCTGCGGGCCGAGGGGGTTCCGGGGCAGCCGTCTCGTGGATGACAGGGAAGAGTTCAAGCCGGCTTTCGGAGGAGAGGATCACTGCCCGCTCCATGATACCTTTGAGTTCTCGGATATTTCCCCGCCAGGGCCTGGACTGGAGATCGGCGATCTGGCCTGCGGTGAGGTTCATCATCGTTTTACCGTAGCGCCTGGCAAAATGGTTTAAGAACATCTGGGCCAGGTAAACGATATCTTCGGTTCGATCTCTTAAGGGGGGAATCGTGAAGGGGAGAACAAAGAGACGATAAAAAAGGTCCTCGCGGAACTTTCCGTCGATGACATCCTGTTTCAAATCTCTGTTTGTGGCGGCAATGAGCCTGAAGTTGGAGTGGTGTTCTTTGGTGCCACCCACCCGGGTGAACTTGTGATTCTGCAGCACGCGCAGGAGCTTTACCTGAAGGGAGAGCGAGATCTCTCCCACTTCGTCAATAAAGAGAGTCCCTTGATTTGCCAGCTCAAAAAAACCCACCTTTTGCGATGTTGCACCGGTAAAGGCTCCTTTTTCATGGCCGAAAAGTTCACTCTCGATAAGGGATTCGGCCATGCTTGCCGGGTGAACGGGAATAAAGGCTCCCTTGCGCCCGCTCTCCGTATGGATATGTTGAGCAAAAAGCTCTTTGCCGACCCCGGTTTCTCCCAGGATCAGGATGGTGGCATCGGTGCGGGCAGCTTGGGCTGCTTTCTTGAGAATGGGTGTCATGGAGACACCGTAGAAAGGTTCGTGGGAGCTTTCGCCTTGTACCGGATAGTACTGTGGCTGTTGGCGAGATGCCTCCAAGAGCAGTGTGGAACGTACTTCTGATGAGATCAACAGCGATAGGTTTTCATCCATTTCGCCCATGGATCGGCCCAGCATCCAGGCGGTTTCCTGGCTCTCGGCGTAGAGAACCCAAGTGGTCTTTGCCTGGGCGTTGATGGGGATTGCCACCGCAGAAAACGATTCCAGGTTCACCCTGGCCACCTCCTGCTGCTTGATGGCTTGGGAGACCAGGGGCAGAAGGGAGGTGCAGACGCCTTGGTCAATTTCTTCCCGGGAGACATTGCAACCGGCAACGCTGCTGACCTTCCCCCCTTCGATACTCTGGATGAGTATCACCCGTTCTGCCTGAATCTCTTCCTGGATGATGGTGACGAGCTGTCGAAAAAAGAGCGAGGGGTCTTTATGGGAGGTGAGCTCTTTAAAGCGTCGCGTGCATCGCCGTGTCAGGCTTCCAGAGGGCGGTTGCAGGGCCTCCTTGTCCGCATCGGACCAGGCGATCTCTTCAAGAAAAAGCGGGGACCTTAAATCGTGGGGCTCATCTGGGTTCAAGTCCTTGAGTCGATCTAAAAGCTGTTGTGTCTGGGGAATGCGTATCAGGCCCCCAGCTTCTCGAAACACGCCCATGCTCTCTTCGAGAAGTTGGCGCACAAACGAAAGGGGTTTTCCTGCATCGTAGGCCAAGAGGGCTTTTTGCCGCAGGGCAGCCCCCCGCATCATCTTGTCTCCACCGTTTAAGTTTTTTCGGGTCTTTGCCTCCACGTCAAAGGTGGAAATGGCGGGGTAGCCCCGCCTGAAAAAATCGACGCCAAGCTCATAGCTGCGTGAGCGCCCAAACAGGGTCTGTTCAAATTCACACTCCGCAAAAAAATCAAAATAGGTGCGCAGGGCTTCGTAGGCTTTATCCATCTCTCCGTAACGGGCGTGAGTACAGGCCGTGACGTGGAGATAAAAGACGTAGGCCATTTCGTGAAGCTCCGGGTTCAAAAGACTTCTGGCTCGGTTTAGGTATTTTTCCACCTCTCCCCGGTCACACCCGGCATCCCCAAGGACCATGGTGAGCTGGAGGCACCACCAACCCTCGGTCAGCTCAATTCCTTTGAGGTGGGCCGTGCGGCAAGCTGACTTGGCAATGCCGATGGCGAGGTGAAATTTCCCGAGAAAATGAGCCGCTGAGGAGGGGTAAATCCCGGACAAATCTTTGTAATACCGCACATTCCAGACATACGAGGCGGGGTCCACCTCGTTGTAGTAGTGCAGTGTTTTTTTCATGTCACCCAGGTTGAAATGCAGAGAGGAGAGGAACATAGCGGCGATGCATAGAATATCATTGTCACCGAGCTCATCAATGGCTTCGTGGCTCTCCACGAGGGAAGGAAGGGCCTGAAGGGAAGAGCGCCCGGTGAAATGATCCAGCAGAACTTCGCTCAGCTTCAGGATAATGCGCTTGCGCATATCACCAATACGAATGGCGATTTCGTTGGCAAAAAAGAAGAGGCGGATGGAAAGTGATAAATTTCGGGCGAGATAAAGGCTGAGCCCCAATATGGCGATGACAAGTTCCAAAAAGCGGGAGAGATCTTCACGGGATTTTTCCCGGGTGCGCTCTTCATCACAGAAGGTCAGCATCTGTTCCAGGGTTTCGGTTAAGAGGGTCTGAAGACCGGCTGTAACGGAGACCTCAAGTTGATTTGAGATATCTGCCACCAGCAGCTCAAAAACGGCAATCTCATCAGGACCACGGAGCTGGTCTATTTCTGAAATAAGACCACCCCGATAGGCCCTTCCTTCAAGCGTCGGGAGGTTCGCCTGGATCGATGTGCGGTCAAGGCTTTTATCAGCAAGCTGCCAGCGTTTACCTTCATGAGACGACACAAGGCCTGCTTTGTGGAGTTCCTGGAGGGCCAAAGAGGTCTCCCGTATGGTACTGCCGGTCCACTCGGCAAGGTTGGCCTCATGGATTTCAGACCTTACAAATGCAAGCACGCTAAGTGCGACAACCTGATCTTCCGTCAACTCTCTTAAACGATCCACAACACCCCTCTTACTTCCTGAGTAACAATCATGACAAACGAAGAGAGTAGGAACTATGTTGCACATTGGGGTTGTTCGTCAATAGTGGACTACCCTTCCCAGCACGACTCAATGTGACTTAAAAGTCTTGAAAGATATTTTAAACGGGGGCTTGTTGGCTAATACTGTTTTATTCTGCAGAATACCGCCGCCTGAATTCGGTCGATGAGCTGCTTTGTGGCCCTGCCATCTTCGGTGAGGTACCCCACCTACTCCTCAATGCCCATCTTTGCAATGAAGCGATTGATAAAGCCCTGGTTGCCACCATTGATCAAAACGCCACCCGCAGAGAGGCTGAATGACAAAATCACACCCGACAACCAAGCGGGGTATCAACGCACAAAAAGGGCTTAGGTTTTCCAGCCTAAACCATTGATTTTGTTATAAAGGCGGAATATCCCCTAAAGGGGCAGCCGCCTGACGGCTTGCTACGCAAGCCGTGCCGTACTATAGTCTGGCCCAAACATAAAAAACCGTGGGAAGAATCGAAGGCTTTACAAAACGGAGGCGGGTGCCGGGCTTTGCCCGGGCCGCCTGACGCACTGCTTCGCAGTGCATGCCGTACGTAGTCCGGCCCAAACGCAAAAACCCCATCAACCTTTCGGTTGATGGGGTTTTTGCGTTTGGAGGCGGCTTCCAGATTCGAACTGGAGAATAACGGCTTTGCAGGCCGTCGCCTTACCACTTGGCCAAGCCGCCAAAAATTGTGGAGCAGTTCAGAGGAACACCGAAAGGAGCCCAGGTTCTGGCTTCAAGGCATAATGGGTGGAATATTCAATCGATACGCATCCCTCCTATATCCATCCCGTGCCATAAAAAAATAGTCCGACCCTTCCTATAAATCTCCCACACCGAGAGATACCGTCCCCCACCCATGACAAATGGCCATATACCGATATCTGTTTTTAATAGCGACAACCCACATGCCGGACCTCTCGGGCTCTTATCCAGATATGATGGGTTATACCCATCCAAACTCACAATTCATTCCCATTTTACCGGGAATATATTATTAGCCTTTGATATCGAGAGTCTTTCTGCAATGCAGGAGAAGCCTTTACAATAGCCTGCAGGCATGGACCTAACTCATCAAGCCCCATTGGTTGAGCATCAATAACAATATTCAATAAGCAAAGTGCCTCTTCCGGAAACTGGTTGCACAAGCCAGACTCTTTCAGTTGATACACGGTGTAATGCGGATACTCGATCGGTTTAAACCAATGCTGTAGAACTGCTATGGCTGATGGAAATTCGGTTCCCGCGGCAAGGCTTAAGCGAACCAATGATTCACTAATACCATTGGTCATGAGATCACGCGACTTGGGCCATATGTGTTGCCAAAAGGGTTGGATGCGATTTTTCCAGTATTCCTCTCGCTGTTCTCCGGCCCCTTCCAGGGCTCGCGAGAGCGCCCGGGCAACTTCCTGCAACCCCACCACTGGTAAAGTTTGAATGGCTTTTCGAAAATCTTCTGCCGCATATCCATCAAAGGATTCCAATGCCGCATAAGTTAGGAAGGAAGCAAATTGGCCGTTGTGTTCACCCAACTCTGCGTAATGACCTGCGGTTTCAAGAAACTGCGATTTAAACGCAATCAGTAATGGCCGATACAAGCGTGGCGACCAGAGGAATCCCTCCCAAAGCACCCTTGCCTCCCTCGGATTGTCTGCCCAATCAAACAGCGGTAACAGATGCGTCTCTGTCCAGGGCCGATCCACTCGGAAAAGCGTGATCAATCGTGAAGCCAGCAGCACCCTGCCGTAACGAAATTGTCCGATGGATGGGTCACAAAGAGTTGTGAAGAAGGTACCAATGTCGGAGGGCAGCAAATCGTTGTCATTCGGCTTACGATTTAACCACAAATTGAGTAGGGCTTGGGTAACAAGCCCTACTGGGTGATTAATGGCGTCTGTAACCGGTTGCTCACTCTGTTGACCGTCCTGCGTATTGCCGGAGCCAAGTTCGAGTTGCAAATTCAATACGCGACGACACATGCCCAGCATGATTTCTTCGTATCGATCGATTAATTTCGATACACTTTCCAGCCACCAAGCTATAGCATGTAGAATTTCTTGTAGAACGTCGTCAGGCATGGTTTCCACCATCGGCGCGACTAAGTGCCACGACTGCCGTATCATTTTATCCTCACTCCAGGTTTGCAACGCTTCTCGCCATCGGTGCGAGGGCCATATATCTTCTTTGGACAGGTCATAAAGAGCGCCGAAGCTATCATCAAAACAGGTACGACAGGTGTCTCGCCAGGTATCCTCATGATCATGAAATGGATGTGACTTCAATGGTGGCTTTGTGAGCCACTTAACCAGTTCCCGTCGTTTGCTGGGTGCGATATCTATGACCCGACTTTCCTCGTAATCTGGCTCACCGGTTCCGGTCATCCAATGCGAAAACTCATCTCGCTCGTTTGTGGCCAGTTGCCATTTGGGATAGGCATCTGACAAGCCCAATAATCGATGACTGGCATCTGTCCCCAAAGTGAGGCCCGATGCCTTCAGCTTGGCCAAACGAAGCCACACCGAACGATCCACCAGACCCTGCCAGCGCCCAGGTTCCATATCAACTCGATACTTTTTGCGAGGAGGCCCGGCCAAAATTGCGGTTTCTAACCGAGTCTGAGCTGATGGCATAAGATAATTTCCTTGCAGCACCAAGAGACGCATGGTTTCCCGCTTAGTGTCAACGGCCCACAGCCACCAGGCATCTTCTGCCAACAACCAATCGACCCATTCTTCAGGAGCGATGCAGTCATCCTGGCTGGCGGCAAATAGAGCCAGACGCTTAAAGGTTGGATACGGCATATCAAACCAGTCTTGAGCAATGCGAGTGGCACGTAACTGATCCTGGCTACGCCTTGCCAACCACGCATCTCGCAGCAATTCAATCAACGTAACCCAGTCGCAGAACCCTCGATTTTGTCTGTGAAGGCTAATAGACGGTAAGTTCCAATGAGATCTATCTTTACGGGCATCTGCCTTACCTAACTCGTTCAACAAGTCCAGCGCATCACGCAATAGTTGTTGAAATTCTTCCAGCAGCTCCGGTAGTACCGCCTGCCAACGGACATCAGTAAAATTACGAATGGATGATTTTATGCGATCAGATGCCAATACAAGTTCAATATCCACCAATTGTCCGATCTTCTTAGGCTCCTCAGAGCGTTCTTCTTCAGCATCCCAGGGGAATGCCTTCTTCAATACAATTTTGGGCGCCAGCAACTCACGAAGTTCGAACCGTAATGGGGTCGTCAACCCATGACGATTGAGATTACGTTTCCAACTGTAGAGTCCCAAATTCGGACGGGTGGATTTTACTCTTCTTGTCAAAAGCAAACGCCACAGCGTTTGCATCAAAGGTTCGGGAATGGCATCAGGAGAATGGGCTCGGATTTCAGCCAATTTGATCGTTTTGCCCTCCTGCTCCAGTCGTGCTAAATAGTCCAGTTTTTCATCGATAAGCCGAGCCAAGCTGTCGTGTAAATGCCCTCCCCTTTGTGCCCACCAGATGATCAATTCTGGGGCATTAAGATACCGCATGAGCCAACGTGCCAAATGAGACATCACGTTATCCCATGGGCTTTCATCAGCCCCACCAGATACCAGCTTCATCCATGGTGCCCTATTATACGATGTGGGGCGGCAGATCAGACTGAACTGCAATGTGTCATCTGTGCCGGCGTGTGGCGGCACGCCAAAGCAACTCAGGTCATCGTGATGATAGCGATCCTCCGAGAATGCCTCCAGCCATTCGAGCGGTGGTACTGGATTGAGATCCGCAAATTGTTTTGCGGGCAGGCCTGATTCGTGGGACAGCGCCCAGAGCATCCGCCCCACAAAGTCATCCTGTCGGGTACTAAAGGAGGGCCGAGCCAAGGCGTAATCAACCACGATTCGTTCTTTGCCGAGGACCCCGTCCCGGTAAGTTTCTGCCCAGACCTTCAAGGTGTTGTGAAGTGCTGAGTGCTTGCGTTGCCTGGCAGGAACTTCATAGAGAATGGGTTCCACACCTTTCGCCTTCCATTCTATGATCTTGTCGTCTTCCTTTCCAGGCTTGCAGTCGCCCAACGCGTAGGCTTTAGGGGTTATCTCGCCCTGCATCCGATCGGCTGCCAGAGCATCCATCATGTAGCGTAAGACAGGGTCATTGATGCTATAACCGACGAAACAGACCACATAGTTACGAAACAATTCGGTGACGAAGCATGCGGCCCAGCGCTCGGTCAGATAAGCAAGCCCAAAGTCGCCACTGGTGAGGACCAGTCGGTGCAATGAGCTATCATCAGTTTTTTCGGGGAGCAGTCCGTGCAGATAAACTATCCCGTCCCATCGGCTGTTTTTTGGAATAGGAAGCATCGGTGCGACATAAGCGCAACTTGATTGCTTGGAGCATTTTAGAACGTGTTCAAAAACTCGGTCAAAATTGGTAGTGACTAAACGCAAGGCCCCCTCACGACTGCGACCTAATTGCAATAAAGCTTTGTGGGTATCAGTCGCCCCTTTTCGGTTCAATTTAGATTCTAAGGAGCCCAACAATGCCTGACGAACGGCAATGCGCTGTCCGGGAATACGTCGTTCCAGCAAGTCCAGTGTCGCATCATACCTGCCATCCTTATAGGCATCCCGCTCTAAGGGGTCAAAGGGTACCCCTAAGGTTTCGTAAATTTTATCTACCAGACCTTTGAAGCCTGGCAAACCGGCGGGATAAGAAACGCCAGCGCCGCAAAAAAACACGACACGCCCGTCTTCGTGCGCCTGTAAAAGTGTATCTGGAATGTCCGGGCCGTCAGCTACAAATTGCATTCACCCTCCCTGAAGTTTATATCATCCAAAACCCGTTGTGATTAAATCGGTGATAAGTAGGTATAGGGAATCCAGAGGTTGTACCAATGGTAAGCACCACACAAATCAGACACTAATATTCACACCGATATATAACGGGCTGAAGGATTCCCGCATAATTATGTAGCCCGATTGGTGGGATTTGTCACCCTGGTAGATAAAAAGGTGTCTCTATCTCATAAGGCCTTCCGGCGGTGAGGGTGGCAAAGCCACATGAGACAAAAACACCTCGTAGGATGGTCAAAGCGAAAGCGTGCCCATCATTGCCCGATCAACCGTCACCGACAAGAGCCACAACATATTTGGCACCCCCGCACCGTCCCCCGGCATGACGTTCATCACCATACGTGATGGGCACGGCGATGCCTTTGCCCATCCTACATGACGCGGCATCCACCGTATTGGGTTAATCTTGCGGCGGGGCCTGCCAATGACGAACATCGATTTTTCCGATGATGGCGGAGATGAGGGCGTTGCAGAACGAAGGTGGATGCCGGGCTTTGCCCGGGCCGCCTGACGGCTGGAATAACCCGAAAGAACGGAGGCGGGTTTTACCCCTCCGGGGCAGCCGCCTGACGACCTGCTTCGCAGGGCGTGCCGTACTCGTCCGGCTCACACAAAAAAACCGTGGGGAAGATTGAAGTCTTTGCAGAACGGAGGCGGGGTGGCCCCCTCCGGGGGCGGCTTCCTGACGCCCTGCTTCGCGAGGGTGTGCCGTACTTCGTCCGGCCCAGGCGCATGAAAATCGTGGGGACTATTGATGATTCGACTGATAAGAGGCGGGTTGGCCCCTAAAGGGGCAGCCGCCTGACGCCCTGCTTCGCAAGGGCGTGCCGTACTTCGTCCGGCCCAGGCGCATGAAAATCGTGGGGACTATTGATGATTCGACTAATAAGAGGCGGGTTGCCCCTCCGGGGCGGCCGCCTGACGGCTTGCTACACAAGCCGTGCCGTCCTGACGTCCGGCCCAAACGCAAAAAACCCCAACGATCGAAAGATCGTTGGGGTTTTTTGCGTTTGGAGGCGGCTTCCAGATTCGAACTGGAGAATAACGGCTTTGCAGGCCGTCGCCTTACCACTTGGCCAAGCCGCCAAAAATTGTGGAGCATCAGTTTTCTGAAACGGAAAAAATAGTCGGCTCCCGACCAGACGGTAAAGACAAGGGCACACCAAAGAAATATAGACCCTATACCGTGGAAATCAATACCAAAGTAGCTGTAGTGAATCAGCAAAGGGATAATCGCTGCGATCTGAAACCCCGTCTTCCACTTTCCGAGCTTGGATGCGGAGACATCCTCCCCCCCCTCCACGATGATGCTTCGTAAACCGGTGATGGCCAGCTCACGACCGATGATCAAACAGACCACCCATCCCGGAATCCACCCATGGGAACAGAGCATAATCAGGGAACACCCCACGAGGAGTTTATCGGCCAGGGGGTCCATCACTTTTCCAAAGGTGGACTCCATGCCCCATTTCCGCGCCAGAAGCCCATCGAAATAATCGGTGATGGATGCGGCAGAGAAAACAAGAGCCGCCAGAATCATGGCAAATCGACTATTCGGAAATAAAAGAAGAGCAACAATCAAAGGAACAGAGGCCATTCGAAGTATTGTTAACTCATTTGGATGCTTAATTGTATTTCTCATAAGATACTCTGCCCAAGCTTAAAATCTGCAAAACGCCCTTTCAGACGATCCACGTTTCGGTTCATTCATCTTAGCGGCCCCGTGCCTTGGGAATACCGCCCCTATCTCTATATCCAAAAGGTATACCCACCGCCCGCTCCCTTCCACAAGAAGGCCCCAGACCATGGGAGATCCCTATCAATTCCCATGCACTCGCCGCCAGTCCGCCATAAAGGTATCGATCCCCCGATCGGTTAAGGGGTGAGAGGCCAGCTTGGCAAGCACCGCATGGGGAATGGTAGCGATATGAGCCCCGATAAGGGCCGCATCCAATACATGGACCGGATTCCGAACACTGGCCACAATAATCTGGGTATGAAACTCATAGTTCGCAAAAATCTGTCCAATCTGCTCCACCAGCTGCATCCCCTCCTGGGCCAGATCATCTAAGCGCCCCACAAAGGGACTCACATAATCTGCCCCCACCTTGGCCGCCATAAGCGCCTGGAGGGGAGAAAAGACAAGGGTTACATTGGTGGATATCCCCTCCATTGACAAAATACGCACCGCCTTGAGGCCATCCACCGTCATGGGAATCTTCACCACGATGTTATCAGCGATCATGGCAAGGCCCCTGGCCTCATGGACCATGCCATCGGTATCGAAGCTGATGACCTCGGCACTGACAGGCCCTGCCACAAGGGAGGTGATCTCTTTAAGAAGAGCCATGGGCTCTCCCCCCTCCTTTGCCATGAGAGATGGATTGGTGGTCACCCCATCGGCCATGCCCATACTCACGGCATCCCGGATCTCATCCACATTCGCTGTATCGATGAAAAACTTCATACGGCCCCTCCCCAGTAACAGGTGATAAGGTCAGACGATCTTTGTCGCTATTGGGCCCATGCCTTCCGGCGTTCACAGGAAGAGACTGGTTTTAATCCAAATAGCGCCCTAATGTTTTTTCATATAGGCATCGCGGCACTGGATGGAACAAAAATTAATGGTTTTCCCCTGAATCCTGCCGGGTACCCCATCGCGCAAGGGAAAATAGACCCCGCACTCAGGATCTTGAATCATCACATCATCGGTACTTTCAGGGCCCTCACTGCGGCTCCCCTCCGACGGCTGGATACTATCCAGCATCTTCTCTTTCAGGTGCCGGTAAACGAAGTAGATGATGGCAAGAATAATCAGACCCTTCACGCGAGATACTCCTTAGTATAAGAAATCACCTCCTGGGACGCATCGTCAATCTCAGAGAGAAGTGTTCGCAATTTTTTGTTTATTTCCGGATGAATAATCTCAGAAGCTATATCACAAAGGGGAGTAAGGACAAAAGCCCTTTTATGCATACGGGGGTGGGGAATAATGAGCACCTCATCGTCATAGATCAGGTCATCGTACAGAATAATATCGATATCGATGGGCCTCGGCCCGAAACGCACCCCCCCGGCATCACGGCCCAAATCGGCCTCCACCTGCTTCAGCCCCGAGAGAAGATCCCGGGGGGAGAGGTCTGTCTCCACCCGAGCGGCTCCGTTTAAAAACCACGCCTGGTCGGTGTAGTCCACAGGCGATGTCTTGTAAAGGGGTGACACCGTCACCACACGGGCAATCCCCCGCTTTTCTAACTCCCCAAGCGCCCTTTCCAGATGGGCGTTCCGGTCCCCCATATTGGACCCCAAACAGAGAAACACATCATGCATCATCACGGCTCCAAAAATATATGTAAAAACCATAAGGCCCGGGTCATCCATACAGTCAGACCAGAACCAAAATCACGCCATAAAAAACTTAAAACAAACCAAGAAAGGGCCTCCGGCGGCGAGGTGTGACACCTCGAAAGCGGGTTACGGATGCGTTTTCCCCCTCGTGCCTCGGAGCAAATCACATCCCTCTTCAACGCTTCGGCTAAACCGGAGTTACTTAACGATCGCTATTTGGCAAGCCCAGCCCCCAAAATTTGGCAAAAGGTTGACGCCCGATAGGGCCAACCGAAGCTGGCCCTCGCCCCCCAGCCCTCTATGGTTAAAGTGGGCTAAAAACTGGGCCTCCGGCGGCGAGGTGATAAATCCCCTGGACCCCACGTATGTGATTGTAACGGACCGTTGGTCCGTTACAATCACTATAAAAAACCTATTTGGCAACCTTTTGTAAAAGGTTGGCCCCCGGCAGGGCTGCCGGAGGCTCACGCCCCCTACTCGGCCGACGTCTCTCCTCGCAGGTCCACCACCACCCGCCGTGAGGGCTCACTCACGTACCCACTATCCGCTTCGGATCGCACCTCAAGGGTGTAGAGATGGCCCGAAGATGCGGAAAAATCAAAGTGCCGGACATCCGAGGCTGTCTCACCGATCTTCTCAAAACGAATCGGGCATCCGACGCACGCCTCCTCCCCCGCTTCGAGGGTGGAGAGATAGATGCGATACCCGGTGACCCAGGAGCGTTCGGAAAAAGGTGGGGCCGACCAGGAGATGGTGATACGCTCCCCGGTCTGGCGGGCAACAAGACCCGCCGGCACGGTGAGCCCTGAAAAACGGGGGGGAACCGGGGGCGCCTTCCGACCACAGGAGGCACCTATAACGAGCATCAGACACCCCAAAAAAAACGGCCACCAAAGGCTTCCTCTCTTTCTGCTCCCCCTCATCATAATCAGGCGATCCTTCCGCCGAGATCAGAGATGGCCTGATCCATGGCTTTTCGAACGCGAGATGGGGCGGTGCCACCAAAGGAGGTGCGACGCTCCACCATGGCATCGGTGGTGAGGAAATCGAAGATATCGGCCTCAAGAAGCTCCGAGAATCCCTTCATCTCATCGGCCGACAGATCGCCCAGCTCCACACCCTTATCCAGGGCATAGGCTACGGCCTTACCCGCCACACTGTGGGCTTCCCGGAAGGGCATCCCTTTGGTGGCGAGGTAATCGGCCAGGTCGGTGGCGTTCAAAAAACCAGTCTCGGTGGCGAGACGGGTCACCCCGGCCATTATCTTGATATTACCCAGCATGCGGATATAGATATCGATGACACTCTTTAAGGTATCCACCCCGTCGAAGAGAGGGGGCTTATCCTCCTGCATATCCCGGTTGTAGGCCATGGGCAGGCCCTTCATCTGGGTAATGCTGGCCATGAGGCTCCCGATGACGCGTCCCGCCTTGCCACGCACCAGCTCAGGGATATCCGGGTTCTTCTTCTGGGGCATGATGCTGCTGCCCGTGGTGAAGGCATCGGAGATCTCGATGAAGTGATACTCCGATGAGGACCAGAGGATCAGCTCCTCGGAGAAGCGTGAGAAGTGGACCATGGCGATGGACGCGGCAGAGAGAAACTCCATAATAAAGTCGCGGTCCCCCACGGTATCCATGCTGTTGGCAGAGACCTTGGGAAAATCGAGGAGCTCGGCCACATAGTGGCGATCGATGGGATAGGTCGTTCCGGCCAAAGCCGCTGCCCCCAAAGGCATGACGTTGATACGGGTCAGGGCGTCTTCTAAGCGCTCCTGATCCCGTGAAAACATCTCGTAGTAGGCCATCATGTGATGGGAGAAGAGCACCGGCTGGGCGCGCTGGAGATGGGTATACCCCGGCATCACCACCCCAAACTGCTTTTCGGCCAGATCCACAATCACCCCCCGAAGGGTCTTCAAGCCATCAATGATGATCCGGGTCTCATCACGAAGATAGAGGCGGATATCTAAGGCGACCTGATCGTTCCGGCTGCGACCGGTATGGAGCTTTCTCGCCGCATCCCCGATCTTGGCGGTGAGGGCGGACTCGATGTGCATATGAATATCTTCCAAGGCGTCGTCATAGACAAAGCGCCCCGCTTCGATATCCTCTTTCACCTCGAGGAGCCCTTTTTCGATGAGATCTGCCTCCTCTTCGCTGATGACCTCTTGCTTGGCCATCATCTTGGAGTGGGCGATGCTGCCTTCAATATCATGGGCGTAGAGGCGCTTATCCACGAGAATGGAGGAGGTAAAGGCCTCCACCGCCTTATCGGTTCCCGTAGAGAAACGGCCGGCCCAGAGTTTTGCACTCATCTACTCGCCTCCAAGTTTTCTGCCGGCCATCTTCTGAATACGAAGCCGTAAGGAATTTAAACGGATAAACCCTTCGGCATCCTTCTGGGTGTAGACTTCGTCCCCTTCGAAGGTGGCAAAGGCCTCGTTGTAGAGAGAGTCATCGGACTTGCGGCCCAGGACGTAGCTGTTGCCCTTGTAGAGCTTTAAGCGTACCACGCCGTTAACGAAGGCCTGGCTGTGGTCGATGGTGGCCTGAAGCATGCGCATCTCGGGAGAGAACCAGAAACCGTTGTAGATAAGCTCGGCGTACTTCGGAATAAGTGAGTCACGCAAATGGGCCACTTCACGGTCCAGGGTGATGGACTCCATGGTCATGTGCGCATGACGCAGCAAGGTGCCGCCGGGAGTCTCGTAGACGCCGCGAGACTTCATTCCAACGAATCGGTTCTCCACGAGGTCGATACGGCCGATGCCATGACGGCCACCGAGGACGTTAAGCTGCTTAAATAGTACGGCAGGGCTCATCTCCACACCGTTGATGGCCACGGGATCGCCCTTGCGGAAGGTGATCTCGATCTCTTCAGGGGTATCCGGGGCATCTTCGGGACGGACACTCATGGTGTACATCTCATCGGTGGCAGAGGCCCAGGGGTCTTCAAGCACCCCGCCTTCATAACTGATGTGCAGCATGTTACGGTCGGTGCTGTAGGGCTTTTTGGGAGTCTGGGGCACCTCGATATTGTGCTTCTTGGCAAACTCCATGAGCACGGTGCGTGAATTGAGATCCCAGTCGCGCCAGGGGGCGATGATCTTGATGCCGGGATCGATGGCGAGATAGCCCAGCTCGAAACGCACCTGATCGTTCCCCTTGCCTGTCGCCCCATGGCTGACGGCATCGGCCCCTTCCATACGGGCAATCTCCATCTGACGCTTGGCAATCAGAGGACGGGCGATGGAGGTTCCCAGAAGGTACTGACCTTCATAGATAGCGTTGGCACGGAAGGCGGGAAAGATGTAATCACGGACGAACTCTTCGCGAAGGTCGTCGATATAAGCCTTGACCGCGCCGGTTTTTCTGGCTTTTTCATCCAGACCATCGAGCTCCTCCTCCTGCCCCAGATCGGCAGAAAAAGTCACCACTTCACAGTCATAGGTCTCGATGAGCCACTTCAAAATAACGGATGTATCGAGTCCACCGGAGTAGGCAAGAACCACTTTTTTAATATCAGACACAATAACCCCCTGGGCATTTTAGTTGATGGCCTCGCAAGAGATCAGAACCTGAGTGCTTCGCCGTGAAAAAATTGGGCATGGTTCAAATCAGGGCAACACGTCAAATCAAAAAGAAGCCTCCAGCGGCCAGGGAATACATTCCCTGGACCCCAGGTTTGTTACGGTGACGGGCCAAAGGCCCGTCACCGTAACTATAAAACCTGTTTGGCAACCTTTTCAAAAGGTTGGCCCCCGGCAGGGCTGCCAGAGGCGCACGCTTAATAGTTATAGTGTTACCCTAATTTTAGGCTATTTTGAACCAAGCCAAAAATTGGTTATCTTTTAAGGAGCCATGGCACCTGAAAAGATAACGAAAACGGGTTTGCATGATCTTTTGTCTTTACGAACGCATCTTAATAATTTTAATAGACGAAAAAAATAGGGCCCCTTGCCGCCACACACGGGAAAAATAAGGCGCCTCAAATCATGAGAGAACAGGGCCGCCACCATAAAAAAATGGCGGCCATGACCCAGACCGGACAGCATCCGCCCAGTCATTCATTCACGCTCCTTATTAACACCACGGTATAAAAGGACGCAACAGGCAATTGCCATTGCCCCCTCGCCTGCGCGTGGCGGGCAATGATCGAGGCGGAAAGGGAGCATGGGGGCCCCAAATGCATCATACAGATCCTGATACCCGGAGCCCCAAACCGGAAGGCCAGACGAGGCAAGCCCCGTCACGTCCCTCATATCTTGACCCTAAAGGGTCCGGTTGATCAACATATCGAGGATGGCCTTGTGCATATGGAGCTTGTTCTCCGCCTCATCCCAGATGATAGACTGCGCCCCTTCCATGACGGATTCAGAGACCTCTTCACCCCGATGGGCGGGAAGGCAGTGCATAAAGGAGGCATCGGCCTTGGCCAGAGCCATGAGGGCGTCATCCACGATAAACCCTTCAAAGGATTTTTCACGGGCCTTCTGCTCGGCCTCCTGGCCCATGCTGGCCCAGACGTCGGTGTAAACGATATCGGCACCGGCCACACCCTCTTTGGGATCGCGTACCACGGTGATCTTGGCACCACGGGCCAGGGCCTCTTTCAAAATAGTCTCATCGGGATCGAACCCTTCGGGACAGGCGATGGTGAGCTCAAAACCCAAGGTCGAGGCGGCCCACATCCAGGAGTGGGCCACGTTGTTTCCATCCCCCACCCAGGCGACCTTGGCATCATAGCTGCCCTTGGCCTCGATGACGGTCATGAGATCCGAGAGGATCTGGCAGGGGTGATACATATCGGTTAGGGCATTGATCACCGGAACATCGGAGTAGCTGGCGTACTCCTCCACGAGCTCCTGGGAGAAGGTCCGGATGACAAGGCAATCGATATAACGGGCCAGAACGCGCGCCGTATCTTTCACCGGCTCACTGCGACCGATCTGGGTATCGTTCTCGTTCATGAAAATAGAGACGCCGCCCAGCTGAATGGTGGCGGCCTCAAAGGAGATACGGGTTCGCGTGGAGGGCTTGTTAAAGAGAAGACCCACACTCTTCCCCTCCAGGGGACGATCCAGAATCCCCTCTTTTCTTCTCTTCTTCAACTCCAGGGCACGCGCAAACAGGGCATCAAATTGCTCTTTGGTCAGGTTTTTCAGCGTCAGCAGATCAGTTTTCATCTCTCTTATCTCCTTGGTCGGGTCTTTCAGCCAGAACATAAGCCTTCGGTAGCCCTGTCACACGGGAACTATCCACCGAAAGGCCCTCATTTCAGACAAAAAAAAGGGGTTAAATTGCCGTAACTATTCAGCTGTAAAAAAATGTCTTATCGGGTCAAAATGACCAAAAAACTGGCCTCCGGCAACGAGGTGTGTCACCTCGAAAGCAGGTTGCGCATGCGCTTTACCCGGCGCCTCAGGCGCAAATCACATGCGCCTTTGATTCTTCGCTTAAATCGAAGTGACTTGAGAATACCTATTTGTCAAGCCCAGCCCATAAAAATTGGCAACGGTTTGGCTCCCGGCAGGACCAAGCGAGGCAGGCTTTCGCCGCATTGCCTTCTATGGTTAAAGTGACCATAAAAAGGGCCTCCGGCGGCCAGGGGATAAATCCCCTGGACCCCAGATTTGTAATGGTGACGGACCAAAAGTCCGTCACCATTACAATAAACGTTTGTTTGGCAAGCCCGGCCTTTCAAATCAGGCAAAACACCGTTAAAGCAGGCGACAGACACGCGTCGCCCCTGGTGCCTATGGACCGCATCTGCCCTTGGCTTTTCAGTTTATCCTGGCTGACATTTTAATCGCTGTTTGTTACACCCAAATCTTTATAAAATTATGGCAAAAGCTTAGGTCCCCGGCAGAATCGCCGGGAGCCTAAGCCGAATCGTTACACATTACGAGGCTTTATATCTCAGAAAAAATCGCATCCAGAACCACGATGAGGGCATCGATCTCCGCCTCGGTAATAATCAAGGGGGGAACAAAGCGCAGGGTATTGCCCTGAACGGCATTGATCACCTGACCCCGTGCCAGACATTTTTTCACCACCTCCGCCCCATCTGCGTCGATCTCCATGCCGAGGAGAAGGCCCACGCCCCGCACATCTTTAACCAGAGTGTGCTTGGCCTTCAGGGCCTCCAGGGCGGACCGGAAGTAGACGCCCATCTCGGCTCCCTTCTCCACGATCTTCTCCGCATCGAAGGTCCGCACAACGGCCAGGGCCGCCGCCGTGACCAGGGGCGTTCCACCAAAGGTGGAACCGTGGGCGCCTTTGGAAAAGGCCGCCATCACCTTATCCGTGGCCAGCATGGCACCGATGGGAAGCCCGTTGCCCAGGGCCTTGGCCAGAGTCATGATATCTGGGGTAATGGCCGTGTGCTGATGGGCAAACAATTTTCCCGTACGGCCCATGCCGGTCTGAACCTCATCGAAGATTAAGAGCGCCCCAAAGCGATCACACAAGGCCCTCACCGCCTCGAGATACCCCGCCTCGGGCACACACACACCCCCTTCGCCCTGGATCGGTTCCACGAGGACGGCACAGACCGTCTCGTCCAGTGCCGCCTCAAGGGCCCCAAGATCATCGAAGGCCACATGCTCGAAACCGGGCAGAAGGGGGGTAAATCCCTCCTTGATCTTATCCTGACCCGTGGCAGAGAGGGTGGCCATGGTGCGTCCATGAAAGGAGCGTCCCATGGTGAGAATGCGATGCCGCGCCTCCCCCTTATCATAGAAATACTTTCGGGCCAGCTTGATGGCCGCCTCATTGGCCTCGGCGCCACTGTTACACAAAAAGAGGCGGTCGGCAAAACAGTGACTGGTGAGCCACTCGGCCAGCTCGATCTGGGGCCGGGTGTAAAATAGGTTGGAGACATGGCACAGGATCTTGGCCTGATTTGCCACCGCCTCCGCCACCTTCGGGTGGGCATGGCCGAGGTTACACACGGCGATACCGGCCAGAAAATCCGTATACCTTTTTCCCGCATCATCTATGAGAGTCGTGCCCTCTCCTTCGACAAAAACCACGGGATAGCGGCCATAAGTCTGGGCCACAACCTTTGCTTCACGATCTATCCATTCATTCATAGTACCACTTCCGTCCCGATACCCTGATCGGTAAAGAGTTCAAGAATCAGCGAATGTCTTCGCTTTCCGTTTATAATATGAGCCTTTTCGACCCCCTGACCTAAGGCGGCCAGGGCGTATTCAATCTTGGGAATCATTCCGCCGGTGACTGTTTCGTCCTGAATCAGCCCGGGTACGCGCTCTGCTTCGATGGTGGAGACGAGGTTCTTCTCTTTGTCGAGGACCCCATCCACATCGGTGAGCAGCAAAAGACGGGTGGCCTTAAGGGCCGCCGCCACTTCCGAGGCCACGAGATCGGCGTTGATATTGTACGTCTCGCCGTTTATCCCCACCCCCACCGGTGCGATGACCGGGATAAACCCCTTGGCGGTGAGGGTTTCGATGATCTCCGGATTCACCTGGGTTACCTTCCCCACATGCCCGGCATCGATGATCTCAGGGGGCTTGCCCTGTTCTTTACTCACGATGGTGAGCTTTTCTGCCTCGATGAGGCCGCCATCCTTGCCGCTGAGCCCCACGGCCCGGCCGCCCTCCCGGTTAATCTGGGCCACAATGGACTTGTTCACCTTGCCGCCCAGGACCATCTCCACCACATCCATGGTCTCATCATCGGTCATGCGCATGCCCCGCACGAAGGTGGAGTTGATCCCCATCTTCTCCAGGACCCGGTTGATCTGGGGACCGCCCCCATGCACCACCACAGGATTCAAGCCGATATACTTCATCAGGGTGATATCCCGGGCAAAATCCTCTTTCAACTGCTCATCCACCATGGCGTGACCGCCGTATTTCACCACGATGGTCTTGCCGGCAAATTTCCGTATGTATGGCAAAGATTCAATGAGAATATCTGCGACACTCTTCTCCGTCATCGTTTTATCTCCACAATTAAGACACGCAAAAAAATAAGGCGCACAAAAAAATCAAAAAATGGAATGCGTTGGCCTCCGGCGGACCTGCCGAGGGCCAACCTTTTCAAAAGGGTGCCAAACGGCTCTTAAAATATAAACCCGAGTAAATCGTATCTGCATCCTGCGTTACGGTGTATTTGCCTCACGTGGCGTCGCCACCCTCGCCGCCAGAATCAGCATGCTTACATCGCTACCCGGTCACCCTTGATCCCTGGTGCGCCGCACTCCGGTGCGGCATGAGTAACCACGGACTAAAAAGCCGCATAGGCGTGCGGCGCACCGTTTCAGTGCGTCTTGCTCTTACAATTTGAACTAAAGGCGAATGTGATTTGCCTCGAGGCACGAGGGGTAAAGCGCATTCGCAACCCGCTTTCGAGGTGGCCTCACCTCGCCGCCGGAGGCCGTACGGTGAAAGCGTACCTCCGGTGGCCCTGCCGGGAGCCAACCTTTTACAAAAGGTTGCCAAACAGCGCTTAAAACATAAAAGCCGGGTTAATCCAAGACCAACGGCGTATGTGATTTGCCCCGAGGCACGAGGGGTAAAGCGCATACGCAACCCGCTTTCGAGGTGGCCTCACCTCGCCGCCGGAGGCCCTTTTTAGAATCACTTTGACCATAGAAGGCCCTCCCCTATTTTCTCGGATGGGCCTTATCGTACGCCTTTGTCAAACGATCGATGGAGACGTGGGTGTACTTCTGGGTGGTGGAGAGGCTCTCGTGCCCCAGCATCTCCTGCACCCCTCGGAGGCCGGCCCCCGCATCGAGCATATGGGTGGCAAAGGAGTGGCGAAGATCGTGGGGGGCCACCGGTATGGTGAGCCCGCTCTCCGTGGCCATGCGGGTTAGGGTTCGAGCGATGGATCGAGTCGAGAGGCGGCCCTGGTTCTTGTTCAAAAACAGGGGGCCCTGGTCCCCAGAGATTCCTCTCTCCTCGTTTAGAGTCTCCCGATAGGCGGCAACGGCCGCGACGGCCCGCGCACCCACCGGCACGATGCGCTCTTTATTGCCCTTGCCCACCACGCGCACGCTACCGTGGCTCCTGTCCAGGTCCTGGCAGTTCAGCCCCGAGAGTTCGGAGACCCGTAGGCCGCTGGAGTACAAGAGCTCGAACATGGCCCGATTGCGACGGTCCAGAACTCCGGCCCCATCCATGGAGTCCAGGAGACGGAACATATCATCCACCGTCAGATAGGCGGGGAGGGTCTTGTCCTGCTTTGGCGTGCGGATGGTCTCCAAGGGACTCCTCACCACCGCGCCTCTTTTTTTCAAGTAGGTATAAAGGGAACGAAGGGAGGAGAGGCGTCGCGCCACAGAGCGCCGGGACAAGCCCTGTTGATACAGCTTGTTAAGGTAGCCCCTTATACATAGGACGTCAACAGAATCGGGAAGAAGGGAGTGATCTGTGTAAACAGAGTCATCGGGTTCCGAAAAGAACCCCATCAAAAAGGCATGGAAATCCCGAAAATCGGCGCGATAGGCCCGCACCGTGTGAAGGGAGTAGCCCTTCTGGGCGGTGAGATACTCGAGAAAATCGAGAATATGGGCGTGGAGGGTCTGCCCCGCGATAGATGCCTTCGTCTGGATGACCGTTTCTGGACTCAATGTGACATGTACTCCGCTCATGGGCTGATTAAAAAACGATCACCGGTTCCCCAACTTCAATACCGCCATTACCTGCTGAAGATCCTGCCACGCTTGGCGCTTATGCTCCGGATGCCGAAGCAAAAAAGTGGGGTGATAGGTGGGCATTAGTGGACGCCCCTTGTACTGTTGAAACTGCCCCCGGATGCTGGCCACGCCCCCCCCCATACGAAGCAGGGTTTGGGCGGCCACCGCCCCCAGGGTGCAGATCACCTCGGGCCGCACCACGGCAATCTGGCGCTCTAAAAATGAGAGACAGACACTCATATCCGGTCTCGGCTGGGGATCGGAGGGACAGCACTTCAAGATATTGGAGAGGTAGACATCTTCCCGGCGGAACCCCATGGCCTGAAGCATCTTGCCCAGAAGCTCTCCGGACTCACCGAGAAAGGGGAGCCCGGCGTGCCCCTCTTCGGCCAGGGGCATATCCCCGATGAGCATGAGGCGAGCCTTAGGGTTCCCAGCGCCAAAAACGATCTGATCCCGTCCCCTGAAAAGCCCGCACCGCGTACACTCCCCCATATCGTCCCGGATGGAGGCTAAAGTCTCTTCACGACTCCTTTCGGGACCGGGGTCTGGCGCCCTAAACGGGGCCGGTGCCCCCTTCGATGGAGGCAGAACCCTGGGAGAGGAAGGCTCGGAAGATAAGACCCTGGGCGAAGAGGCGTCTGGGGCCTTATGAACGGCCGGCACAGGCGGACGCGGTGGCAAAGGACGTCCCGCGCCGCGCGTCTCTCTCTTCACGCTCTGCACCACCCGTTCAGGTGCCGAGGGTTTCAAAGACTTCGGCGTCTGCCGGGGGGCGATACGCCCCATGCTATTTAATAGTGCTGTCGCATCATCACTGCACGGCACCCCGTCCACCCCTAAACTCTTTAAATAGAGAAGAGAGGCCTTCACCTCATCGAGGGGAGTTCTCGGCTTTTTTTCCATCATCTTATCCATCGGTTCCCGATCATAAAAAATCGATAACTAGTCGGCAATGCCTCCGGCAGCCCTGCCGGGGGCCGACCTTTTGAAAAGGTTGCCAAACAGGTATTTTTATTTAAATCCAAGTCAAAGACGAACTTGATTACCATCCTTTTTCAGCAACGCTTACGGTAGCCGGGCCCTTTTATCCAGAGTAGGGTGCGCCCGCGCACCGTTTTTGATGGGTCCCCGACCTCTGTTCTCTCATCTATCTTGGCATT
>JABXKT010000259.1 GCA_013619155.1 Desulfobacteraceae bacterium
GATTTTTATTATAAGGGTGACAGACCTTTGGTCTGTCACCCTTATAGATTTGGGGTCCAGGGGATTTATCTCCTGGCCGCCGGAGGCCCGTTTCTTGATCCCTTTAACCCTAGAAGACGCCCTATCTTTTAATGAAGGTGGAGGATAACGGCGAAGGCATCCACCAGGGCCCATGCCCCGTCGCCGATCTGGAGTCCCAGGGCCTCGTCGCTGGGACGGGTCATGAGGGCGCACACCTCGGTGCTGTCGGAGAGGGTGAGAATCACCTCTGTGGTGCTCTTTCCCCGCAGGATACGGCTCACCGTACCGGAAAGCGCGTTGGCGCAACTGGTGGCCGGTAAGGAGACGCCTGCGGCTACCATGACCCAGGGCGCCTTAATTTCGGCGGTGACCAGGGTGCCGAGGCGTAAGGCGAGGCGTAAGGCGCTCTCATGGGTGATGATGGCGGTGAGTTCATGGTTCCCTAAGGTGGTGAGGGTGACCACGGTCTGAATATCTCCATCGAGAATATATGTGACCTTTCCCACAAAACGGTTTCTGGCACTGGTTTTTTGGCGACTCTCCCGCTGGGTGACATCTTCCACCACCCGTTTCATATCCTCGTCTGAAAAATCGAGCCATGAGGCGGTGAGACCGGCGGTGCTGTGGCCGAGCATCTTCTGGACCACGGGTAGGGGCAGGTTGTTGCGAAGAAGCTCCACGGCCCGGGATCTACGGATGACGTTGGGGCTGCCCATCTCCTTGGTCAGGCCGCAGGCCACGGCCTGTTCGTAGAATTTTCTCCGTACATGACCGGCATCCACCTGGAAGAGCCCAGACCTTAGGGACGTAAGTAGCTTTTGGATCTCATCGGCCACGTGGGGCGGGATCTGGACGTCCCGCCGTTCCGATTTGGGGCTATCGATGTGCACGGTGTGGTGGATAAAATCCAGCTGACCTCGTGAGGCGATGCTGAGAATCTCTCCCAGCCGTGCCCCCGTATAACGAATTAGGAGGAAGATACAAAAGATTCTCTTTCGGGAGCGCCGAATATCGGCGCGTTGCGTGGTTATCACCCACTCCCGGAAGTGGGTCTCAAGGCGTTCTAACTGGACGGAGTCGAGGTAACGAAATGCCGCAGATGGGGAGAAGATGGATGAGGGATTGGTGGGTGCGTCTCTTTCTATGGGTAATTTCATGGCCGGTAGTATAGACTCAGATACCTTAAAAACCAAGGAAAACACGTTGACCCCTTGGGGCGCTTGGTGATAACTATGACATGTAATATATAAAAAACGTGTCAGTTATATATTTTTCCGATATTCACATTTGTCCTCTCTTTATCTCTTTAAGGAGGTTCCCATGCTATTTGAAACGGCTGGTATCGAAGTCTCCCCTTTCATTCCCCCCCTCGTCGCCTTTGGTGTCTCCTTCCTGACATCTATGGCCGGGCTCTCCGGAGCCTTTCTCCTTCTTCCCTTTCAGATGTCAGTGCTGGGGTATGTACACCCGTCTGTCAGCGCCACCAACCAGCTCTTTAATATCGTGGCTATCCCGGCAGGCGTATGGCGTTTTGTCAAAGAGGGGCGCATGGTGTGGCCCCTGACACTGGTGGTGGTAGTCGGCACCCTGCCCGGTGTGGTCATCGGTGCCTTGATCCGTGTACTCTACCTGCCAGATCCCCGTCATTTTAAGCTCTTTGTTGGGGGGGTCCTCTTCTACATCGGATGCCGTATGGCCCGTGAACTGCTGGTGGGAAAGGGTAGGGGAGGCGATCGTAAAGGGCAGGGGGCCGGTGATTTTCAGACGAGGGTTCTCTTCTGGAACCGAAAGGAGATCGCCTATACCTTTCAGGGTAAAACCCATCGGTTCTCTGTGCCCGGTATCTCCTTTATGAGCTTCATAGTGGGGATTATCGGCGGTATCTATGGCATCGGTGGGGGGGCCATCATCGCCCCTTTTTTTGTCTCTTTCTACGGCCTTCCCATCTACACCGTCGCAGGGGCAACCCTCATGGGGACCTTTGTCACCTCTGTGACCGGCGTCCTCTTCTACCAGGGTATGGCCCCTTTCTTTCCCACCATGCATATCGCACCAGACTGGGGGCTGGGGGTTCTCTTCGGCATCGGGGGGATTGCCGGCGTCTACTTCGGAGCTCGGTGCCAGAGGTACATGCCGGAAAATGGATTGAAATGGATGCTCTGTCTGGTTCTTCTGGGTACCGCCGGAAAGTATATCATCGGATTTTTCTGATTTTTCTATATGAGCTCGCGTCGATGATAGAAGGGGAGGGTGTCCATCTCGTATAAAATGGGACATACATAGGGCGGGGAGGGCCGAAGATCTATTATCCATTGATAATGAATTAAAAATGGTGATATAGTTTCGGGAACTATTCCAGTGCAATAGTTTGTATCGGCCCCATAGCATCGAAAAATATGGTCCTTAGGTGTTGACATGCTCGACGTGATTCTATAAAAGTGTCCTCGTTCTTCGGGGCGATTAACTCAGTTGGGAGAGTGCAACCCTTACAAGGTTGAAGTCGCAGGTTCGAACCCTGCATCGCCCACCACATTTCGGGTCGTTAACTCAGTTGGTAGAGTATCCGCCTTTTAAGCAGAGAGTCACTGGTTCGAGCCCAGTACGACCCACCAGAATAAAAGTCAAAGTATCTTTT
>JABXKT010000007.1 GCA_013619155.1 Desulfobacteraceae bacterium
GTCTTTTTACGGCGGCGATGACCGGGGTGGATAGGATGGTGTCTCCCAGGAAGCTGGTTTGCACGATGAGTATTTTCATAATGTGTGTCATATATATTCTCTAAGAGACGTAACTCCCATGGTGTGATCCGTGGGGTGAATGGCGCAAGGGGCCATGGCATGAAGACCCCTTAATGATGATATTTGAACTCTAAATTCTAAGAGCCCGGGGTGTAAATGTCCACTAAATTGTTGGGGGTTGACATAGGGATCGGGAAGATATCCGGGGTATGACGGCAACATACTTGATTGATACCCTTTTTTAAATCGAAGGCGGGTCGTCCGGGGTGTTATGATATTGTGATCGGCGGTCTCTTATGATATTGCCCGTTGGAGAGGGCTTTCGGGCATATCCTCCAAGGTCTATAAGTTGAAATTGTTAAATATTATAATGGGGAGTGGTGGGGCTTGGGAGATGATGTGAGTAGTAACGATTGGCTTGATAGATGGGGGGGAGTGCTGGATAAGGCCGTATTCGGTCTTACCATCCTCTTTTTTCTGTCTGTATTTATCTCCAAGGCGGCCATGAACTCTGTGGGAGCCCTCCTGTTGTCCCTCTCTGTTTTTTCGATAGGGGTGAGCCGGAAAGCGATTTTTAAAGAGACCCCCTTTTTATGGATGTTTCTCCTGCCCATCCTCTGCGGGGCCGTGGCCGCATTTTTCTCCCAGAGTGGCGGCTTGGAAGCCGTGGTCGATTTTGGTGGATCCTGGGATCATCCCTTGTATCGGGGGTGATCGCCTCTCTCATGGGGATCTATCATCCGGAGCAGCGCATCTTTGGCTATTTTATGGGCATGCACTCTATCGGCCGCACGGCGGATATGCTTCAGATTGTCTCCCTGGGTCTCATCGTTTTTCTGGGCAATGGGGCGTTTCGACGGCGTATTGGCCCTATGGCCGTGGGTCTTCTGGCTGTGATCACGGCCCTCTTCTTCTGGGGCCTCGTCATGGGCTCCATGCGGGGCACCTGGCTGGGCTTTTTTGTGGGCCTTGGGATCTACGCCCTCTTCTTTAATCGGAAATTTCTTCTCGTGGGGGGAGCTCTGGTGGTGCTCGCCGTGGGGATGGCCCCTTCCGGGGTGGTGGTGAATCAATTGAGATCTATCGCAGATACCACCTCCGATGAATCGAACCTGGCTCGGCTCCAGCTTTGGAAGAGCGGGCTGGACTTTTCGAAGGACCACCTGATTTTCGGTTCGGGAAAAGAGGGGGTCAAAGCGCAGTTTAAGCGCTTCTATTACGATCAGCCCGAGGCGTATCGGTCAAAATACAACTTAAGCATTCAGTACCCGGGGGACTTTCACAATAGCTATATTCAGCTCTTCGTGGAAGGGGGGCTCCTCTTCTTCCTCGTCTTTACCGGATGCGGTCTCCTCTTAATGAGGCGGCTTGTGGCCGATGCGATGAGAGTCTCTATAATCAACCGGGTGTATCTTCAGGCGGCCCTTGTCGCCTCGGTGGGTTTTCTGGTGACCCAGTGGTTTCACAGTGAGCTTTACTCCTATGGGGGGGCCTTGTTGATACTGATTCTTTATGGTGGCCTGGCGGCCCCCATATGGCCGGAGAGTGAGGCGCTTTAGGGCAGGGATGCCTCCCAACAAAGGGACGTGGGTGACCCTTTTTTTTAAGGATGAGGGCTTATATTCATTTTATATAAAGATATTCGAAGGGACCCGGATGCCCGTTCGCGGGCCTTCTTGGGGTTATTTAATCTATGAAAATATCGTTAATTGTGGCTGTGTATGAGAGGGTGGATTTCCTTCGGCTCGTACTGGAATCCATCCGGCGTCAGACGTTCCGGGATTTTGAGGTGATTATCGCCGAAGATGGCTGCAGCGATAAGGTGGCTGCTCTTGTGGCGGCATATCAAGGCCGGGGAGAGGTGGTGGTAACCCATCTTACCCAGGAGGACGTGGGCTTTCGGAAGGCGCGTATTCTAAATCGCGCGGTCTCCGAATCCCGGGGTGATTTTCTTGTCTTCATCGATGGGGATTGTATCCTTCATCGATATTTTTTGGGGCGCTACGCCAGGCGTGCCCGGGAGAATCTATGCCTCTTTGGCCGGCGGGTGATGCTCGGTCGCACTATAACGGAGTCACTCATCGCCCAAGGGGAGGCCTATACCCTCCATCTCTTCCGGGTGCTGGTCTCTAAGAGCCGGAAAAAAGAGGAGGCCATCTATGGGCCCTTTCTTCCGACCCGTAGAAAAAAAGGGGTGTTGGGATGCAGCTTTTGCGTGAGCCGAGATAAGATGGTTGCCATCAATGGCTTTGATGAGGACTTTACTCACCCCTATTATGGGGAGGACACCGATGTCGAGAGGCGTCTTCGCTTGATGGGTGTGGGGGTGGTGTGTACGCGTTATGCCACCATTCAATACCATCTCTTCCACAATGCCGGTGACCGAAGCGGTGCATGGGCGATCAGCGAGGCCCTTTATAGGAAAAAAACCTTGATGCACTCCACATGGTGCGCCAATGGAATAATCAAATCATCATGATTTTATGGGAAGGCGGTTTTGATGAAAATCAGCGGATTTACCTTTTTGAGAAACGGCAGCAAGCTCTACTATCCAATATGTGAGTCGATCATATCGGCCCTGGACCTTGTGGATGAATTTGTGGTGGCCTTGGGCGCCGGAGATGCCGACGATAGGACCCGAGAGATGATTGAGTCCATCGGCTCGGATAAAATTCGCATTATCGACACCGTATGGGATCTGGAGGCCTTCCCCAATGGCACCGAACATGCCCATCAGACCGATATCGCCCGGGAGGCGTGTTCGGGAGATTGGTTGCTCTACCTGCAAGGGGACGAGGTGCTCCATGAAGAGGATCTGCCCATACTCAAGAGGCGATGCGAGGAGCTTCTTCACGATACAGAGGTGGATGGCATGGTTTTTGACTACTATCACTTTTGGGGGGATTACGACCACTATCACCTCTCCCACGGCTGGTATAAAAATGAGGTGAGGATGGTGCGAAATGATCCCGAGATCCACTCCTTTGCCTCGGCACAGTCCTTTCGGCGTCTTCCCGATTTCGACGGCGTTAGTTACCGGAAAAAAGAGGGAACAAAAAAATTGAGGTGTGTCAAGGCCCATGCGCGCATCTTTCACTACGGCTGGGTGAGGCCCCCCCACACCATGCAGATGAAGAATCGCTATATTGCCGCCAACCATGTGGGGCAGTCCACGAGTGATCGTATCTTTTCGGGGGCCCCCCGGGATTTTGACTATGGCCCTTTGTCTTTGACACAAAGATACACGAAGAGCCATCCCCATGTGATGGCGGAAAAAATAGCCGCCCATGACTGGAAGGATAAACTCTACGAGACGGGGACTGGGGTTTTGGATCGAGAAAAACACAAGCATGAACGGTGGAAGTACCGGATTTTAACCTTCGTGGAGCAGCGGCTTCTGGGCGGTATGCCCATCGCCGAGTCCAAAAACTATATACTGTTGAAACGATGAAGAATCTCCTCAGTGTGGTTATCATCACCAAGGATGAAGAGGCGAATATCGGGCGGTGCTTAGGCTCTCTGGCCTGGGCCGACGAGGTGGTGGTGATGGATTCGGGCTCCACCGACCGAACCCTTGAGATTGCCCGTGAACATGGCGTCACGGTCCGTGAGACCTCCTGGCTCGGCTTCGGGAAGACCAAGCAGCGGGCCGTGGATGCGGCGACCCATGACTGGGTCCTCTCCATTGATGCCGACGAGGTGGTCACCGAGCCTCTGCGGGGTGAGATCGAGTCCGTTCTGAACTCACCCCGAAAGATGGGGTATCGCATCTCCCGGCGCTCCTACTACCTGGGGCGCCCCATCCGTTTTTCAGGGTGGCGCAGCGATGCCCCCTTACGCTTATTTCACAAGGGCCATGGACGATTTAATGAGAAGATCGTCCACGAGTCGGTGGAGATGGCATCCACGCCCGGAGTCATCAAGAGCCCCATGCTGCACTACACCTTTCCCACCCTTTCTACCCACCTTGCAAAAATGGAGTCCTATTCGGCCTTGGGGGCACGTCAGCTTATGGATAAGGGGAAAACGGTGAGTCTTCTCTTTGCCTGTCTGCGGGGGGTGGTAAAATTTATCAAGATGTATCTTTTAAAACTGGGATTTCTCGATGGGAAAGAGGGGTTTCTCCTCGCCGTGGTCTCCTCTTTTGGGGTGACCCTTAAGTACCTCCGGCTCTGGGAGCTGATTCATAAGGGGGGCCTCCATGACGATTAAAGCCCCCGGGGTGTTTCATATCGACCCCGAGAAGAGCTGGCGTGGAGGGCAGCAGCAGGTGGCTTACCTCCACGAAGGGCTCGTGGCCCAAGGGGTGCCAAGCTGGGTGATCTGTCGGCCCGGGGCGCCCTTTGAAGCCTATCTAAAATCCAAGGGATTGCCCCATCTTTCCATTACCATGAGAAATGAGGGGGATTTTTTCGCCGGATGGCAGATCGCCCGGGCGGCCCGGGAGCGGGGGGTCTCGATTCTGCACCTTCACTCGGCCCATGCCGTGGCCTTGGGGCTTTGGGCCTCTCTTTTTAATAGAGAGTTGAAGTTAATCGGCGTGAGGCGGGTGGCGCGACCCATCCGCAAACATGGCCTCAGTCGGTATAAGTACACCTCACCCCGTATCACCCGTCATGTGGCCATTTCCGATGCGATTGCCAAGGTGATGGTGGCCGATGGTATCTCCCCCCAGCGTATTACCACTATTTACAGTGGGGTGGATATTCATCGACTGGCCCGAGAGAGGCCCGGGGAGAATTTTCGGCACGGCTTAGGGATCCCTAAGGACCATCTGATCATCGGTATGGTGGCCGCCTTAACGGCCGAAAAGGGGTATCCCACACTCCTTGAGGCGGCGGCGACGGTATTAAAGAACCATGATAAGGTGACTTTTTGTGCTCTGGGTGAGGGATGTGACGGGGAGAGACTTCGCAGTCAGGCCCGCGATCTAAAGCTGGGGGATCGTTTTCGTTTCATGGGATTCCGAAGGGATGTGGGGGCCTTCCTCCATATCTTCGATATCTTTGTTCTGGCCTCTCATATGGAGGGGTTGGGAACCTCCATTCTCGATGCCCAGTCTCTGGGGCTACCGGTGGTGGCCTCCCGGGTGGGTGGGATTCCAGAGATTATCGAAGACGGCGTGAGCGGGCTCCTGGCAGAGAGCCAGAATTCCGGCGATTTTGCGTCCAAGCTCTCCCGCCTCCTCGATGACCCCTCTCTGAGAGACACTTTAGGTAAGGGGGCTTTTGCTTCGGTGAAAAATTTCTCCATCGAGGCCACCGTGGAAAAAAACAGGTCCCTCTACCGTGAGGTGATGGGGGAATTTTAAAAAAAATGGCTTCCTATGGTGACATTAACCAGAAAAAGGGCCTCCAGAGGTAAGCTTTCGCCGCATGGTTTTCTATGGTTAAAGTGGGCTTAAAAACTGAGCCTCCGGCGGCCAGGGAATAAATCCCCTGGACCCCAAGTGTGTGACCGTAACGAATCGCTGGTCCGTTACGGTCACTATAAAAATTTGTTTGGCAACCGTTCCAAAAGTTTGGCCCCTGGAAGGGCTGCCGGAGGTGTCGGCTGAATGGTTACAAAAAAGCAGGGAAAGTAGGCGGCGTAAAGGCGGGAAAATATGTTTTCCCGCCTTTTTTTGTTGGGCCCGGAAAATTTTTTCCGGAAAGGGCGCTCTTCCTATCTTTTTCTCTTTTTATCTTCATAGCCGGTGGCTATTTTCATCCAGAAGAGATGGGGCAGTGTCTGTCTGGCCACCACAACCCGTGGAAGCCTGAACAGGTCCTCATGATCCGTACACCGGGATCTTTCCGTGGTGACGGCCGTTATGTATCCTGCTTTTTGAGCCGTTTTCATGGCATGATCGTTGACGCTTCCGAAGGGGTAACAAAAATGGTGGACCGAGGTTCCGAATATATCCTCGAGCCCATTTTTTGAATCGACGATTTCATGCTCTGCGGTGGCGGCATCAACCTCTCCGAGCTTGACATGGGTGAGGGTGTGGGAGCCGATCTCCATGCCGGAATTAATCCACTCGTGGATCTGCTCCTTGGTCATGAGGGGCTGCTGGGAGAGCCGAAGATTCCAGTCATTTGTCTTTCCCATGCGCTCTGTGACGATATAGCAGGTGGCCGTAAAGTCTAACTGGTCCAATACGGGGAGGGCATGGGTTAGGTTGTTGAGGTAGCCGTCATCGAAGGTAATTCCCGCCACTTTTTTCCGCTTTTCCCCCGAGAGATAGGGGGCCAGTTCTGTGAGCGACACCCCCTTATACCCCATTAAATTTAACATCTTCATCTGGCGCCGAAAACTGCCTGGGGATACGGCCAGGCTGCTCAGGTGCTCTTTCTCCTTTATATCTCGAATCTGGTGGTACATAAGAATGGGTATGTTAAATTTCATAACAACCTTTATCGAATGTATAGGTTTTATTCGGGATGCGTAGGGTTTTTAAAGGGCACGGTTACGAGATGACCGGGCCCTTGGTTTTGGAAAAATCCTTGGCATCTATGGGGTAAGCGGGGAGGGTGTTTTTTGCCTCGGTCTCTACCCCTGATTATGAAGGTATGTTTCCATCCGGGCGATATCATCCGGGTGATCCACCCCGAAGCTCTCATGGGTGGTGATCCCCACATGGATCGAGATGCCGTTTTCGAGGAGTCTCAGCTGTTCCAGCTTCTCCACCCCCTCCAGCGCGCCTTCGGCAAGTGTTGAGAATCTCTCCAGGACCTTCATGCGGAAGGCGTAGAGCCCTACGTGGCCCAGGTACCCGTTAAAGGTCTCATCCCGTGGGTAAGGAATGGGGGCCCGGGAGAAGTAGAGGGCACGGTTATTTTTATCCAAGACCACCTTTACCCTGTTGGGATTCTGGGCCTCCTCGATGGGGATGGCGGTGGCCAGGGTGGTGACCTGAACCGAGGGGTCGGTGAGGAAGGGGGCGGTGAGTTCGGTGAGCATCCCAGGGGCTAAGGCCGGCTCATCCCCTTGTATGTTGACGATAATGGCATGATCCGGGGCCGATATGGCCCGCGCCGCCTCCAGGACCCTATCGGTGCCGCTGGGATGATGGGTGGCGGTCATAACCACGGGGATGCCCAGGGCTTTGGCCGCCTCTTCGATGCGGCTATCATCGGTGGCAAGGATCACTTGGGTGATATCAGGGCAGCTACTGGCCCGTTCATAGACGTGCTGAAACATCGGCTTACCGCAGATGAGGGCCAGGGGTTTTCCGGGGAATCGGGAGGAGGCGAAACGTGCCGGGATGATACCGATACAGGGGGTAGATGAGGTCATAGGATGAGGTCTCGGTTTGAGAAGTTAATGGAAACGAGTATTCATGCGTTTTTATACCACCCATAAACGGGTGGGTGAAGTTTGATGTGAGGCGTTTGGCAAAAAATAGATGCCCACGTTTAAGAAAAATGCTGCTGTGATTTGGCCTGAGGAGCAGGTTAAAGCACTGCGGCAACCCGCTTTCAATGTGGCTTACCTTGCCGCTGGAGGCCGTGCGGTGAAAGTTTAGCCTTCAGCGGCCCTGCCGGGAGCCAAGCTTTTGCCTGATTTGAAAGGTCGGGCTTGCCAAACAAACTTTTATTGTAATGGTGATGGACCTTTGGTCCGTCACCATTACAAATCTGGGGTCCAGGGGATCTATTCCCTGGCCGCCGGAGGCCTTTTTTCTGGTCACTTTGACCATAGAAGGCATCGTTTTTTGTATATTTTATTTTTGAGTAGGACCCTTACCTTATGCATTAGGGCCTGAGATGACTCCGCGTGGCGCTGTCTATCCTTTAAGGAGGCGGATGAGGTGATTACGGATTTTTTTGGTGCCGCCGCGGTGGGACTCGATGCATCGCTGAAATAGCTGGAAAATCTCGTCTCTATCGCCCCTTTTCGCGGCCAGACGCATTAGGTGCGTGGCCGCCGAGGAGGGGGTGTCGCAGAGGATGAGCAGTCCCGCTTTTTTTAGATCATCCCCCACCCATGAGAAGTTGCTGTAGGAGGGGCCCATGACGGGAATCAGCCCCGAGGCGAGGGGTTCCAGCATATTTTGTCCCCCTAAAGGGGCGAAGCTCCCCCCCACGAAGGCGGCATCTGCCTGGGCAAAGGCTTCGCCCATCTCACCGAATTGGTCCCAGACGATGAGGGAGAGAGTTGTGTCTATGGTGCGGTTCTGGGATCGTCTCTGGTGGGCTATTTTTTTATCTGCCAGTATCCTGCAGAGGGGGGCGACCCTCTCCATGTGACGGGGGAACCAGGCGATGAGGGCCTCTCTGTCCCGTGCCAGGATCGCTTCGGCCATCTCCAGTACCGCCTCCTCCTCCTCTTCCCGCACGGAGGCGAGAAGGTAGATGGTGCGTGTCTCGGCACCGATAAGGGGCGGCGTATTTTTTTTCGAGGCCATCGAGGCCGGGATGCGGTCAAACTTGATGTTGGACGTGATGACAAGGGGGCTCTTGGGGAAGAGATCGGCCAGCCTGGAGGCATCATCGGCGGATATGGCCGAGATGAAGTCGGGGGCCAGGGGTGCCAGGAGTCTTCGAGCCCTTGCGTATCCCTTGAAGCTTGATGGGGTGAGTCGCCCGTTGACGACGGCAATAGGGACCCCCCTTTTTTTTGCGGTGGCGAGCATGCCTGGCCAGAGCTCCAGCTCGATGAGGACGAGGAGTCGGGGGGCGACCTGGGTAAAGGCTCTCTCCATGAGTCGGGGCGCATCGAAGGGGGTGTAGCGGTTGATTGTATGAGGTGCCTGGTTTTTTTTAAGCACCTCCAGGCCTTGTCTCGTATGGGTGGATATGAGGATGGACGGGGCTTGGGGACCATGTAAGGCCCGGGCCAGTTCGGTGGCGATGTAGGCCTCTCCGGCCGATGCCGCGTGAATCCAGATGGTGGATGCGGGCAGCGGATGCCGCGTTAAGATACGCTGGTCGTATCCCTCTTTGAGTCGTCTGTGGTTTCGGGACAGGGGGGCAATGACCTTCCAGAGAAGATCGTAGGCCCGGAGGAGAAGATCGGTGGTGGAGAATCGGAGGGTGGTCATGGTATGGTGGCTCCGGACGGTGAAGATGGGATGCATCTATATATGAATGTATGGTGGGCTTTTAAAAAAAATAGAGACCTCTCACCCTTTTTTTAGAGGGGCCCACCAGCGCGGCTGGAAGGCTTCTTATGGGCTTTAAAAAAAAGTGACCCTCCATTTTACCCGATGATCTCTTTTATGAAGAGGGGCCACAAACATACAATGATAGGAAAAGTAGCGGGGGGTGTCAATTTTAAATGGGAATTGCATGGGTCCTGTCCATCTGATATAGATAAATATTTGCAGAAAAAGCAAGGTGTAATCGGGTACGGCTTTTCTATGGAGGCCCACCCGGAGCCGCCCCATGAAAATGATAGTGTTGGGGCTCTGATGTGAACCCGGCCTAGACGTGTATCGATGAAGATACCCGGTAAGGCTTTAAAAATAAATTGGAACTCACCATGACAATTTCTCAGGAACTGATTGATATTCTGGCCTGCCCCCAATGCAAAGGTGAGGTGACCCTTGACGTGTCTGGCACCGGGTTGGTGTGTGCTGCCTGCAAGCTCATCTATGAGATTAGGGAGGGCATCCCCGTGATGCTGGCCGAAGAGGCCAAGCCCTTGGTGTAGGCGATGCAGCCGACAGAGGCAGTACCGGCAAAACTGGTCATTGGTGTGCTTACCGAGGATAAGGGGCTCTTGTCCGAGGTTGTGGCAGAACTGGTGGAGCGATTCGGCCCCGTGGACATGGTGAGTCCTTGGATGCCCTTTAGTCCCACCTCGTATTATGAGAAAGAGATGGGGGGGCCTCTTTTCCGGAGAATGGTCTCCTTTTCCCGGCTCTTGGGTCAAGAGACCTTAGGCGATATCAAGCTCTGGACCAACGCCCTGGAAGATGGGGCTCGGGTAGGCGCCCTTCGACGGGTGAATCTCGACCCCGGGCTCCTCGTTCTCTCCCGGTTTATTCTGGCATCGGCCAAGGATTTTACCCATAAAATATATCTTGGCCAGGGGATCTACGCAGACCTGACCCTGGTCTACAGTGCGGGTGCCTTTCATCCCCTGCCATGGACCTTTCCTGATTATACCGCCTCGTCGATGATCCATTTTTTAACCGATGTGCGAAGGCGCTATAGTGTCTCCCTGCGCCTTTCGAAGATCGGTGATTCCTAGATACAAAAAAACCCTGAAATATGGGGGCTTTTTTAAAAAAGAGCACTCTTTTTATGCGGTATACACCCCTCGCCCACGGCGGGCTTTTTATGTGCGTGCATAAATTTGGAGATGGGTACCCCTCTTTTTTTAATTAGGCCCCTCATTTCATATAAAAGAAGAGAGATTTTTAAAATGGTAAAAAGTATGACCGCCTATGCGCGGGCCGATAAGATGGATGGTAGCGTCACCGCCGAAGTGGAAATTCGCAGTTACAACAGCCGGTTTTTGGATACCAATATCAAGGTTCCCCATGGGTACTCCCGCTTTGAAGAGAAGATCCGAGGTATCATTGCCGCACGTCTTGCACGTGGCCGGGTGGAGGCCCGTGTGATGATCCGAAACGAGGCCGATGAGGCCATCGCCTACCAGGCCGACACGGCCAAGGCCAGTGCCTATGCCACGGCATTGAAAGATGTGGCCGAGGCGGCCGGGGTGACGGCCGAGATCAGTCTGGACCAGTTGCTTCATATGAACGGTTTGGTGGTGCCCAAAGAGATCGAAACCGATTTCGATCATCACTGGGAGGTGGCGGAGGCATGCCTGCTGGAGGCCCTGGAGGGTCTCTCTATCATGCGTGCCAAAGAGGGTGATTTTCTTGCCGGCGATTTAAATGAACGCCTGGACAGCGTGGAAAAATCTCTCGGTATCATTGAAGAGGGCGCTGGGGCCCTTCCCGCCATCTATCATGAGCGTCTCTTAGACCGCATCGCCACCCTTTGCGGGGGAGCCGTGGAGGTAGACGAGGGGCGTATTGCCCAGGAGGCCGCTCTTCTGGCCGATCGAAGTGATATCTCCGAAGAGATCACGCGGGCACGATGCCATATCGTTCAGTTCCGGGCCATCATGGACGGGGAGGCGGAGGCGGGGCGAAAGCTCAACTTTCTACTCCAGGAGTTCAATCGGGAGTTCAATACCATGGGATCCAAGATCGGTAAGGCAGAGATCTCCCATATCATTGTCGCCGTGAAATCTGAGCTCGAAAAGATGCGTGAGCAGGTTCAAAATATCGAGTAGGTGTTTTGGGTTCCCTTTGAGATGGGCCCATTTTTAGTGGGCCTCTCTTGCGGTGAATGTAACTATTCAGCGATGCCTCCGGCGTTTTTTTTCAAAAAGCTTCGCAAAAATTTTCTTTTAAGAAGATGTAAGATGTCGAAGACACTGATTATTTTTAATCTTGAGGTCCAGGGCCTGCAAAGCCGCTTAGGACAAAAAGTCCCTGGAGCGCCGGAGGCTTTTTTTAGGTGCTGAATAGTTACCGGTGAATGTATAAATAAAGGGCCGTATTGGCCCTATATGCCCGTTTTTATATGGGGCCCATACCTTTGATGTGCATCTAAAATTGTCTCTGGCGGTTCTTCGGATCTCGAAGTGGTTTACCGTATCGCCGGAGGCATGCTTCCTACCCTTTTACCCTTTGGATATGATTATGGAACAGCAGGCATTATTAAATATCGGCTTTGGAAGCAGTGTGGTGGCGGAGCGTATCATCGCCATCGTCTCACCCAACTCGGCTCCCATGAAGCGGTTGAAAGACGATGCCAAGGATGAGAAGCGGCTTGTGGACGCCACCCATGGCAGACGCACCCGCTCCATTATTGTGATGGACAGTAACCATGTGATCCTTTCAGCCATCCAGGCAGAGACCATCTCCCAGCGATATGCGCAGTTACGCGATGGGGGCAAGGATGAGAAGGCCGATAAGGCGGAAAAAGCGGATAAGGCTGAGTAAGCCACGCTAGGAGATATTTTGAAACGACGAGGCACTATCTATATTGTATCGGCCCCTTCGGGTGCCGGTAAATCGACTTTATGTCGAGAGCTTTTAAAGGTCTATCCCGATATTACCTACTCGATCTCTCACACCACCCGGGCGCCTCGGGAAGGCGAGGTCCCCGGGGTGGATTATCACTTTATCAGCCGTGAAGGGTTTGAATCGCGCATCGCCCAAGGCCTCATGGCCGAGTGGGCCGAGGTGCACGGAAATTATTACGGCACCTCCTTAGAGACACTGGAGGCGAGTGTTTCCAAGGGTGTGGATGTCCTTTTGGATATCGATGTGCAGGGAGCGCGCCAGATGTGTGCGGCCGTCCCCTCATGTGTGACCCTCTTTATTATGCCCCCATCGGAGGCAGAGCTTCGGGCGCGCCTGGAGAAGAGGGGCACCGATAGCCGTGAAACCATCGAAAAACGGATGGAAAATGCGGCAGGGGAGATGGCCCAGCGCTCATTTTATGCGCATGTGATTGTTAATGACGAGTTAAATGAGGCCGTGGCAGTCCTCGTGGCGGTCGTGAAAGAGTGCCGTGAAGGGGGGATCTCTTGATGAAACCGACAAGACCCCCACGATCGACGAAGAAACCCCAAAGGCCCAAGCCCACCGCCGATATGGTGTATGGTATTAACCCTGTCATGGAGGCCCTTAAGGCTCAGAGGCGGCAGATCCGAGAGCTGCTCCTGGTCACAGGAAGGCGGGACCACCGGATGGATGCCCTTGAAACCCTTGCCCGGGAGAAGGGGATACCCGTTACACGCATGGATGGTGAGGCCTTGGGAGATCTTTGCGGCACCGATCATCATCAAGGGGCGGCCCTCCATGCCGGCGCCTTGCCGGGTATGGCTCCCGAAGATTTGCTCCAGCTAGCCCAGAAACGCGGGGAGGAACCCTTTATTGTCTTGCTGGACAGTATCGAAGATCCTCGAAATTTAGGGGCCATCGTACGGACGGCCCACTGTGCCGGAGCCCATGGGGTTGTGGTACCCAAGGATCGCTCGGCCCAGCTCACCGGCCTTGTCTCCAAGGCTTCGGCCGGGGCCTTGGAACATATGCCGGTGGCCGTGGTGACAAACCTTGCCAAGGCTATGGAAACCCTCAAGGAGGGTGGCCTCTGGATTGCGGGCTTGGATGCCGATGGAGAGTGCTCTCTTTTCGGAGGCGACTTCAAGGGTCCCCTGGGGATCGTTGTGGGGAGTGAAGGAAAGGGTATTCGGCCCCTGGTGAAGAAGGGGTGTGATTTTATTGTCTCCATTCCTCTTAAAGGGGTGGTGGACTCATTAAATGCCTCGGTGGCCGCCTCTCTTGTGATGTACGAGGTGGTGCGCCAGAGGGGTGATGGCGGAAAATAATTTGTAACTATTCAGCCCAAAAAAATGCCCCCTATGGCCAACGTTCGTCAAAAACGTGCCTTCTATGGTCAAAATGACCAGAAAAAGGGCCTTCGGCGGCTAGGGAATAGATCCCCTGGACCCCAGGTTTGTAATAGTGACGGACCAAAGGTCCGTCACTATTACAATAAAAGCTTGTTTGCCAACCTTTTCAAAAGGTTGGCTCCCGGCAGGGCCAACCGAGGCTAAACTTTCACCGCACGGCCTCCGGCGGCGAGGTGAGCCACCTCGAAAGCGAATCTGCTTTTAAGATAAAATTCGTTTAAGAACAATTGTAGACGACCTGTTTGTCACGCCTTGCTTTACAAAACTATGGCAAAAGCGTGGCTCCCGGAAGGGAGCCGAATAGTGATTATCTTTGAGGACGGGATGACAACACTTTGTATCCGGCGTTACGGTGTGTTGCCGAAGGGGCTCTGTGGAGAGCCGTGGCACGGGGGACGATGATGATCGGTCGGTGGCTTTTGGCTTTTGGGCGTATTGTGCGGCATCTGATTTTTCCGCCCCGGTGCCGGGTATGCGGGGTACTGCTCGCCTGGCCGGGATGCCCCGACCCTATGACCCCTGGGCGTGGTCTGGTGGACCATTTTCATGGGGCGCTCTCTCCCGTGATGTGTGCCCTCTGTCGGGACGGGGTCCAGGAGCCTTCAGGGCAGCGATGCAGGGCGTGTGGGATCCCCTTACCGGGGGTGGTCCTGGATGCATGCCTATGTGGTGCCTGTATGGATCCAGGTCGTCCCCTGGACCGGATCACCGCCCTTTTTCTCCATGAAGGCGGGCCTGCCATGGCTGTCAGGGCCTTAAAGTATCGAGATAAGCGAGCATTGGCGCCCCCCATAGGGCGCCTTCTTTTTGCCCGGGCCGTCATGACTCATCTCGACGTGGATGAGAAAAGGTGGGATATTGATCTTGTGGTGCCGGTCCCCTTGCACACCAAACGGCTTCGGCATCGCGGATTTAATCAGGTATCCTTGCTCCTTAGTCCCTTTGAGGCCGAGGCAGGGCTCCAGGTCGATCATCGGCTGCTTCGTCGTAAGAGGGCCACCTCTTCCCAGGCGGGCCTTACCCGGAAAGGGCGTCTGAAGAATGTGGTGGGTGCCTTCGAACTGGGGCGGGGAAAGGCGGTGAGGGGCAAGCGTATCCTTCTCGTGGATGATGTGCTTACCACCGGCTCCACCCTGGGGGCCTGTGCGGCTCTATTGAAGCGGCGGGGGGCTCGATCTGTTTCGGCCCTGGTCTTCTCCCGGCGGGATATGCCCGTATAGTTAAGGTGGTGTTGGGGCGCTTCCCATGCAGTCACTTGGGGTCCAGAGGTGGCAACGCCGCTTCGGTAAAAAATTGTCTGGCCACCGAAGGCCATGGGGCGAAAGTTTGCCTCGGTTGGCCCTGCCGGGAGCCACCCTTTTGCCTGATTTAAAAGATCGGGCTTGCCAAACACGCTTTAATAGTGACCATGACGGGCCAAAGGCCCCTCCTGGTCACTAACTTGGGGTCCAGGGGCGGTAACGCCGCTTAGGTAAAATTTTTCCCTGGCTTCCGGCGGCTTGCTTTTCAAGCCCACCTTGGCCATAAACGGGCGTTTTTTTAAAGATCGGAGATTATTGGGAGGGAGAGAGTCAACATGAATGCATCTGTGGTGGTGGGGGTTGTACAGTGTGATGTCGTGGAAGGAGATCTTGAAACCAATCTTACCCGGGGTTTTCAGGGGCTGATGCGTCTCTCCCATGCGGGGTGTCATCTGGCGGTTCTTCCGGAGATGTGGAGTTGCGGGTTCGATACCGCCCACCTTCTTGATCATGCCAAGAAGAGTCCCGAAATTTTGACCCGTCTTCGTATCTTTGCCGCCCGGGAGCGGATGGTTGTGGCCGGCTCTCTTCCCGAGGTGGTGAAGGGGACGGGGGTGGTGAACACCCTTTATGTGGTGGACATAGACGGTGAGATCAAGGGGCGGTATCGAAAGATGCACCTTTTTACCCCCACGGGTGAGGATGATCATTTCGAAGCCGGGGAGACGATGGTGGTGGCCGATACCTCCGTGGGAAAGCTCGGGCTGATGATCTGTTATGATCTCCGATTTCCCGAACTGGCCCGGGGGCTGGCCCTTCATGGGGCGGAAATTCTCGTGGTCTCCGCCCAGTGGCCGGCATCGCGAAATACCCACTGGGAGACGCTTTTGAAGGCCCGGGCCATCGAAAATCAGTGTTATGTTGTGGGCGTTAACCGTGTGGGGCGTTCCGGCAGCCTGGTGCATGGGGGAAATTCTCAGGTGATCTCTCCCCTGGGAGAGGTATTGACCCATGCGGGAGGTGCCGATGGCGAGGGGGTGGCCTCCATGGATGCAGAGTGCTTGACGACTTTTAGGGCTCAACTCCCCTGTCTTGAAGAACGACGGCCCATGTGTTACAGCAGGCAATTGATCGAAGGGGTATGAACTTAAATTCCTTAGGTGGGAGGTGTGTATGGAACGGATTCGTTCGGGGGGGCTGGTGTATGATTGTTTTTCCTCTTTTTCCGCTATTCCGTGGCTTTTTCACGGATGTTTCACCCGTAAGGGTGGGGTGAGTATAGCCCCCTATGAGGGCCTGAATACGGGCCTCTCCACCGGTGATACGGCCGTTGCGGTAGCCGCCAACCGAGAGGCTATTCTGGCTGAAAGCGCCGGAGAGACCCTCGTGGTGGCCTCCCAGGTGCATGGCACCACCGTTTATGTTTATACCGGACCGGAGATGGGGGCGGTGGAGGCCGACGCCCTGGTGACGGACCGCCCCGGTGCCATGCTCACCATTCTCACTGCCGATTGTCAGGCCGTACTTCTGGTGGATCCTGTAAAAAAAGTGGTGGCCAATGTCCATGCTGGGTGGCGGGGGAGTGTGGCGGGGGTTATTCCCCGGACAGTCTCGGTGATGATCCAGCGGTTTGGGTGTCGCGCCGAGGATCTTCTGGCGGGTATTGGCCCCTCGCTGGGGCCCTGTTGTGCGGAGTTTGTGAACTATAAAAAAGAGCTTCCCGAATCATTTTATACCCATCGGGTGGGTTTTGATCATTTTGATTTCTGGGCCATCAGCCGGGATCAGCTCTGCGATGCCGGCCTCTCCGCTGGAAATATTGGGGCGGCCCAGTACTGCACCCAATGCGATGATGACCACTATTTTTCGTACCGACGTAACCATACAACCGGCCGGATGGCCACCGTCATCGGCATCGGGTCGATTGTCTCTTAAATCACTATTCGAAGATGAATGGAAAAGAACGATGAAACTAAGCAGTTGCACTATACTCTGGAACCGGGAAGTGAGTCATGGATATTACCATATGGGTCTCGATGCACCGGATCGCTACACCCGTGCCCTGCCGGGGCAATTTGTTATGCTCAAGGCCGAAAAAGGGGGCACTCTCCTGCGGCGCCCCTTCTCCATCCATGATGTGACTACAAACGATGGAAAAACCATCGTCGAGCTTCTGTATAAAGTGGTGGGGCCTAATACCCGGGTGTATGGTGAGATGACGGCCGGAGACTCCTTAAGTCTCCTGGGGCCTTTGGGCAATAGCTTTACCGAGCCCGCCCCGGGCGAGTCTACCTTCCTTGCAGGGGGCGGCATAGGGATTGCCCCTATGCTCCTTCTCGCCAAGCGTATGGTGTCCGCTGGAGCCAATCCGTCGAATCATACGGTCTTTATCGGGGGGCGGACCCGGGAGGATGCTCTTTCTGAGGCCGCCTTTTCGGCCTTAGGTTTTCCTGTGGTGGTGACCACCGACGATGGCTCCTATGGAGAAAAAGGGCGTATTACAGAGCCTATGGCCCGGCTTTTGGAGGAGAAAAACCCTGCAAAAGTATATGCCTGTGGTCCCCATCCCATGCTGGTGGGCATTGCCGGGATGATGCATGGGCATCCGGCATTGTGTGAGCTCTCCCTGGAGACCGTTATGGCCTGTGGCATGGGGGCGTGTATGGGGTGTGTGGTGGAGTCAAGTAGCTCCGATGCGCCTTACAAACATGTATGTATCGATGGTCCGGTCTTCGATGCCCGATCTATCAGGGTCTGATAAATATGGAGAGAGATATGACGGATAAATTGGAGAATGTACGCCTGACCGAGACGGTCAGAGCGGCGGGCTGAGCGGCGAAGGTGGATCCAGTGGTACTGGATCGCGTGGTAAAGGGTTTAAAGATCAGGCGTCCTCCCGAACTTCTCGTGGGGGTGGAAGGGGCCGATGATGCCGGGGTGTATCAGATCAGCGAGGATATGGCGTTGATCCAGACCCTGGATTTTTTGACACCGGTCACCGACAGTCCCTATGATTTTGGCCGCATTGCGGCGGCCAATGCCTTGAGTGATGTCTACGCCATGGGGGGGCATCCCATAACGGCGATGAATATTGTCTGTTTTCCCACGGAGAGGCTGCCGGAATCGGTTCTCTCTGAGACCCTGGCCGGAGGCCTCGATACGATTCATGAGTCCGGTGCCTGTCTCGTCGGGGGGCATAGTGTGGATGACAACGAGTTTAAATACGGTCTCTCCGTTACGGGGACGGTGCACCCCTCTCGTATACTCACCAATGGGGGGGCCGGTCGGGGCGATGTTCTGATTCTCACCAAACCCCTGGGCAGTGGGATTCTATCCACGGCCATCAAGGGGGGCGTGGCCGGCGATGAGGCGGCCAAGACTCTGGTCCGGGTGTGTGCAACGCTCAATAAATGGGCTGCCGATGCCCTGTCTCGTTTTCACCCCACGGCCTGTACCGATATCACCGGTTTTGGTTTTGCCGGGCACCTCCTTGAGATGGCCCGCGGAGCGAAAAAGAGGCTTGTGATTTCGGCATCTTCCCTGCCGGTGATGGAAGGGGCTCTTGGCTACGCCAATATGGGCTTGCTTCCCGCCGGGGTGTACCGCAACCGTGAATTTTGTGGTGCATCGGTGGAGGTCTATCCGTCTGTCTCTCGGGAGCATGGCGATCTTATCTTTGATCCCCAGACCTCCGGAGGGCTTCTCGTGGCCCTGCCTGCCCATGAGTCCCGAGAGGCTCTGATGACTATGCGGGACTGTGGGGTAGAGGCCGTCATTGTGGGAGAGGTGGGGGGAGACTCCAGCTGTGGGAAAGTGGAATGCATTTGATTCTTACTGCTTATTGAAGAATTGTGATGGATATGGCAGGACGGTTTTTAACTCTGGGGTTTGGGAGGATGGATGTGTCATAAATATCTCATATTTTGCATTGATAAGTCTTTAGGGTGCACGATATTCAGTGCTCTTTAGGATTGACTTTCAGCAATACGCATGGTAGGTGACTTGGAGTTATATTGACTTGCGAGAGTCTTTTTGCAAGGGATGAAAAAAAGGGGGGGCATGAACAAAGAGCTGGCCGGAATACTCAAGGAGATGTCTTATTACAGCAGTCTGGGTCTTCAGGTCGCCATCTCTATAGTGGTGGGTGTCGGATTTGGAATTTTTCTAGATACGGTTTTTGAAACGGCACCGGTCTTTATGTTTATTTTCCTCGGTTTTGGAATCGCAGCTGCATTTCGGAATCTTCTTCTGGCGATTAATAGAAGCAAAAAGATTTAGGCAATAAGGAGTGTGTGGGTAATGATTATGCAGCGACGAATTTTGGGGTTTGTAACCCGGGCCAACTGGGTGATTCTTGCCCTGGCGGCTGTTCTGGGGCCCACCTTTCTTCCTGCCGATGTGGCCATGGGGCTGACCTGTGGTGGCTTGATCGTTACCATTAATTTCCATCTCCTTGCCCGTACCCTGGAAAAGGGGTTACGGCCGAAGCAGCTTTCTACCGGACATGTGATCCTGGCAAAGTACTATGTCAGGCTTTTGATAAGTGCGGTTATAATTTTTCTTCTTATTTCTAAGCGCCTCGTGGATCCTTTGGGACTCATTCTCGGACTCTCTGTAGTTGTGATGAGTGTGACCCTGGCCACTGTGTGCGAACTGATGAAACTCATCTTTAAGGAGGCGGTGTAAAGTATGGAACATCCCTTTTTGTTTCTGGTTGATTTTTTTAATGTCAACGGGACACTCTACCATTTTGCTCACAAGTATCCCCACGTGATCTATACTTGGTTGGTGATGCTTCTGCTTGTTGGATCTGGATTTTTGGCGGCCAAGCGGCCCTCTTTGATTCCTACCAAGGGGCAGAATTTCTTTGAAGTTGTTATTGGCGGCTTGGAAGATTTTCTTGTGGAGACAGTGGGGGAAGCCGGGCGTTGGTTTACTCCTCTTGCAGCCACTATTTTTATTTTTATTTTTGTATCAAACCTCATCGGAATGGTGCCGGGTTTCTTTCCCCCCACCGCCACGTTGAACACCACGGGCGCCTGCGCTCTGGTGGTCTTCTTTTTTACCCATTATATCGGCGTGAAGTACCATGGTGTTAAGTATGTGAAGCACTTTATGGGGCCTGTCTGGTGGATGGCACCTCTGATCATGCCCATTGAAATTATTGGGCACATGGCCAGGGTTCTCTCCCTCTCCTTCCGTCTCTTCGGTAACATGATGGGGCACGAGTTGGTTCTGGGAATTCTTTTTATGCTCGCTGGCCTCTACTTTGCCCCTCTGCCCATTATGGCACTGGGTGTCTTTGTGGCCTTCGTTCAAGCGTTTGTGTTTTTCCTCCTGTCGATCATTTATTTTCAGGGGTCTTTGGAACACGCACATTGATGTGTGGCGTTCTTTACGGGTAAGCGGCTTATACATTGGGATAATGGAAGAAGCCGAACACCAATACATTTATATTTGAAGGAGAAATAATATGGAAGCATTACAGTTCTTCGTTGTCAGCTCTTTTTCTGCAGCACTTGCTATTGCCATCGCAGCCTTCGGTTGTGGTATTGCCCAGGGTATGGGTCTTAAGGCTGCCGTTGAAGGCATCGCCCGAAATCCTGAGTCTTCCGGTAAAGTGACTGTTACTATGCTTATCGGTCTTGCCATGATCGAATCTCTTTGTATTTATGCTCTGGTTATTGCGCTGATCCTTATCTACGCACACCCCCAGGCAGCAGCCATCGCAGCTCTCCTCGGATAACGAGAGACTCTTTGCGCGCTGAAAAATAAAATGAGGGCCGAATCGATGTATTGACGATTCGGCCCTTTTTTTGTGGTGTGACTCATCTGTGGAATAACCCTTGATTTTTATACCCTCCCGCATAATATGAGTGACCCCATGGGAAATGGGGACCCTGGTTTTATTTTTTTATCCATGACCTCACCTTGACCTGCTGGTCGAGGTGAGGTTTTGTTGTTTTGTAGGAGCCTTACCCTATGCCATTTTTGATGTTGGAATATCGAGGCGTGGTGATTCGTCATTACCCCCTGGAGTCTGGGAAGGTCCTCTCCATTGGTCGAGATAATAATAATGATATCTGGATTGGTGACCCGGCCGTCTCTGATTTTCATGCCCGCCTTGTTTTTCAAGGGGAGGGGGCTCTTATATCAGACCTTGGTAGTCAAAAGGGGACGTATGTAAACGGCGTGCGTGTGGAGGAGGCCTCCCTCTCTGATGGGGATACACTGGCACTGGGGGCGTATCGCTTAGTCTTTTCGGATGAGAGGCGAGGGGCTGATCCGTCTGTCATCGATACGGCTGATCTGGAAAATGGCCGGCAACGGGGGCGGGGGGAAACGATGGGCGACCCCTTTCCCATTCTTCTCTTTAAAAAAGGGGGAACGGGGCGTATTTTGCTGGAGAACCGCTACACCCGTATGGGGCGTTCCCGTTCCAACGAGGTTGTCGTGACGGGCCTTCTCATGGGAAAGAGGGCGGCCACGGTGGTCCGGCGTGATGATGGATACTATATTAACCACGTCTCCGGTTTTTTAAAGCCGAGGCTCAATGGGGCCGTGGTGGGAAAAGAGCCGGAGAGGCTCCGGCATGCAGATATGATCTCTTTGGGGAGGGCTCGTCTGAGATTCCTCTCCAGGGTACGCAGGCGAAAAGTGTAAGCGGTGGCTATATGTCTCACCGCTGGAGGCCAACCTTTTGGAACGGTTGCCAAATAGGATTTAATAGTGGCCATGACGGGCCAAAGGCCCGTCATGGCCACTCGCTTGGGGTCCAGGGGATTTATTCCCTGGCCGCCGGAGGCTTGGTCGCTTTCACCCTAGAAGGCATCGCCCTTCGTCTATTTTATTTTTGCTTCGGCCTTAAAAGATTAAGCTGTCGCCCTTCTGGTGATGGCTTTTTTACTCTCTTGCCCCTTGCGTCTGGGGAAGGATCTCCTTTAGGTAGTAACCGGTCATGGATGCGGGATTTCCGGCCACCTCTTCCGGAGTACCCATGGCCACTATGTATCCTCCCTCCTCTCCCCCTTCGGGTCCCAGATCGATGATGTGGTCGGCACACTTGATTACATCCAAATTATGCTCGATGATCATGACGGTATTTCCCGCGTCCACCAGGCGATTGAGCACCACCATGAGTTTTCGGATATCTTCTAAGTGGAGTCCGGTGGTGGGTTCATCCAGGATATAAACGGTGTGGCCGGAGCCTCTCTTGGAGAGCTCCTTGGCCAGCTTGATGCGCTGGGCTTCTCCCCCGGATAGGGTGGTGGCGGGCTGACCCAGGTGGATGTACCCCATGCCCACATCCACGAGGGTCTCCAGTTTTCCACGAAGGACGGGATAGCTCTTGAAGAATTCAACGGCCTGATTGACAGTCATGTCGAGAACCTCGGCAATGTTTTTGCCTCGATATCGCACGGCGAGGGTGTCGCGGTTGTAGCGTTTTCCTCTGCAGACATCGCAGGGGACGTAGACATCGGGCAGGAAGTGCATCTCGATCTTTACAATACCGTCCCCTTGACATGCCTCGCAGCGTCCCCCCTTCATGTTGAAGCTGAAGCGTCCCTGCTTATACCCTCTCTCCTTTGCCTCTTTTGTCTTTGCAAACACATCCCGGATGGCATTGAACATACCGGTGTAGGTGGCCGGGTTGGAGCGGGGGGTTTTGCCGATGGGGGATTGATCGATGCCGATGACCCGGTCTACCAGGGAGAGCCCCTCGAGGCGTGTATAGGGGCCGGGTACCTCTTTGGTGCCGGCCAGTTTCTGGGAGAGGATCCGTTTGAGGGTGGTGAGTACCAGGGAGGATTTTCCCGATCCGGAGACCCCGGTGATGCAGGTTAGGGTCCCTAAGGGGAAATCCACATCCACCTGTTTTAAGTTGTTGGCACAGGCCCCCACGAGGGTGAGCACCCCTTTATCCTGGATCCGCCTCTGGGACGGGGGTGTAATGCAGCGGCGACCTGAGAAGTAGAGGCCCGTAAGGGAGGCCTCGCAGGCGGTGATACCGGAAGGGGGGCCCGAATAGATCACCTCGCCCCCCCGCATGCCGGCTCCCGGTCCCATGTCGATGAGGTGGTCGGCGGCGTAAATCGTGTCGCTGTCATGCTCCACGACGAGGACGGTGTTTCCTAAGTCCCTAATTTTTTTAAGGGTATCGATGAGGCGTCTGTTGTCCCGCTGGTGAAGTCCGATGCTCGGTTCGTCGAGGACATAGAGAACCCCAGAGAGCTTGGAGCCGATCTGGGTGGCCAGGCGTATGCGCTGGCTCTCGCCTCCGGATAGGGTGGCGGCACTCCGGGATAGGGTGAGGTAGGCAAGACCCACGTCCATGAGAAAGGTGAGGCGGTGGGTCAGCTCTCTCAATATAGGGGCGGCCACAGGGGCCGTTTTTCCCTCGAAGGAGATGGCCGAAAGGGTGGCCAGGGCTTTGTTGATGGGCAGGCTGACGATATCGGCGATGGACAGGGGGCCGATGCGCACGGCCCGTGCCAATGCGTTGAGGCGTGTGCCCTGGCATCGGCTGCAGGGGCGATGGGTCATGAACCGTTTGACCTCCTCCTTGGTCGCCGCGGTGGTGGCTTCGGCGAGGCGCTTGCGAAGGGTGGGGATCACCCCTTCAAAGGGGGTCTCGTAGGTGACACGCTGCCCCTTTTTTTCGAAGTAGAAGGGGATGGTCTCCTTGCCGGAGCCGTAGAGGATCACCTTTTTTAAGGTTTTGGGGAGATCTCGAAAGGGGGTGTAGATGGTGGTGTGGTAGTGGTGGGTCAGGGCATCTAAAAATTCAGCGAACTGGACCGAGCTTCGGGACGCCCACGGAGCCACGGCCTCTTCGCGCAGGGAGAGGTCGGGATCGGGAACGATGAGCTGGGGATCCAGGGCCTCGGTGGACCCCAAGCCGCCACAGCTCTCGCAGGCCCCAAGGGGTGAGTTAAAGGAGAATGAGGCCGGCGTGTATTCTGGCAGGATAATGCCACACTCCTGGCATCCGATCTCTTCCACGTAGGTGATGGCCGTGCGAAGGTCCGGGCTGTTCATCTCGAGGATCTCGACGACGGCCTTGCCATCGGCGGTCTTGGCGGCCAGCTCCAGGGAATCGGCCAGCCGGTTCTCCATCGCCTCTTTGATGACGAGGCGGTCGATGATGACATCGAAGGGGGTATCGGCCAGACGAAAGGTCTCGGGGAGATCATCGAGTTCGTGCAGGTGGGACCCCACGCGAATTCTGGAGTACCCCTCTCGTCGCAGTCGTTTGATGGTGGCGGCAGCGGCATCGGGTGCCATGGCGGGCAAGGGGGCCGTGATGATGACACGGGTGCCGGTGGGTTCGGCCAGGACCTCGTCAATGATCTCATCCAGTGCGCGAAACCCCACCTCTTTGCCACATTTCGGACAGTAGAGGGTGCCCACCCGTGCGAAGAGGAGCCTTAAGAAGTCGTAGATCTCTGTGACGGTGCCTACGGTGGAGCGGGGGTTGTGGGAGGCGCTCTTCTGTTCGATGGCGATGGCCGGAGAGAGCCCTTCAATAAAGTCCACGTCGGGTTTCTCCATCTGGCCCAGAAATTGGCGGGCATAGGTGGAGAGAGACTCTACATATCGTCTCTGGCCCTCGGCGTAGAGGGTGTCAAAGGCCAGGGAGGATTTACCGGACCCCGAAAGGCCTGTCACCACCACCAGGGAATTTTTGGGAAATGAGACGTTGATGTTCTTAAGGTTGTGCTGCCGGGCGCCGGATATGGTGATCTCGGGTTGATCCATGGTGATGGTTTCCTGATGATGGGGTGGGGTATCTCCGTGGGAACAGACCGGGCCGGTGGTCTCCTCTCCGGGAATCCCGTCTCCTAAGGGAGACGGGATGGGGCCGATGGGTATTTAAAGGGGACAGATCACCTGCAGGTACGATTGTTGGCTTGCAGGGCTGCCATCTCCATGGCCGAGAGAAGGCTGCTCTCTGAGGCGATGTTTTGCCACGCAATATCGTAGGCGGTGCCGTGGTCCACGGAGGTCCGGATGATGGGCAGGCCCAAGGTGGTGTTCACTCCGTCGTGGAAGTGAACCATTTTAAAGGGGATGAGACCCTGGTCATGGTACATGCAAATTACGGCATCGTAGTATCCCTGGCTGGCTTTAAAAAAGACCGTATCGGGGGGCAGGGCATCGCTGATGGTGCACTCGGGGTGCATCTGCCTGGCCTTTGCGATGGCCGGGGCGATAATCCGGCTCTCCTCGTCTCCGAAGAGACCCTCCTCTCCCGCATGGGGGTTGAGGGCCGCCACGGCGATGCGGGGGGATGGCATGCCGAATCGCTCTTTCAGGGAGCGGGCGGTGAGATCGATTAAGTCGGTGATGACGACAGGGCTTAAGGCATCAATGACCTGGCTTAAGGGGATATGGATGGTGACCAGCACCACCTTTAAGCGATCACCCGCCATCATCATGGCATACTCCGAGGCCTTTGTCTGGCTTGCGATGAGCTCGGTGTGTCCGTGAAATTCAGATCCGGCCAGCTTCATGGCCACCTTGTGGATGGGGCCCGTTACGATGGCATCGCACTCCCCATTAAGGGCCAGGTCCACGGATCGGACGATGGCATCGATCATGGCCTGGCCGGTACGCGCCGTGGGGGCTCCGGGGATGACCTCATCCTGGCTGAGGGATGAGACGGGGAGGAGGTCGATGGTGCCTGGGGTGAAGGTTGCCTCACTGACGGAGGTGATGGGGTGGAGAGTCAAGGGGAGGCCCGTGGTCTCTATCGCTTTTTTCATGATCTCTTCATCTCCTACGAGTAAGGGACGCATGCCCTCATAGGCTCTCGGGGAGTGAAAGGCGTTGACGGACAGTTCGGGGCCGATGCCGCAGGGGTCACCCATGGTAAGGGCCAGGATAGGGAGGCGAGTCATCTTTTCTCCTTATAATATATTAAGGTGGGGTCGCATCAAAGGAAAGACCCCTGTATCGATTGGGTCTGATCTATTATCTTGATTTTTATGGGGATAGCCTGAACTGTTCCAGTCCACCCTCCGTTTCAATCTACGGTTTTGATGTTCATCATATATCAGCCACCTCGGTTCAGGGAAATGCAAAAAAAAGAAAGGGTGCGGGACCAACGATTTCGTGGGGATTGATGACTTCGGGAGAGAGGTCTAGGTATATCCCCTATCTTGTGGTGGGAGAGACTCCTCTGTCCATGGGTGGGAGGGGGTGGGCTAAATCGGATGTATTAAAGGGAAATTCTCTTTCGCAAGGGGGAGGGGATGAGAAAAAAAGAGGAACCTTCCTAAGAGGTCTAAATGGTGTGGTATTTATAATAATGGGGTGGAATGGAAGGGCTGATATGATAATATATGGAGTAAATCCAAGGAAAGTAGAGTAAAACGGAGCTTTTGGTTTTAAGGGTATTCTCGAATAAAGGGTGGATCATTCGAATATAGTTGGATAAATTGTCGTGAGCATATTAGGAATATTTATGGGGGGTTGCAGATTTGCTCTATTGAATAGTGCGTATTATCAACCGTTTGTGAACCGTATGATGGGGCAGGTGCTCATATCTTAAAATCGCAGATATTCGGGTTGACGGGCTCGTCACGTTGGACTAAGACCATCTTACATCACTATGGGGGATCCCGTCCTTTAGTTTCTATCCTTGGTATTCTTCAATGTATCGGGAATAATCAAAAATTTTGATGTTTTTATTATGAGCCCTGTAAAGGGAATAGCCTCTTATTGTTTTTTATTTGGTGAGCATACTGTATGGAAGTGGTTTGGAATAATATTAAAGATGTGCTGGAGGAACGACTCCCCGGGCACAGTTTCCGAATGTGGATTGAACCTGTAAAATTTGAAGAGAGAAGCGGGGATGCCTTCAGGCTTTCATGCCCCAACGCCTTTTCAAAGAAACGGGTCCAAGATCACTACGGTTCCATGATTCAGGCTGAGATACGTACCCTTCTGGGAGCGGATATTAGCCTCTGTTTTGATGTTCGCAAAGGGCTAAACGGTACCAACCGTGGTCCCGTGATAAAGAAGGGGCTTAAGAAGGTAGAGACTCAACTGGTCATTCCCAACGTGGCCAACCCCGTGATGCACAGTGGGCGTATGCTCCGTCCCGACTACACCCTGGATGACTTTGTGGTCTCTGGAAATAATGATTTTGCATACTCGGCGGCCCTCTCCATGGCCTCCTCCAGCCACAGCAACATCAGCTCTCTCTTTCTTCTCTCCGATACGGGCATGGGCAAGAGCCATCTCACCCAGGCTATTGGTCACCACATCAACAAAAAGAAGCCCGGGGAAAGGGTCTACTATATTACGGCTGAAGACTTCACCAATGAGATGATCGGTTCATTTAAAACCGATACGGCCAACCTATTTAAGGATAAGTATCGGTCTCAGTGTGATGTGCTCCTCCTGGAAGATGTCCATTTTCTGGGCGGAAAAGAGCGCACCCAGATTGAGCTGGCCATGACCCTAGATTACCTGATGGAGTCGGGTAAGAAGATCATGTTCTCCAGCTGTTATCTGCCCAGTGATATCCCCAAGATGAATGAACAGCTGGCCTCTCGCTTCACCTCGGGGCTCATCTCACCCATTGAAGACCCCACCTTCAGGACTCGGGTTCGGATTTTGAAGAAAAAGGCGGCGAAGAGGGGATATCAGCTCCCCATGGATGTGATCGAGTACCTTGCCGGAGAGCTCACCGATAATATTCGTCAGCTCGAAAGTGGACTCGTCTCTGTCTCCGCCAAGTCCTCACTCATGGGCATGCCCCTGGACTTATCTCTGGCAGAGAGTGTGGTGAAAAATATCGCCACGAAGAAGAAGCGCGTTACCATCGATGTGATCAAGAAGCTGGTTTGCCGCGAGTTTAATATCACCCCCGTGGACATTGTCTCCAAGTCACGGAAGAAGACCATTGTCAAGCCCCGTCAGGTGGCCATCTACCTCTCGCGTCGCTATACCGATCAGCCCCTTCAGGCCATCGGTAAGAACTTTAACCGCTATCATGCAACGGTGATGCATGCCGTGGGAACCATCGAAAAGGACATCCGCCAGGAGGTCCAGATGCGAAATCAGATCGAATACCTCTCCAAAAAGATAGAAAACTCCGACTTTTAAATCGATTTTTTTACGGGTACCGATGTAGGGCCGTTCGGCGATGGCAGGTGTTGTTTATGGGTAAATAAACAGTGCGTGGTGTGCGGACGGTCGATGGGTCGCCCTCTCTTCTCTTTTTCCCTTCCCCCTCTTTTTTTTCCTCTCTTTTACGCACTCCGCCGAAAATTGTGGGTGCGTCATGGTCATCTTCCATGATATATTCTTAGGATATGTTTTTTTTACGAAATATGGGCACCAGGCGCCGGGTCGATGGTTCGATGTCCGGGAGATGGCTTTTTTTAATGAGAAAAGTGCCCGACTCTCTTGCGTAATGGACGCTTTTTTTCTTTGCTCTGGATGGGTGCCTTTTAAGGCAGGCGGTGGCCGAATTTAGAGATTCAGGCCCTTTTTGATCCTTAAGGGGGGCTCTTTTGCATGTATAAAAATCGCCGGTGGCGAAAACTCGTGTGAGCGGGTACAGGTTGAGGATGGTATGGCTTTGAAACGAGGGGCTCTCACGCTCCTGAAAAAAATATATGGAAAAGAGCGGATTAAAACCTCACGCGAGGATCGCATCTGCTACGCATACGATGCTGTGAATACAAAATATATCCCGGATGCGGTGGTCTTTCCCCTAAGCGCCGAGGATATCTCCCAGACCCTTGCCCTGGCTCACAGCCTGGGTTTTCCTGTGGTACCCCGGGGCAGCGGGACCGGCACTACTGGCGGTTCCGTGGCCGTGGAAGGGGGGGTGGTACTGGTGACCACGCGTATGAACCGAATTCTCGATCTCGATACGGATAACCTCACCGTCGAGGTGGAGCCCGGTGTGATCACTGGCGACCTCCACAAGGCGGTGGAGGCGAAAGGGCTCTTCTACCCCCCGGATCCCTCCAGTTCCGGTATCTCTACCTTAGGGGGGAATGTGGCTGAATGTGCCGGGGGGCCTCGGGCGGTAAAGTATGGGGTGACCCGGGATTATGTGCTGGGCGTCGAGGCGGTTCTGGCCACTGGAGAGATTATTCGTGCCGGAGTGAAAACCGCCAAGGGGGTCGTGGGGTATGACCTGACCCGCTTGCTGGTGGGGTCTGAAGGCACCTTGGGGGTGCTGACCCGTATCTGGCTGAAGCTTCTGCCCCTACCGGCCGCTACGGCCACCTTAAAGGTCTCCTTTCGGAGTATGGAGGAGGCGGCCGTGGCCGTGGCCCGTATTATCGCTTCGGGGACCCTCCCTCGGTGTGTTGAGTATCTCGATGAGGCCGCCATTACCTGTGCGCAATCCATCGCCGATCTCGATCTGCCCCTTGGGTGTCGGGCTATTTTGCTCATTGAGGTGGATGGCTCGGATTCGGAGGTGATTGTATCCCTTGAGAGTGTTATGAAAATTGTGGAAGAGGCGGGGGCCATACTAGTTGAAAAGGCGAGAAATGATATTGAGGCAAAACACCTCTGGACAGTGCGTAAGAAAGTGTCTCCGGCTCTTTATCTCTTCGGTCCCGATAAAATCAATGAAGATATCGTCGTGCCACGAAGCCAGATCCCTGCCATGGTGAAGAAGATCGAGCTCTTAAAAAAAGAGTTCGGCCTACCCATGGTGAGTTTTGGTCACGCCGGTGACGGGAATATTCACTTCAATGTGATGATCGATAAGAGTGATCCTGTGCAGAAGATGCGCGCCGATGCCGTCATCCATGAGCTCTTCGATTATACCCTGGCCTTAGGGGGAACCCTGTCCGGTGAACATGGGGTGGGCATTACCAAGCGGCCCTATATCGGCAAGGAGATTGGGGAAAAAGAGTTGGAGTTGATGCGGGGTATCAAGGCATTATTCGACCCCAAAGGGATCTTGAATCCGGGTAAGATCTTCTGATGGCGCCTTGGCTATATAGCTTTTGCAAAAATAAAACAGACAAAAAGCGATGCCTTCTATGGTTAAAGTGGCCAAGAAACGGGCCTTCGGCGGCGAGGGTGGCGAAGCCACTTAGGTAAAAAATACCTCGAAAGCAGGTTACGGATATGATTCTTCCCTTAGACCGGAGTGATTTGATGATGTCTGTTTGGCACGCCCGCTCTTTCAAATCAGGCAAAAGGTTGGCTCCCGGCAGGGCCGCCGGAGGCATTTTCTTTAGAGCCGAATAGTGACTATTATTGATCTGAAAAATAGGGCATTATTCAATAATGGCCATTTTAGGGTAACAAGCCCCCGACAAAAAAGCCGCACGGGAGGGTGTCGTGGTGCCTCCGCTCCATTGCCAAAGTTCTGGCAGTGTTTCCTTTCTGTAGGCCCTATCTCTCTTCAACTTCTCAACAAATATGGGCCACACTTCAAAAGTGTAACCCTGTTTTGAACCAGGCCAAAAATATGGTTCTCTCCGGTAATCACCGACGGCCCCGGGTTCCTTTCCCCGGGCGCCGGTGGCCTTATTTACTGGAGTCGTGCGGGCATGAGATCGGTGTTCATGAGATCTTCGATGAGATCGATGCGGGCATTTTGATCCCGTTCGATGATGCATTTCAGGCATAGAGCGCAGTGTTTGGCGCACACCTTGTCGGCCATGTCGAAGTTGCCGAAGCAGTCTAGATAATCCTCAGTTTTTTGGACGAAAACAGTATCGTTGAACATAAATCCCCTTAAATTATATCATGGCTCGGAAGGGGCCCCTTGCCCGCTTAAAAAAAAGGGGCATCCCTTCTGCGGCCGGTCATTTTGTTAACAGTGTGATCATTTCTTGGTGGATGCTCCCATTGGTGGCAAGCATTTGGGCCGCTCCAGGGGTAAATGCCCCTTCTGTAAAATCGGTGATACGGGCTCCCGCCTCCTGGGCGATGAGGGCCCCTGCCGCCGTATCCCACGCCTTCAGATTCTCTTCCCAGAATCCATCAAAACGTCCACATGCCAGATAACAGAGGTCCAGGGCCGCTGAGCCCAGACGACGAACCCCTTGGGCGGCGTCGAGACAGGCTTCAAATTTCAGGAGAAGTTCGGGCAAGATCTCCCGGACGTTGTAGGGAAATCCGGTGACGAGAAGGCTCTCCTCCACCGTGGCGATGGTGCTGACCGCGATGGGGCGTCCCGACAGGGTGGCCCCTTTCCCCTTCTCGGCCATGAAGAGCTCTTCGCTGATGGGGTTGAAGACCGCGCCGAAAAGGGTCTCTCCGTGGGCCTGAAAGGCGATGGAGATGGAGAAGAGGGGGAGGTTGTGGGCAAAGTTTGTGGTGCCGTCCAGGGGGTCGATGACCCACCGGTACGGACTCTTTTCCCGATGTGTACCGCTCTCTTCGGCCAGGATCGCGTGGTCTGGAAATTGCCGGGTGATGGCGTTAATGATGGCCCGTTCCGATGCGGTATCCGCCTCGGTGACCAGGTCGATACGCCCCTTACGATCCACTTTAAACATGCTTCCATACATATCTGAGAGAATTTTTCCTCCCTGGAATATGGCAGAAATGGCCGTATTTTTAACTGTTTCCATATTCATTGCCCACCACATGTATCCTTTTTATTTTTGGGAGTCAATATCTATGATGCCGCCTCTGGAAGGACGGGGCCTCTCTTCCGGTTAATCATCGGTCTCCGGGGATTCGTCCGGCGGGGTCTCGGTGATGAGGACCTCGATCTGATCCTCCATCTTGTGGAGGAGAGGGGTTAAGGTGGCCCGGTTGAGGGCCGAGATGAAGAGCCCCTCATGGGTTCTGGAGAGCACCTCCCGTCTTGTCTCATCGATGAGATCCGATTTATTGAATATTTTTAAGGTGGGGATGGTGTCAAGCCCCAGATCGGAGAGAATTTTTTCCACGGAGAGGATCTGTTTTTCACACTGTGGATTGGATGCGTCGATGAGGTGGAGGAGAAGATTGGCCGACTCCAGCTCTTCTAATGTGGCGCGGAAGGAGACCATGAGCTCCCTGGGAAGATCCCGGATAAAGCCCACGGTATCGGTGATGATCACCTCCCGCTCCCTGGGGAAGCGAAGGCGCCGGCTCGAGGGATCCAAGGTGGCGAAGAGGCGGTCTTCGACCAGGACTGTGCTCTGGGTTAGGGTATTTAAGAGGGTCGATTTTCCCGCGTTGGTGTAGCCGACGATGGAGATGACGGGCACACGGTTCTGGTTGCGTCGGGCCCGTTGCTGGCCCCTCTGTATCTGGACGTTATCGATCATTTTGGACAAAATGGTGATACGGTCTCTCACCCGTCGTCGGTTGAGTTCCAGTTTTGTCTCGCCGGGTCCCCGGCCTCCAATACCGCCCGTCAGGCGGCTCATCGCCGTGTTCATGGTGCCCAGGCGGGGGAGCATGTATTTGTGCTGGGCCAGCTCCACCTGGAGCTTGCCTTGTCGGCTCTGGGCGCGCTTGGCAAAAATATCCAAAATAAGCTGGGTCCGGTCGATCACCTTGATTTCGACCTGATCGGTGATGGATCGGATCTGGGCGGGGGAGAGCTCTTGATCGAAGATGAGGATCGTGGCCCCTTTTTGCATGGCGGCGATGGTGATCTCATTGAGTTTTCCGCTGCCCACGAGGTGTTTGTGGTCACCCTTCTTGCGAATCTGAAGGATCGTCTCAATGGTGGCGATGTTGCTTGAATGGGCCAGCTCTTCGAGCTCCTTTAGGGAGCCTAGGGCCTCTTTCCGGGGGCGTGTGGTGATGCTCACCAGGATGGCCCGCTCCTCGGTCTTCCCTGCGGAGAGTACCTTCTCCTTTCTGGCCATCTCATCTTCGATCTCCCGCACGAGGGGTTCTAAATTGTCGAGGAGGTGGCCCGGTGCCATGGGGGGCAGCTCTTTTGTGGGGGCGCCGACCGTATCGGTGGTGATATGGGCGGTGTGGACCCTGTGCACCCCTCCGTCGGGGGTGAGGGTGATGGCCGCCATGAGGTCGAAGCGCAGCAGGGCAAGGTCGGTGTGGTCGTCTCGGCTCAGCCCCTCATGGGCTTTGAGGTGGGTGTGGACGTATCGTAATCCCAGGAGGCGTCCTGGAGCCGGCGCGTAACCTGTCAGCTCGGGAATGTAGATCTGGCCCGGGGTGCCCACGATGACGAACTCCACCTTTCCGGCACGGTTGGCGAAGATGGCCACCTGGCGTCTGATCTCATGGCTGATGGATGCCAGTTCATGGGCCATCTCCGCGTTGACGGCGTAGCCCTGGGGCAGGCGTCTTCGGTAGAGGGATTCGAGGCGTCTCTTCTGGCTGGCCTTCAGGCCGTCGGTATGCCCGTGTACTTTTTTCATTCCATGTCCGATGAGGGAAGGGCGTAGTCACCGATGGTGGCATTCTCAAAACGGGTGTACTTACCAATGAAGGTGAGATGTGCCTTGCCGACGGCCCCGTTTCGGTTCTTGGCGATGATGATTTCCGCGGCCCCCTTGTTGGGGTTGTTCTCCTCTTTATTGTATACCTCGTCGCGGTAGATGAAGGCGACGATGTCGGCATCCTGCTCCAGGGATCCAGATTCCCGTAAATCGGAGAGGAGGGGTCTTTTTTCGGCCCGTTGCTCGAGCATACGGTTGAGCTGGGAGAGGGCGATGACCGGCACGTCCATCTCCTTGGCCAGCCCTTTTAAGGAGCGTGAAATTTCGGCGATCTCTAAGTCCCTTCGATCTCCGGTGGTGCCAGAGCCCCGCATGAGCTGGAGGTAATCGACAACGACGAGTCCCAGTTCCTGGTCTGCCCGGAGGCGGCGGCACTTGGCCCGGATCTCCATGACACTGATATTGGGGGTGTCGTCGATGTAGAGGGGGGCCTGGCTGATCACCCCGGCTGCTTCGGTGACGCGTTCCCAATCTTCGGAACTGATGGTGCCGCTCTTGAGTTTTTCCGAGTTGATACGGGCCTCGGCAGTGAGCAGTCGCATGGAGAGCTGTTCACACCCCATCTCGAGGGAGAAGATGGCCACGAGTTTATTTTCGAGGACCGCCACGTTGCGGGCCAAGTTGAGGGCAAAGGCTGTTTTTCCCATACTGGGTCGGGCGGCCAGGATGATGAGGTCGGTTTTCTGCAGCCCGGAGGTGAGCTTGTCCACCTGGGTGTACCCCGTGGGCAGGCCGGTGAAGTCGCTGCCACTGTTCTGGCGCTCTTCTAAGGTGGTGATGTTTAAGTTGATGAGATCATTGATATGGGAAAAGGAGGGTTTGATCTTTGAGTTTGAGATCTCGTAGATGGCCCCTTCGGCGCTATCGATGATGGACTCAACCGGGCCTTGCTCCTCCATGCAGTTGTTGATGATTTTGGAGCAGGTCTCGATCATGCGGCGTAAGGATGCTTTGTCCCGGATGATTTCGGCGTGTTTGACCGCATTGACGGAGATGGGGACCCGGTCTACAAGGTGGGAGAGGTAGGCAGAGCCTCCCACCTCTTCGATTTGTCCCTTTTCGGTGAGCCGGTTGGTGAGGGTGACGATATCCACCGGTTCGGACCGGGCAAAGAGCTCCACCATGGATTCAAAGATCTTCTCATGGGCCGGTTTATAAAAATCTCGGGGAGTCAGCATCTCAATGATATCCACCAGGGTATCGTTATCAATGAGAATAGAGCTCATGATGGACTCCTCGGCTTCCAGGGCGTGGGGGGGCAGTTTGCCCCGTAGCTCTCCCTCGTTGCCCGTAGCGTAGGCGTTCATCGGCTGGGTGCCCGTCTGTTTTTTTCTGGGCTTCGAAGGCCCGAAATTCGTGATCATGTTGCGTCTGGTCTCTTTTTTTCGTCGTCGGTTAAGGGCGGTGGACTCTCTTCTAAGAGCTATCAGGTCCCTGGGGTGATGGCAAATCTTTTGCCATGGTTCACACTTTAATAAAAGAGAGGTCCCTATAAAAATGAGGGCCTTTAAAAAACGAAAAAAGGGGGCAGCCGAATCTCGGCTGCCCCCTCATGGCTTTTTTCACGTCGTGGGTCGAAAAGGGGTTTTACTCCCCCCCTTCTCTGGCTTCCGCCTTCACCAAAACAGTGATTTCAGGCTCGACGTCCTTGTAGAGACGGACGGGGACCTTGAAAGAACCCAGCTCCTTGATGGGAGCTGCCAGAAGCAGCATGCGCTTCTCGATGGCGATATCCTGATCCTTAAGGGCCTCTAAGATATCCTGAGCAGTGATGGAGCCGTAAAGACGGTTCTCGTGGCTGACTTTGGCGGTGAGGGTGCAGGAGATCTCCTGAACCTTCTTGGCCAGTTCTTCAGCCTGTTCACGCTCTTTTGCGATCTGAAGTTCAAATCGAGCCTTCTGCTGCTCCAGAATTTTTCTGTTCTGGGGCGTGGCAAGGACGGCTTTCCCGCGGGGGAGGAGGTAGTTGCGTGCGTATCCGTCCGCAACTTTAGCCTCGGCGCCGATAATGCCCAGAGTATCGATGGTTTCAGTTAAAATAACTTTCGTTGCCATTGTAGCCTCCGCTGAAGGGGGGCACCCCTTCGAAGTTGATCCGGAATTCTATTTTCCGGATGTCCGGCGTTATTTCTGTTGGTCATCGAAGCGGTGGACACCGCCTCGTGATTATGATTCCAGGTTCCCGACGTAGGGAAGCAGTGCGATGGTACGGGCACGCTTGATCTCACGGGTGAGAACTCGCTGGTGCTTGGCACAGGTACCTGTGATTCGTCGGGGAATGATCTTGCCACGCTCGGAGATGAAGTACTTAAGGGTACGAGTCTCCTTGTAATCGATGACAATGCTGGAGTCGGCACAGAAACGGCACACCTTCCTGCGGTGGTATGTTCTCTTCTTGCGTCCGGGTTTCCCTTTGCCTTTGCCTCGTGCTGGTGCAGCCATTTTAGTCCTCCTCTTTCGTCTCGGGTTCTACAGCTTCCTCAGCCTTTTCCGCTTCAGCGGGAGCAACGACCTCTTCTGCGGGAGCAACGACTGCTTCTGCGGGAGCAACGACTGCTTCAACGGGAGCAACGACTGCTTCAACGGGAGCAACGACTGCTTCAACGGGAGCAACAACTGCTTCTGCTTCGGCAGCAGCTTCAGCAGCAGCTTCGGCCTGTGCTTTCTCGGCAAGAACGTCTTCGGGGTTGACGTTATCAGCGATAATAATGGTCATGAACTTGAGGAATTTGTCGTCAAGGCGGAAATTTCGCTCCAGCTCGGCAATCAGTGCACCGTCGCCACAATAGTCCAAACGGACATACTGGCCACGTGTCTTTTTGCGAATGTCGTAAGCAAGTTTGCGTACGCCCCAGTCATCGAACTCAATCAGTACGCCTTTGTAGGCAGTGACGACTTCTTTGACCTTGTCGTAGCGCTGGTTGCGGACCTCCTCGCCCAGATCGGGATCGAGGATGAATACGGTTTCGTATCGTCTCATGTAAACTCCTTGTGGATGTAAAGCCCTGTGTTGGTGTAACCCAGAGCAAGGATTTTTAGACCACTTTTGGTCTTGAAAAAACCTCCCTTCCTAACACTCTTTTGAAAACGATGTCAAGGGAGGATCTGGGAAAATGGGGGTGGGGAGGCGAATGCGGGGTAAAATACCCTATATTTATAGGGATTCATAGGGGTTGGGGCATTTTTTAAGGTTTTTTTGCCGCCGAGGGGACGGGGTGCCCCCTCGGTCTCTATCAGGTGCCCTCCCCGGGTGTGGTGAGGTAGGTGTCGATGATTTTTTCGACCTCTTTTAGATGGATGGAGAAGAAGTGATCGGCCTCTTCGATGATATGAAGGGCGGCGGAGGGGTTCCATACGGGAACCATGCCCTTTAAGGTCTCGATATCGGCAAAGCTATCCTGGGTGCCGGCGATGACGAGTTTGGGGCCTCGGTCACAGGGAGCGGCCAGAAAATCGATGAAGGTCACCGGGGGGGCCACCATGATGTCGGTGGTGATGGGATGGGCCAGGGAGGCTGTGAGGCAGATCCAGGTTCCGAAGGAGTAGCCTGAGCAGATGACCTCTTCCACCCCTTCGGCTTCCAGGCGGCTCTTGGCGGCCAGGAGGTCGCAGATCTCACCGGTGCCCTCTTCGTAGCGGCCAGAGCTTCCACCGGCACCCCGAAAGTTAAACCGTAAGGTGGCAAAGCCCGCCTTGCGGTAGCTCTCGGTCATGGCAAGGACAACGGGGTTGTCCATGTCTCCACCATACAGGGGGTGGGGGTGGGTGATTACGACCCCGCGTTTTGCGCCGGGGTTTTCGAGCATGCCTTCTAAGGTGATATTTTGGGATGTGAAGGTGATGCGATGTTCCATGGGGTACCTCTTGGGGGTGGGCGGTGTGGACGCCGTCCTGTGGTCGGAGCGTAAAGGGTGACAGCATTGAAGCGAGGGATTCGGATGCGGTCATCCCTTACGACGATATCGGGTCTTTTATGGTATTGAGTCCAGGGCGTTTATGATCCCCTCACCCATGGTACGAATCTGCCATTTGCGCAGATTGCCGATGGTGGCGAGTTGCTCCACGGTGGTGGGGTTGCCGACGGCAATGGCTGTCATTAGGGCCTTGTTGATGAGAATGGGCGGATCCATCTCTAAGGTGGTGGCCAGGCGATCCCGGTACTCCTTGATGGCATCCATGCGCTGGGGAATATCGGGCTTGAAGCTGGTCCGTTTTCGCCGGGGGTACTGGGGCAAGGACTCTTCTGGAAGGGCGTTTCCCTCCTCGATGGCCTGTAGGATCTGGGTGCCATGGGAGGCCATCTGCCGTGGTGAGAGGGCGCCACAGGTTTTGAGGCGACCAGCGGTGAGGGGCTTCTCCTTAGCGAGGGTGAGAAGGGACGCGTTGCTGAAGACCTTGAAAGGGGGGCGATCTTTCTTCTCGGAGATGATGAAGCGAAGTTGAAGCAGGGCCTCTAGAACGGCAAGGCTTCGTCTGTCCAGCTTTCCAGCGCCCTTGACCCGGATGAAGAGGGCCGTCTCTCCGCTCTCCTGATGTCGGACACCGGACAGGAGGAGGCACTCTTCAGCCACCCACTCGGTGCGCCCCTTCTCTTTGAGCTCTTCATCGAGAATGGCGGCAAGTTTTGGGAGGTAGATGACATCGCCTGCACCGTATTCAATCATTCCAGGGGTGAGCGGGCGCTTGGACCAGTCCTTCTTCTGGTAGGTTTTGTCCAGTTCGATGCCAAACCGTTTCTTCATCACCGAGCCGAGTCCGGTTTCGGCGATGCCGAGGAACCGAGAGGCCAGCTCTGTGTCGAAGAGGTTGCGAATGGTGATGTCGAAGTCTCGGCTGAGGGATCGGACATCGTAGTCGCTTCCGTGGAATATTTTTCGGATGCTTGAGTCTTCGAAGACGGGTACGATGGAGCTTATGTCGTCGATGGCCAGGGGATCGATGACGGCGATGAGGTCGCCGACGGACATTTGGATCAGGCATACTTTTTCACGAAAGTGAAACATGGAGTCGGCTTCAATGTCTACGCCAATGCAGTCGGCGTTTAAAAAAACATCGGCGATCTCCTCAAGGGCCTCGGGTGTCTCAATAAAATGGAGGTTGTTTATCATGATGGTCACGAAAAAAAGTGGGGGCTCGTTTGTCTGAGCCACTTCATGCTCTGGGCATGCAAAAAAATCAAGGCAGATGAGGGCCTAAAATGTACGTGAATGAGGTGCCTATTTTTATAAATATAGTGGTCGTTGCACCGTATGGTCTCTTTCCGGTGCATACCTCAACCCGTTGTGAGGCCATCATGCCTTTGCACAACTGCCGGCCCACCGGCAGTGTGAGTGATTGAATGAGGGTGGTGTAGCATTTTTTTTACCGGAAGACCACACACTTTCCTTAACCCATCCGATATGGGGAGCTTTTACCTTGACCCCCTTGGGGAATTGCCCTAAATTCAGAGATTAGCTCTGTTTTAAGTGAGGATGCGTACATTCTCGCTTTTTTAAGAGATACACAAGGTGCGTCAATCAGGCGTTTCCCTATATAATTTGAGACGATACGGATACGAATATGGTTAAGATCACTCTACCGGATGGAAGCGAACGTGAGTTTACCGAGACCCCTACAGGGGCCGATATTGCCCTCTCCATTTCTGAAGGGTTCGCACGGAGCTGTGTGGCCATGGAGGTTGGGGGCCAGCTGATGGATCTGTCGGAGACGGTGGCCGATGGCACCGCCGTCCGCCTGATCACCACACGAGATTCTGAGGCCCTTGAGATCATGAGGCACAGTGCCGCTCATATTATGGCCCAGGCTATCAAGAATCTCTACCCGATGGCGCATCTGACCATCGGCCCTGTGGTGGAAGGGGGCTTCTATTATGATATCGATATGGAGCCTATCGGCGAAGAGGCCTTTCCTGCCATTGAAAAGGAGATCAATCGTCTTGTCAAGGCCAAGCTCCCCTTTGTTCGTCAGGTCATCTCCAAAGAGGCCGCCCTGGAGCGTTTTAAGTCGGAACCTTATAAATTAGAGCTCATCGAGGGGCTTGAGGGGACCATTTCCTTGTACACCCAGGGCGACTTTGTCGATCTGTGCCGGGGCCCCCACATTCCCCATACCGGTCTGGCCAAGGCGGTGAAGCTCCTGCGGGTCTCCGGGGCTTACTGGCGTGCCGATCAGAATAACGCCCAGTTGCAGCGGGTGTACGGTACCGCTTTCTTCGATAAAAAAGAGCTCAAGGCTCACCTTCACATGGTCGAAGAGGCCAAGAAGAGAGACCATCGCAAGCTGGGTACCCAGCTCGATCTCTTCAGTTTTCATGACGAAGCACCGGGCATGCCCTTTTTTCATGCCAAGGGCATGGCCATGTGGAATGCCCTTCTCGACTACTGGCGTGAAGAGCACCGTAAAGATGGGTATGTGGAGACCAAGACACCCATTATGCTGAACCGCGACCTCTGGGAGCGCAGTGGCCACTGGGAGAACTACCGGGAGAACATGTACACCTCCAGTGTGGATGAGATTGATTACGCCATCAAGCCCATGAACTGTCCCGGCGGGATGCTCCTCTTCCGTATGAAGAGTCCCTCCTACAGAGAGCTCCCCTACCGTGCCGGAGAGATCGGGCTGGTGCACCGTCACGAACTCTCCGGGGCCCTTTCCGGGCTCTTCAGGGTCCGTGCCTTTCATCAGGATGATGCCCATATCTTCATGACACCCGAGCAGATCCACGATGAGATCTTGGGGGTACTGAACCTTGCTGCCCGGGTCTATCAGACCTTTGGCCTCGATTTTCACCTGGAGCTCTCCACCCGTCCTAAGAAATCCATCGGGTCGGATGAGCAGTGGGAGAAGGCCACGGAAGGGCTTCGGTCCGCCTTAGATATCTATGGAAAGGGGTATATGATCAACGAAGGGGACGGTGCGTTTTATGGTCCCAAGATCGATATTCATATCAAGGACGCCATCGGCCGGACCTGGCAGTGCGGTACCATTCAGCTCGATATGAGTCTTCCCGAGCGGTTTGACCTCACCTATATCGGTGCCGACAATGAGAAACATCGTCCGGTGATGATTCACCGTGTGGCCTTTGGCTCGGTGGAGCGCTTCTTCGGGATTCTCGTGGAGCACTATGCTGGACGTTTTCCCTTATGGCTGGCTCCGGTTCAGGCCGTGCTTCTGCCCATGAACGATGATTTGCTTGCCTACACCGTCCAGGTGAAGAGAGAACTCGAAGCCGAAGGGATTCGTGTGGATGTGGACGGCCGTGGGGAGAGTCTGAAGCGAAAGGTGCGTGATGCCCAGCTTCAGCAGGTGCCGGTGATTATTACCATCGGTGAAAAGGAACGAGAGGCCGGTGTATTTTCTGTCCGTACCCTGGATGGAACAGTCACTTATGGTGTGAGCCGAGAGGACTTTCTCTCGGTGGTAAAGACAGATATTCATGCACGAAAAAATGAGAGTGTCCCCGTTTTCGGGTAGCATGAGAAGAGGGGAAGGGAGGGTGTCATGAGGGTTTTGGAGTCCAAGGTTGTGCGTCACTGGCTGGTTGTGCTCCTTCTCTGTATGTTGATAGCGCTTCCTTCCCTGGTTTGTCTGCCCCTCATGCCCCGAGGGCCCGTCTTTGATAAGGTGGCCCACTGTCTGGTGTATGCGGTGGCGGGTTTTTTTGTGTTTCGTGGTGCCCTGGCCCTTCCCCTGGGGAAGAGCCGTGGGGCGGCCATCTGTTTCGCCTTTCTTGTGGCCGCCGTGATTGGTACCGTGGATGAGGTGATTCAGCTCTTTGTGCCGAATCGCCAGATGGATCGAATGGATCTTCTCTTTGATCTTGTGGGCATTACCGGCGGTATCTGTTTTTACCTGGTGATGGGATGGCGAGGAGGAAACTCTCCACACGAGTCCTTCCCAGGCAGAAAAGAGGTGAAAGGCAAGCCCTATATCTGAGATTTTTAGGGCATCCGGCCTTTTTTAAAGAGGTTGCGAGAGACGGGTTTTTTTTGTCCCGCGCCCATTTGTGGATGCCCTCCGTTAGAGACCTATCGACCCGTGATGATATCATCAAACCTTACAATACCTTACGTATAATAAAAATAGGAAACATGACCATGCGAATCGTTACACGACCCGATTTTGACGGGGTTGTCTGCGCCGTGGTGCTGGAAGAGGCCCTGAAACTGGATGGTCTGACCCTCTGGGTGGAACCCAATGATATGCAACAGGGGACCGTGGAGATCAGAGAGGGCGATATTATCGCCAATCTGCCCTACGACTCCGGGTGTCATCTCTGGTTTGACCACCACGCCACCAACCGTGTGGAGACCCCCTTTGAAGGCTCTTTTGCCGTGGCTCCCTCGGCTGCGGGGCTGGTGTGGGCGTATTACAAGAATCGCCTTAAGAAAGATTTTTCTGAGTTGATCCGTGAGGCGGATCGTATTGATTCGGCGGATCTGACGCGAAACCAGGTGGAGGTACCCGAGAACTACCCGTACGTCCTGCTCTCCATGACCATTTTTGGCCGCAAGGGGGAGGATCGCCCCTACTGGGATCGCCTGGTGGATCTTCTCCGGGTCTTGCCCATCGAAAAGGTGATGAAGGACTCCGAGGTGAGGCGTCGCTGTGAGTCTGTAGTGGCCCAAAACAGAGAGTATCGCCGGCATCTTATCACCTGTACCGAGATGAAGGATGGGGTCTCCATTACCGATTTCAGGGCGTATGATGAGCCCCCTGAGGGGAATCGCTTCTTGGTCTACGCCATGTTCCCCAATGCCCGGGTGAGTGTGAAGATACGTTATGTGGACCGGGCCAAGAGGCGCGTGGTCTTGAGCATCGGTCACAGCATCTTTAACGGGACGTGTAAGGTCCATGCCGGACACCTCCTGTCGGACTTTAACGGGGGCGGTCACTTTGGCGCGGCGGCGTGTACCCTAGACGCCTCCACTGCAGACAAACAGATTCCCCGTATTATTTCAGCCCTGCAGAGAAATAGGCCCTATGAGCATTGATCTGATCGCCCTGGCCGATGCCGTTCGCACTATGGCGTCTCGGTGCAATCGTTGTGGGATGTGTCAGGCTGTCTGCCCCGTATACAAGGCGACGGGAGTGGAAGGGGATTCTGCCCGTGGGAAGTTAGCCCTCATGGTGGCTCTGGATGAGAAGCTCACCGATGACCCCAAAGAGACCCTGGCCCGGTTGAACCGATGCACCCTCTGTGGGGGATGTCAGGCCAGCTGCCCCCGGGGGGTTGCCACCGTGGATGCATTTTTAATGGCCCGAAAGGCTCTGGCCGACGCGGCGAGTCTCTCCAGGACGCGGCGCGCCCTTTTGCGTAAGGCCTTTGCCAACCCCAGACGAACGGCCACCCTTGCCGCCGGCCTGGCATCGGTCCAGAGACGCCTCTCCTCCGCCACAAGCGAAGAGGATCGTGTGAGTCTTACGGGGGGCTATCCCGTGCCGAAAATTACCCGTCCTTTTTTTATCGCGCATCATACCCCCCAGGAGCCAACGGTCCCCGGGCCGGAGGTGATCCTCTTTGCCGGATGCCTCGTGGATAAGGCCTATCCCTTTGTGGGGGAGGGCTTGGTCGATCTGCTGACCCAGGCCGGTGCCCGGGTCCATGTACCGAAGGATCAAGGATGTTGCGGGATCCCCTTTCTCGCCGAAGGTGGGGATGCGGATTTTGTGATCGGGGTGAAGCATCATCTGGCCCTCTTCGAGTCCATTGCCTTCGATTATGTGGTGACCCCATGTGCCACCTGTACACATACCCTGAAACACCTCTGGCCCCGGGTGAAGGAGGGTCTGAGCGATGCCGAGGGGCGCTTGGTGGATCGCATCTCCGAGGTCGTGTGCGATGGGAGTGACCTTCTCGCTCGCTTAGGGGACCCTCTTGAGGCACCTTCGTCGGAAACGGGCCTCACCATCACGGTTCACGACCCCTGTCATAGTCGCCATAGCCTTAAAAATACCGGTGAGGTACGGGGGTTACTGGAGGCGGCGGGGCACACCTTGGTTGAGATGGAGTCGGTGTGCTGTGGCCTGGGGGGAAGTTTTGGCGTGAAGCACCGGGATCTCTCCCGTACCATCGGAGAGGTGTGTCTTCAGCGTATCGAGGCCACCGGTGCCGATGTGGTGGTGACCACCTGTCCGGGGTGCATGGCTCAGATTGAGGCCCTTCTCAAGGGGTCGGAATCGAAGATTCGTGTGCGCCATGCCGTGGAGATTTTGTCAAAATAGCCTTGACAGTTCTATGTGCGCCTGATTTATATTCGGGACAACGAAAAAAAGTGCCCGTACTAAAAAGTGTTCTTTGGGTCTCTTTAATCAAGAGAAGGCAATGATTCAGCGCTTTTAAGAAAATGCCCCGGTGATAAGACAGCGAAGGCGGGTCAGGGGCAGTCTGTTTGTGAGACCCCTCTCTTTTAAGATATGGGAAGACACCTGATGCCACCGGAGCCTTTGGCACCAGGTGTCGCTCACGCGTAAAGATCCGTTGCTGGGTCACCAACCATACAGAGGGGTAAATCACTGATGTTGACGATCGAAGAGCTCAGCGCAAGCCTGGAAGATTACCTTGAGGCGATCTATCATGTCGTCTCCGAAAAACAGGCCGCCCGTGCCAAGGATATTGCCAGAAAGACGGGGGTCAACAGCTCGTCAGTGACCGGTGCCTTAAGGGCCCTGGCTGAGAAGGGGTATATCAATTATGCCCCCTATGATCTTATCACCTTGACCCCCAAGGGGCAGAAACATGCCCGTGATGTCGTGCGGCGTCACGAAGCCCTGAAAGATTTTTTTATTCGGGTTCTTTTTATCGATCCCCTGGAGGCCGAAGAGACCGCCTGCAAAATGGAGCATTCTGTCTCCCGGCCTGTTCTGGACCGCATCATCTCTTTGATGGAGTTTATTGACCTGTGTCCCCGGGCTGGCAAGGAGTGGCTTCATCAGTTTGCCGCTCGCTGTGAGAATGAATCAACCCGTGATGAGTGCAAAGGGTGCTTAGAAGAGTGTATCGGCGGGCTTCGTTCCATGGGAGGACTCGATCCCTCATCGGGTGAGACGCGTAATTTCTCCTGTCTGGCCAGTGGTGAGCGGGGCATTATCGTCAAGATCACCGGTACGGGAAATGTCTTACGTCAGCTCAAGGAGTCGGGAGCGGATGTGGGCAATATCATCGAGGTGGAAGAGATTGATGGTGTCGGTGAATTGATCAAGGCCAAGGTGATGGGGTACCATCTGGATCTTCGGAAAGAGGACGCTGAAAAGATTGTTGTCAAGATGTTTTAAAGGGGGTCTCCGAGCCAGATAATGGCAAGGCCGTTGGGACTTTTTCTCGGGTTATGGAGAGGGGGTCCTTCGTTTTTTAGGGAGCGGGTGTGGGGATCCATGCCCTCTTTTTTTGCACTAAATGTTTGGCTTACCGAAATAAATTAGGAGCTGCTTATGTCTCAGGGCGTGTTGGAGGGGAATGATCTCACGGTGAAAACCAACCATGGTGGTTTACTCTTTCAAGCATTTTGGGAGGTTCATCCCCTCCTTAAGTGTCCGGTGGTGGGTCTGGGCATTTCCGATGCGTCAGGACGACGTATCTTGAAACGGTGCGGGCGTCGCATCAAAGATCTGGCCCCCTGGCAGGTGCACCGGGATCTCATGGAGGCGATGAGAGGGTCGAATCCCGTGGCTCGCAGGGTGGATGCCTTTTTGAAACGGCGTTTTGGCCATGCCCTTGGGGAGAGTGCCCCCCTCTCTGAAGAGGCGCTGTTCGTCTATGTAAAGGCGGCCATGGTCCGTGGCGATGGCGCCGAGGCCCTCTACTGCGTGGCCATGCGACGAGGGCTCTCCTTGGAGACTCTGGTGTCGGTGCATGGAGAGGTCCATATGATGGGGCATTCGACGACTGAGGCCCTTTTTAAGGCGCGAAAAAAAGCGGAAGATAATGCAAGGAAGGGGGTTCAGCTGAAAGAGTCCCTCGAGACCGAGAGACGGGAGCGCCGCCGGATGGGGCGAGATTTGGCCCAGGCCCAGGCAGAAATCAAGGGCTTGGATCGGCAGGTATCCAGGATGAAAGGGGCGCGCCCCCTGGCCACTTCCGTCTTGGGGGCCCATGAGGAGGCTCTTCGTCAGGAGCGGGACAAGAGACGGGCATCTGAGACGGCCCATGGGGCCCTCATGGTTGAGATGCGACGGGTGGAGCGGGAGAGACGACGAGTAGAACGAGAGAAACGCAAGTTTCAGATCCGCAGTATGGCCCTCGCCGGTGAGAACAGGGCCCTGGCCGATGAGGTAATGCATCTTGCCATCGGACGTCCGGCACCGCCCCTTAAGCCCACGACGTGTAAAGCGCCCGGGTGTGAGAACCGGGGGTGCTGTCTCTGTCCGGAGATGGACACCTGCCAGCACCGGGTGCTCATGGTGGGGGGGCTCTCCCGCATGGAGCCCCACTACCGGCGAGTGGCCGAGGCCAAGGGGCTGGGTTTTGAATACCACGATGGCACCATGAGCGGGGGGCGACGGGTCCTCGAAAATCAGGTGAGCCGTTGTGATATGGTGGTCTGCCCCGTCTCCTGCAACAGCCATAACGCCTGCCGCTGTGTCAAGAGACTCTGCACCAAGCACAGTAAAGAGATTCGTTTTCTGCCCACCTCCAGTATCTCAGCCCTCACCGGCGTGTTGCACGGTATGCCCCAGTGATGGAAAAGCGTGTCTTCTATGGTTAAAGTGACCAGAAAAAGGGCCTCCGGCGGCAAGGTGTGCCACCTTGAAAGCGGGTCGCGTATGCGCTTCACCCTTCGTGCCTCAGGGTAAATCACATACGCCTTTGATTCTTTGCTTAAATTCACGGTGGTTTGAAACCAGATTGTTTGTCGATTTCTTTCAAAGGGTTGGTTTTAAACAGAATAGACCAGGGTACGCTTTTATCCCATGATTTTCTGGTTTTTTGGGAGGGCAACGGCGAAAGATGTCTATGGATTGATCATAAGCGGGGGGTAAAATAGTAAACGGGGAGGGTATCGATGCGTAAAAAAGGGGGGATCCCACGCCCTGCTCATCCATGATGAGCTTGAAAAAGCGGAGCGTGGTTTTTTTCTTTAGGAGAGGGTAAACCGGATGTATTTGATGCGCCGGCCCTCTTTGATATACCGTTTTTCGTAGGTGGTCTGGACGGCGGTGGCGTCGCCCAGCTCCTTCGTGGCCGAGTAAAGGTCATCGGTATGAAAGAGGATCTTAGCACCACGCTCCGCGAGGCTCTCTAAGGAGAACTCGTAGAGGGTGGGATCATCGGTTTTAAGGTGCAGGAGGGCACCTGGTTTGACAATTTTTTTGTATACGTCCAGAAAGCTACCCGCCGTGAGGCGTTTTCTCCCGCTCTCCTTGCGGTTGTACGGGTCGGGAAAGGTGATCCACGCCTCGGAGAGGCTCTGTTCTTCAAGGAAGGGGACGAGATACTCCACCCGGATTCTCACGAACATGACGTTGGTGAGACCCTCTTCCATGGCTTTTTGGGCACCGATAAAGAGGCGATCGGATTTTAGGTCAATGCCCACGTAGTTTTTGTGAGGATTGCGCCGGGCGAGATCGATACAGTACTCCCCCCTGCCGCAGCCAATCTCCACCACGGTCTCTTGATCTTTCTCGAAGGTGTGTTCCGACCATTTCCGGTCGACTGAGCGGGTCTGTGCATCGACAATTTGCGTGAAGATGACGTTGGGGAAGTTATGAATCTCTTCGTAACGCACCAGTTTTTTCTTGGCCATACATCCGTTCCACTTCTTTTGTATCGGTCTGTTAATAGAGGGTGTATTTGCAGAGTCGGCCGTCTAAACCGCCGTTCATCAAGGGTCGCTTCCAGTCGGTCTTCAGGCCAAGGCTTCCGATGAGTTCTCGGTTACCAAAGTAGATATAGGCGGTGGAACCTTTGCACTGATTTTTAAGAAAATCACCGAAATCTTTATAAAGGGCATGCATCTCCTCCTCTTTTCCCAGGCGAATGCCGTAAGGGGGGTTGCAGATGATGATGCTCTCTTCGTTGATCTCTAATTTTCGAAAGTCTTTGCGAAAGACGGGGATCTGGTCTCCGCCGGGTAGGTTGGCCAGGTTCTCCTTGGCCGCCTCCACGGTGTTGTTGCAGATGTCGCTTCCCATGATCAGGTACTCTTCCGGGGCCTGAATCTTCTTCACCGCTTTCTTTCGTTCCAGCTCCCAGAGTTTTTTATCGAAATCGGGAAGTTTTAAGAAGCCGAATTTTTTCCTCAGGTAGCCGGCGGGAATGCCGCAGGAGAGCATGAGGGCCTCGGAGAGGATGGTGCCCGAGCCGCACATGGGGTCCACCAGAGGGGTCTCTAAGTCCCATTCGGCGATGGCCAGAATGGCGGCCACGAGGGTCTCCTGCATGGGGGCGACCACGCCCTGGGTACGGTATCCACGTCGGTGCAGGGAGCCGCCCGAGGTGTCTACACTGATGGTGGCCTTGTTTTTGCGGATGTGGAGGTGAAAGATGACGTCCGGAGACTTCTTGTCCACATCGGGCCGTATACCCGTGCGTGCCCGAAAATAATCGCAGATGGCGTCTTTGAGACGAAGGGCCGCATAGTGAGAGTTGTTGATCGTTTCGGTCTCTGAAACGTTGGCCACAATGGCAAAGGACCCGTTGGGACGGAGAAAATCTCGCCAGTCCATGGTACAGGTCGCACGGTATAATTTGTCTGCATCAGGGCATCGAAATGAGATCAAGGGAGCAAGGATGCGGGTGGCAAGCCGTGACCGAAGGTTGATGCGATAGAGTCCTGCCTTATCTGTGGTAAAGGTCAGAATTCCAAATTCGGTGTTGGTCACCTCGGCGCCGAGCCATGAAAGCTCGCGTGTCAGCTCCTCCTCAATACCGGGAAGTACCTGTGCATAATAGATATTTTGTTTTTGATACGTATACATGGGAAGGCAATATACACCGATTGGGTGGGTTCCTCAATACCAATGTGATGGCTTTGAAGGGGAAGCTTAAAAAGCAAATCGTCAAGGGGGGCGACGGGATAAAATAGGGTGTTGCAAACACTCTGTTTTATTTGCGTAATGAAAAGGGGGAGGGCTCCTGTCGACGGCTATAAAGCCATCGAATTTGGCGGCTGGCTCTGTTATGTTATGAAGGCCTTCGTTCCCTTCACCATCGAAGGTCCTGGCCCCTTCTTTTACCCTTAGAGTACCAACTCCTGAATAAAGTCGATGAGCTGGTTTAGGTTGCCGCAGGCGCGTACCTCGTGGCAGTGGTCTTTGTAGAGGGCCATCTCGGAGTCGCCGTCGGCCCAGAATTTTTCCTGTTCGGGGTTGAGCCAGATGATGCGGCGGCACTTGTCGCGGAGCTCTTTCAGGATGTGATCTTGGGGGTTTTGGTAGTTGGAGCGGGCGTCTCCGATGATGATGAGGGTGGTCTTCTTGTCGAGATCGGCCAGGTGTCTTTTCCTGAAATTCTGGAAGGCCATGCCGTAATCCGTTTGGGCCTGGTACTCGATGGGGGCATCCGTCATGATCGACTCGATGGCCTCGTTGACCTCTTTTTTGATGAAGACGTCGGTGACCTCGGCCAGCTCCGAGACGAAGATAAAGCTCTTGACCTTGCTGAAGCACTCCTGCAGGGCGTAGAGGATGTTGAGCATGAAGCGGGCCATGGCCCAGACCGAGCCCGAGACGTCGCAGATCACCACGATCTTCCCCTTTCGTAGGGGCTTGTCTTTTCGGACGATCTCGATGGGAATGCCTAAGTATTTTCCCGCTCGGCGTAGGGTCTTCTTGACGTCGATCGCCCCTTTTTTTGCCACGGAGTAGCGAAGGGTGGCGATCTCCTCGAGCTTTTTCACCAGCTGCTTAATGACATCCCGGACCTCTTCGATCTCTCTACCGGAGAGGGAGGAGAAGGGGACGTGGCCGATCTCGGTGTAGTGCTCATCGCTGTGGGCAATTTTCTTGAGGCCCGCGTTTTTTGTTTTTGCCTCCTGGGTGAGGAGGTCGTAGGCACTGTTCAGACGTCGGTTCACTGCCGTCTCGATGCTGGCCGTGACCGAGTCGTCCACCACGGCGTGGTTACTCCCTAAGAACTGGAGCACCTTCTGCTTTATGGTGTTGATCTTGAGCATCACATCCAGACGGCTGGAGAGCTGGGTCATGTTGGATTTAAGGACCGCTGCCGCCAGCTCTTCCTGTTTGTGGAGCTTATTGATGAGATCCAGATACCCTAAGGGACTTCCGGAGAGAAAATCGATGAGGGCCTGTTTCATGGCATCCCCATCGGCCGTCATCTCTTTGGTCAGCTCGGCGATGACCGCATCGAAGCCATCGCTCTCCACCGTGTTTTCGGCCTCGGTTAAATCGCTCTTCATCTCGTGGAAGAAGAGCGTGTAGAGGCGCTCGAACAGATCCTGATCCCGATGGCTCTTGGCAAAGTTGGTGCGGAGCACCGTATGGAATAAAAATTCATCGTAGGGGTCGATGAGGGTCAGCTGTCGGACCACGTCCAGCACCTCGGCCGTGGAGATCCTTAAATCCGCGGCCCGGCAACAGTTTACAAATCGCAGTGTCATATTGACCATGGTGTCTCCAGCGGCCAGGGGATGATTCCCTGGATCCCATAGGGTTCACGGTTCGCTTTACGCTTACCGCAAATAAAAATAGTTGCGTTGCCACGAAAAGGGGGGCTTAGGGCCCCCTTTTTTCTTAACTGGCCATAAGCTCTGGGAGGTTTCGTTTCACCAGGTCGCAGTCCGCCTTGTATTTTAAGAGCGGATTTAAGGTGGTGGCGATGATCTCCGGAGAGAGCTCGTCGATCTGGAGGGTGAGAAGGGCCTTGGCCCAGTCGATGGTCTCGGAGATGCAGGGCTTTTTCTTTAAGTCCATATCCCGCATGCGCGCCACGATGGTGACTATCTTTTTAAGGAGGATCTCATCGATGCCGGGGAGTTTGATGCGCACGATATTCATCTCGGTTTCGATATCGGGGTAGTCGATGAAGAGGTGGATGCAGCGCCGTTTCAGGGCATCGCTCATGTCCCGGTAGTTGTTGGAGGTGAGAAAGACAATGGGCTGGGTGACGGCGGTCATGGTGCCGATCTCGGGGATGGTGATCTGAAAATCGCTGAGGAGCTCCAGGAGAAAGGCTTCGAACTCGGGATCGGACTTGTCGATCTCATCGATCAAGAGGACCACGGGCTCCGGGGATTTGATGGCGGCCAGCAAAGGGCGGGTCTGGATGAATTTTTCCGAGAAGAAGGCATCTTCATGGTTGGCGATCTCATCCACGGCATCGGCCAGGGAGGCGGTCTCCGAGACGATATCGGTGATCTTGTCCTTAAGCATCTGGGTGTAGAGTAATTGTTTGGCGTACTCCCACTCGTAGAGGGACTTGGACTCGTCTAAGCCTTCGTAGCACTGCATGCGGATAAGGGGGCGCCCAAGGGCCTTGGCGATGCTCTTGGCCAGCTCGGTTTTTCCCACCCCGGCGGGCCCCTCCACCAGAATCGGTTTCTCCATGGCTACGGCGAGGAAGACCACCGTGGAGATCTCCCTGGATGAGATATACTTTTGAGACTCCAGTTTCTCCTGAACCTCTAAGATGTTTTCAAATTCCATTCCTTCTCCCTTGGTGCCGTGCCCCGAGATGTATGAGACATGTGAACTGATTCGGGTGTAAACGAAGTCGGCGTGAACATTGTAAGAGATGATGATAAATCCCTCACAGTCGGAAGTTCTGCACCGCATCACATCTAAAATATTTTACGATCGTACTATGTCTGAATAGTGATCGTTGTTACCGCGCTATGAAAGTTGTTGTAAGTCAAATGACAATGAATATCAACAGAGAGGTGAAAGGGCAAGGAAAATAGATAAGGTGGGCTCTTGAGGGGCGTTATACGGAGTGATTCTTCATTATCTCTTTCTTTTTATATCTCTGATTCTTGGGAAATGAGGAATTGGTCGACTGCTTCTGAGCTGATATCAAAGGTAAATCCCTTGCCGGCAAGGAAGGTGTAGGCTTTTCGTTTAAAGAGGGGTGTATCCAGCCCCTTCCATCGCCACGCCTTTTTGCGAAGGAGGGAGAGGGCCCCGGCGGTCTCATCGATCTCTTTGGAGAGGATGCGGTGGATAATGGCCTCATCGATCCCCTTTTGCCTGAGCTCCTGGGCCAGGAGGTAGCGGCCTTTGGGACGATGCCGGAGGCGAGAGTCGACCCACCCTTCAGCGAAACGTTCGTCGTTGATAAAATCGGACGCTTCGGCGCGGGCCAGGGCCTGGCGGATAGCCTCCCGTGAGAATTTTTTTCCCTGGAGGCGGCGCTGAAGCTCGCCACGGCTCTGGGGGCGCACGGCCAGAAGGCGTAAGGTGCTGCTCCAGCATCGCTGGGTCTCATCCTCCTGGATCCGTTTTTTTATCTCGGAAGGATCCATGAGGGTCCCGCACTCCAGGCGTCCTGCATCCAGGACATTGATGCTGAAGGCCTTCTGGCCGTCTAAGAAGACATCGGCCCTGCCGGGGTTTTTGGTATTGTAGTGGACCCGGGTGATGGTCTTGGGGCCCGGGTCCATTTCGTCGGCATCGAACTCATCATCGTAAGGGGGGGACGGGCTCATGGGGTGATCTCCGTGATGGTGGCCACCGATCCCTTGGCCTGCCAGCGGATGTTGAGGTCCCAGAGGGTGAAGCCGAAGGCGCCCTCTTTTTTCTTCTCGTCGTAGTAGGCGGGGCGGGGGTCCTGCTCCACCACCCCTTCGATGATCGCCTTCAGGTTGGGGTAGGCATCCACGCTTAAGGTGGAAAGGGCGGCTGTCGCGTCGGCAGAGAAAATGACCGAGAGGCGCGGGGCCGGTCTCTCCGGTGCAAAGCCGCCGATGGCATCGGGAATGGCGTCGACATAGGGGATATAGGGTTTGATATCGATGACGGGGGTACCATCCAGGATATCCAACCCCTGGACGTGGATGAGAATTTTTCCCTTCTCCTGGCAGATATCCAGGAGACGCACCACGGAGAGCCCCACGGGGTTGGGCCTGAAATTTGACCGGGAGGCAAACACCCCCACTTTTTTGTTCCCCCCCAAGCGGGGCGGGCGCACCGTGGGCTTCCACTGGCCGCGTGTGGACCGGTTAAAGAGGAAGATCACCCAGATATGGGAGAATCCCGTCAGATCTCGCACCGCTTCCATGCGGTTGTAAGGCGCCAGGAGTTCGATGCTGCCCGTGGCTGCGGAGACGATACCGGGTTGCCGGGGGACGCCGAATTTTTCGGTGAAGCAGGAGTGGACGGTGGCGATGGGGGTCATCACAGACCCTTGATCCGTGGGGGGATGATTGGTTTCGGTACTCATATGCGGGGCACACTCGTTTTTTTGTGGCATGTTTTGTTTCGTTTAAGGTCGTCTCTTTTGGGCGCATACATGGAACAGATACGCTTTGGGGTGGCCCGTCCCTTTGGGGAGCCCAAAGCGTGCTGAAGAGCTATAGCATAAGACGCTTCGGGAGGCACCTCCTGGGTGCTTTCGGGTCAAAGAATTCGCCTGCTATGGTGAGCGGGTACAAAAAGCCGAGCCTCCGGCGGCAAGGTGAGCCACCTTGAAAGCAGGCTGCAGATACGCTTTGCCCCTCGTACCTCAGGTCAAAGCGTATCTGCCTTTGGTTTTAGATTTACCATGACTTACCTTTTAAAGGCTGTTTGGAAATTTTTTCAAAAGGTTGGCCTCCGGCGGTAAGTTGTGCCACCTGCAAAGGCAGGTCAAAGGTCCCTTATTATGCGTTTGCTATGTGCTTAAGATTTTAAAAATTGTTTAATAATATGTTTTGATTTTTTTACTTTATGACGCTTGCCTAATGAGTCTTCGAACCAGAGATTTTTATAATAAAAAACATCATTTTTTTGTTCGTCAAAATGTTGAAAGTCTGAGTA
>JABXKT010000260.1 GCA_013619155.1 Desulfobacteraceae bacterium
GATCGACTTTTTGCTTACGCCGCCATGCCGTACATCCCCCCGCGCCGTGAGCAAAAAGTCGACGTCATCAAAAATTTAAAAGACGACCGCCCCTCCGGCATGGTCCCCGGCGGCGGCGAGGTGGCCTGCCTCCTCTGCGGGGCCGACACCCGGGACGACGGCTTCTGGTATGAGATCCGGGCCTTCGGCTACGGCATCTCCGGCACAAGCTGGCAGGTAAAGGAGGGGTTTGTGGTTACCCTGGAGGGCTTAGATGAGATCCTCTGGAGCTACGAGTACCGCGACGTGGACGGCCATATCTACCACGTCCCCTTCGGCATGATCGACTCCCAGGGCCACCGCACCGCCGAAGTGTACGACTGGTGCATCAAGCATCGGGGCCAGGTCCTCCCCATCAAGGGCGAGCAGAGAAAATCCACCCCCATGAACTTCACCAACTTAGAGTTCTATCCGAACAGCAAAAAACCCCTGCCCGGCGGCGTCATGCTGGCCAAATTAGACACCAACTATTACAAAAACAAACTCTACAGCAAATTGAAGATCGACTCCGGAGACCCCGGTTCCTGGAACTACCACTTCGAGACCACCAACCACTGGTGCCAGATGATGGTGGCCGAGTACATCGACGAGGCCACCGGCCTCTGGGCCTGCCCCGATCACGTCGCCAACCACGGCTTCGACTGCTCCGTCTACGTCCTCGCCGCCTACGAATACTACGGCGTGAGGAACTGGCCGATACCAGGGCCAGAGCCCGAACAACAGCCCGCACCCCGCCGAGACGACAACACACACGTACAACGACAACGCCCTTCATGGTTCAAAAAAAGGAGATAGCCCATGGCTCATGCAGCAATCTACGAACGCAACCGCCCCACTCCTGTCGATCCAGAAAAAGGGCGACCATTGCCCGTCGCATCTGTGGCCGGACGCCTAGAGTGCAGTGTGAGCCATGTCTACAACCTCATTAGCAATAATGCGCTCCCCGCCAAGAAATTTGGTTTGAAGAAGGGCTTTCGGGTGTATGAGGCGGATCTGAATGAATTTGTCGAGAAGAGTGATGTATCGGAATAAACCGCAATCACAAGAAAAAAGGACTCCTCAAAAATGAGCCATCTCACATGCTGCATTGACATCGATTCCATTAAAAACCTAACAAATAACCGTTCCCTCTGGAGTGTCCCCAGTGGCGGCGAGGCAGCCTGCCTCCTCTTCGGGGCTGATACCCAGGACGACGGCTTCTGGTACGAGATCCGGGCCTTCGGTTACGGTATCCCCGGCACCAACTGGCAGGTCAGGGAGGGGTTTGTGGCCACTCTGGAGGATTTAGCGGAGATCCTCTGGGGCTACGAATACCGCGATATCGACGGTATTCTCTACCACGTCCCCTTCGGCATGATCGGTTCCCAGGGGCTCCATACCAACGAGGTGTATGACTGGTGCATCAAACATCGGGGCAAGGTCTTACCGATCAAGGGAGAAGAGAGAAAAACCACCCCCATGAATTTCACCAAATTAGATCCCTATCCGGGCAGTGAGAAGCCCTTCCCCGGCGGCGGTATCCAGCTGATCAAACTCGACATCAATTATTACAAAAATAAATTTTATAGCAAATTGAAGGCCAACCCCGGGGACCACGGTTCTGACTGCTCTGCCTACACCCTCGCCGCCTACGACTATTACGGAGTACGGAACTGGCCGATACCGGGAACAAAAATAGTACACACGCGATTAACAACGTATGAGGCGGATTCGAATGAGTTTGTCGAGAAGAGTGATGTGTCGGAATGATACCAGACGCGCATCGGTTTCAATGGCAAACCGATGGCTATAGGCGATGAAAACACAGTGTCGATACGAGAGAGGGGCACCTCAAAAATCATTTTATCTTTGACATAAAATCTCGATTCGGCAACACTGGTTCCATAAAAGTAACGAAAGCCCCATTTGGACGGCAATCCAAATTGGGGCTCCTCGATCACGAACCACTTCTCAGAAAAGTGAGCCCATGAACTGTCTAAACAGTGCCATCGACACCCCCACATTTCAAGCCCAAATTATCATCCCCTTCAATTTTTTCCAAAAATCCTACGATGCCGTCCTCAACTCCATCGATGGAATCCTCACGTCCACGGAGCGGAAAACCCTATCATTTTTAGCCTTTAGGGGCTACAAAGATGGCAAAATCTTCCCCAAGAGACGAAGCATCGCCACGCGCATAAACCGCTGCGAGGATCAGGTCACGCGCCTGATTCGGAGTTTAGAGCGGAAAGGGTTCCTTAGAATCGACCGTCCCTCCCTCGTGGAAAAACACTGCTTCAAAAAGGGAAATTCCTATCACTTTTTAAACCATCCCGCCTACGGCCACCCCGGCACCATGTCGCCTGAAATGCCGCCTGAAAAACCCATTTCCACCTATAATAAATTAGAAAGGGATAAAAGAGAACAGGGCCAGGGCGTTCTTTCTAACAATAAAAACAGGGGCCACCACCCCCATTTTAACCCCGACACATTCCGAGCCAAACACCTCGCCGCCGGTGCCCACCCCCTCTCCATCGACGAGGCGATCCACGGAGTCATGACGGGACACGATATCCGCAACCCCTATGCC
>JABXKT010000089.1 GCA_013619155.1 Desulfobacteraceae bacterium
GTCAGATGTGTATAAGAGACAGCTTTTTTCTCTTTTTCATGATGACTGTATCCTGTGGCTTCCCTGGTTATGCACGGGAATGAGGGAAGGCGTGCGTGTAAATCCGGTCCGTCCCGTGCATGCGGAGATGGAGAGCGGGTGTTTGTTTTTTGTTTTTGATCGGTGGTTGGCAAAGTTGCCAAAATAAAAAGCCGTTAAAGGTTTGTCAACCCTATATTGTTGATATTTTATATCGGCATGAAGGCGGGAGCAGTTGAGACTTTTGCCGGATCAGCACGGAAGTCGGTGGGGGGGGGGAGGGGTGCCTTTAGGGTACCATCGCCCCGACCTTTTATCGATAATACACTTATGAGAGGGCCAAAAAGGAGAGATGATTTTTTGTGCGGCACGCCCCTCTTGGGGTGTCTATTTCACCCAAAAGGTGATAGTGCACCTCACGCCACGGAGTGGGCCGGTGGGGCGTTTTGCACCCACCCTCCTTGGTTTTTATCGGGGATGGTAGGGTTTAAGGGGTGGGAGAGTGGATATGAAGGGTGAAAGAGGCCTTGCCGTGGCGGCGCTTCTCGGGGCCATTATTCTCTGGTCCGGATCGTTTGTTGCACTAAAGATAGCTTTTAGAAGCTGCGATCCTTATTTTGTAATCTTTGGCCGTATGGCAGTGGCCACGTTCTGCGCCCTGCTCTTTTATCGACAGATCGATGGGTGCTCTTATCAGAAGGGAGACTGGCTTTACCTGGGCGCCTTGGGCCTGTGCGAGCCCTGCCTCTACTTTGTCTTCGAGGCCAAGGCCTTGATGCTCACCTCGGCATCCCAGGCGGGTATGATCACGGCACTGCTGCCGGTGATGGTGGCTGTGGGGGCCTGGCTGGTGTTGAAAGAGACCCTTGGTTGGAGAATGATTTCAGGGTTTGCCGTGGCGATGGCTGGGGTGTGTCTCCTCACACTGGCCGGGGAGGCGACGGCCTCGGCGCCCAATCCCACCTTGGGTAATTTCTATGAGTTTCTGGCCATGGTGACCGCCACCGGATATACTCTGATCCTTAAGCGGCTCTCCTGTCGGTACTCCCCCCTATTTCTCACCGCGGTGCAGTCGGTGGCCGGGGCGCTTTTTTTTGCCGCGCTTATGGTCGGTTGTGGGGTCTCTATTCCCCATGATATTCCTCTGTCGGGGGTCCTTACCATCGTCTACCTCGGGGTGTTTGTCACCTTTGGTGCCTATTTTTGTTATGGGTTTGGTATGGTTCGACTTCCGGCCAGTCAGGCCACCGCCTTTATTAACCTCATCCCCGTGCTCACCCTTTTTTTTGGATGGCTGATGTTGGGGGAGGTGATGACCCCCATCCAGTATGGAGCGGGCGCCATGGTGATCTTTGGGGTGCTTCTCAGTCAGGGTGCCCCATCCGGTAAGGGCTCTGCGGTCAATGAACTGGAGGGCGTGGAAAAAAGTGGGCGTGTCTCGGGGGCTTAAACTTTATTAATGCCTTGAGGAAGATGGTTAAACAGTATAAGGACAGCTGAGGGATCTTTGTCATCTTTATCCTTTGGGGATGAGATATTAGATTTTGGCGTCGTTTTTTATGGAACGTCGTTTTGCTTGCGATAAGCCAGCCTCTCTATAGGGGCGTTGATTGGGGCCTGATTGGATGGGGCTCCTTTGTTATCTCTCGTCTACGGGGCCAATGCCTCAAACATCACCATCTGATGATGGCACCCCACTATTGGGGTGTTAAATGCGCCCAGCGGGAAAAAATAGTTTAAAAAAGATGCATCGAGGGATGCAGCGGTTGCCCCTTTCTGTGGTCTGCAAAATAGACCGATCGTATAAAAAATTAGGGGCGGATGTTGTCAGACCCGATGAACAATAGTATAAATGCATCATTTTTGATGCGTGATTTTGTTGTGCGTCGCATGGGGTAGGGGATTGCATCGATTATTTTGGTCGATACCCTGCTTTTCAGATGTGGCCTGGTGGTACGGTTGTTGGTCGATGATGCGAATCGTACGGCAGTGGTCGCCCTTGTCCTTATGTGATTTGGAATTGACTTAAAAAAAGTGCGGACGAATGGCTCTATGGGGGTCGTTGTCGAGACGTTGGAGGGTATATAGATGGCTGAAAAGTCAACATTCATGAGGCTCAGAGAGAATGAGCGGGAAGTCCGGAAAGGGCTGATTATTTCGGCGGCCATGAAGCTTTTCGAGACAAAAAATTTTCATGAAATCGGCATGCGGGATATTGCCGGTGAGGCGGGGGTCTCCGCGGCCTCTATTTATCGCTATTTTCCCAGTCGTGATGATCTCTTTGTAGAGGCCCTCATTCGGGATATCAATAAAATTGAGCAGCTGTTAGAGTCTCGTCGCAAGATGGGGGGGACTATCGAGAATTTGGCCGTGGCCGTTGTGGATTATATGATCGATAACGAGGCGACCTTTCAGATGATGTGCCATTTTCTTATGCGTGGTGAAGAGAATCCCCGGGCCCTTAAGAAGTTCAATGCGGTCCTTCTCTATTTCACTAAGATGTTTGATGAAGTGGTGAAAAAATCGGATGGAGAGGCCTTGTTACGCTTTCACAGCCAGGCTTTTTTTGCATCCCTTGCAGGCATTGTTATGACGTTTCGAAATTATCCGGGGCGAAGCGACTCGGAACGACGCAGTTATATGCACAAACTGGCCTTGCTGATTATGCAGGAAGGGGCCATCTTGGAATCCATATGATGGCATGGGGCGGCCGAGTCTGAATCATAAAGGCATCGGCGTTATTGTGTCCCCTCTCTTTGAAGCGTTTTGATTTTTTGGTGTTGATAAGGCCGATCCTGATGTCATCCGTATGGATGGGGGGTCGGTTTTGTTATTTTTTAAAGCCTCGGGGGCCCTGTTTTGTGGCTGAGGGCATTTTTTTAGTCTGTGGGTAGGGACACCTCTTTTTTTTCCACCGTTACCCATGCCATTTCCGTCCATATTTTATGGTAGAGACTCTCCATGAGGTAGGCGATCCACATCTGTTCATTGGTGGCAAAGAGTTTTTTTGGGGAGTGGTGGATGTCGATGCCGTACGGGGTCCTCAGCCAGGAGTAGAAGAGGAAGGTGATATCTCTGAAGTGGCTTTGGGAGGTGGCCTGGATGGTTTCGATGAGCTGATTGTATCGTGGAAGCCAGATGTAAGGGTCTAAGGTGATGATTTTGTCATCTCGTGTCACCCCAAACCCCCCCTTAATTTCCAGGGCGCCATATTTTCCGGGAACCCAGAAGAGAACCTCGCCTTTTTTTGTTACGAATATATCCCCTGTTTTGTGGTTCCATCCCCCTTGAATCTCCCTGGCCTCTTTGCACATCTTGATATATCTGCTACTCTTGTCCATTTTGGTTTGCCCTTTTATTTATTCGGATTCTAATGGTTGCTGCCGTGGAAAAAGGGGGGCGTGTTCGAAACGTGCCCGAAATGAATGATGGTGGGTTTCTTATTGGATAATGAGTGAAGGATGGCGCATGAGGCACCTTCTCTTTTTAATTTTCGAAGAAGGGGAAAAAAGTGCGAGTAAAAAATTTTAGTACTCTTTAAAAAAAAATAAAAGGTATTTTTCAGGTATTTGGATGAAAAATGGCCTCTCTTGTCCATTTCGTGGGGATAGACCTCATGGATTTTACGGGGAGATGGGTCTCTTTTTCAGATCATCCGTCATATATCCGATTGGTGTGTGATGGATTTGCAGGAACCACTGAAGCGCAGAGAAATATGTCCCTTATTGCACAATACAAGGGGTTGGGTAAATCGTATGGTGCCCGAATCCTCTTCACCGATATTTCAATGAATATCCACGAGGGCGATCGCATCGGCCTCATTGGCACAAATGGTGCTGGAAAATCAACCCTGCTTAAGCTCTTTGCCCAGCTCAGCACCCCCGATGCCGGAGAGGTGAGTATTAAAAAAGGGTATCGGGCCGTCTATCTCCCCCAAGAGACCCATTTTGATGCGGGAAAGAGCGTTTCAGAGCTTGTGGATGAGACCCTTGATGCCTATTGCGCGGATGATTCCGAGGCCTTTGGCAAGGCGTGGCAGATTATCGGACAGGTGGATTTCCCGGATATGTCGGCACCGGTGGAGACTCTTTCAGGGGGATGGAAGAAGCGCCTCTCCCTGGTGCTGGCTTTGATCAAGAATCCGGACCTTCTCTTCCTCGATGAGCCCACCAACCATCTTGACTTGTCGGGTATTTTGTGGCTGGAGTCCTTTTTAAAGCGGGCAAAATTTGCCTTTGTCATGATCACCCATGACCGGACACTCCTTGGGAATGTGACGGATAAGACGGTGGAGCTCGGTACTCAATATCCCGGGGGGTATCTGAGGATCGAGGGCAATTATCAGGAGTTTTTAAGGCGCCGTGATGAACTGCTGGAGAGTCAGCTTAAGCAGGAGGGGGCTCTCTCTACCGTCATGCGTCGTGAGAAGGAGTGGCTCGCCCGGAGTCCCAAGGCACGGACTACGAAGGCTCAATTTCGTATTGATAATGCAAAGCGTATGGAAGAGGAGCTCTCCGAGGTCCGTAATCGGAATCGAAACAAGCAGGATATGGCCCTGGATTTTACCTCCACCCAGAGAAAAACCCGCAATCTGGTGACGGCCAAGCGACTGGCCCGCCATCTCGAGGATCGAACGCTTTTTGAAGAGCTCTCCTTTGTCCTCTCACCGGGGAGCTGTGTGGGGCTGGTGGGCAACAACGGTACCGGTAAGAGTACCTTGATGCGTCTGCTCTGTGGTAAGGATGCGCCCGATGAGGGCCAGGTCCGGGAGGCTGAAGGGCTTCATATCGTCCATTTTGAACAGGAACGGGACAGCCTGGACACTGAGATCTCACTGAGGAAAGCGCTCTCGCCTGACAGTGATTCGGTCCTTTATAACGGCCGCGCACTCCATGTGGTCACCTGGGCTCGAAAATTTCTCTTCACCCCGGATCAACTCGATCTTCCCGTGGGGCGTCTCTCCGGCGGTGAGAAGGCGCGGGTTCTCCTGGCCCATCTGATGCGCCAGCCAGCCGATGTACTTCTCTTGGATGAGCCCACCAACGATCTGGATATCCCCTCCCTGGAGATGCTTGAAGAGAGCCTCCAAGAGTTTAAGGGGGCCGTGGTTTTGGCCTCCCATGACCGTTATCTCATGGAGAAAATTTCGACATCGATGCTGGGGTTTCGAGATGATGGCGGTGTCTTTCCCTGTTCCAGCGTGGAGCAGTGGCACCGCGAAAATGATCCGAAGCCGGTGCAGAAAAAAGGGAGCGGGGAAAAATGTGCCCAGCCGGCTGCGAAGGCGAAGAAAAAATTTACCTACAAGCACAAGTACGAGCTGGAGCAGATCGAGACTAAGATTTCAGAGGCCGAGGAGGCTGTGGCTCTTTACGAAGGGACATTGGGCGATCCGGCTCTGGCCTCGGATCCTGTGGCCCTGCAAGAGGCGTGTGAGGCGTTGGGTGTCGTCCAGAAAGAGGTGGAAGCCCTCTATCGCCGGTGGGAAGAGCTGGAGGCGCTTAAGGCAGAGGCGGAGCTTTAGCGGGTACTTAAAGGCTTTTCGGAGTAGATATAAGCGTTTGAATTCTATATACTTTGTGTGGTATCATTGGGCGGTATTGGGGTCGGCGTGTGGTCTCTCCCGAGGAGGGGCGCCGACACTGTGACGATTCAGCTCGGGGTACGAATCGAAAAATGGGTCAAATCCTAAACGTAAGGGTTTGATAGCCCTAATCACCAGAGTATAAGGATGGCAAAAGTGAAAAGAGACGATATGCTTGCCAAGCGAGCCTATGATCGAAAATTTTGTTTTGCAACCGATGTGGATTATGCTCTTTTTCAAGGTGTCTACTCCAAGCCGATACGTGATATCAGTGTTGGAGGGGTCTATATTGAAACCGCCCAGGGGCCGTCCACCGGTGAGAGGGTACAGATGATTTTTTCGGACTACTCCGGTATGGATCTTATACGGCTCTCGGGTAATGTGTCGCGCAGGGATGATGAGGGGTTTGCCGTCTCTTTTCTGTGTGAGAGCAGCCGGGAGTTGGGTAAATTGAAATCGTATATTTATAATTTGTGATGTGGTTGCCGTTATTCGCCGCCAGTGGCGGCGAGGCGATAAAAATAGTGCCGGCCGTCTTAAAAGGGGGGCTCTTTTCGATGCCGATGATATATAGGCATCGATTTTCGTTATCCCCCTCTTTTTTTTGCAAGGGGCTTCCGGCTCTACTCTCCCCTCGATGATCCTAAGAATTAAAAAATAGAAGATCTCCTTTTTAAAACAGGCATACAGCGCGCCCTTACGGCGGGGCTTTTATCTTTACTTGAGGTGACTCTTTTATTTGGATGGGGGCGTCACAAAGGCGGGGTGGGTGGCCATTACGGGCACCCCGAGTCGATGGACCCGGGGTGAGACCGTCTATTGGTTGCAGAGCCTGTGAATGGTCTGCGCGTGCCAGTGGCCTTTGTTGGAGAAGGTGGGGATCTCTTTCTCGTTGAGAAAATGGGCGATCTCTTTGTAGGTGGCGCCTTTTTTTCTCAGCTTCTTCATGACCTTGATCGCGTCTCTTCGTTCATCGGCCGGTGAGAGCAGCTGGTCATCTGTGAGCTGGGTGAGACTGACGGGGCCCGTGGTGGTGGATGGCTCGGGGGCTGAGATGGGCGCCTCCCCGTCTGTTAGTCTTTCTAAGCTCTTTGCAATATCAATGAATGCGGCAGCGACCTCTTCGGATGCCAGGGTTTGTCGTTCGATGAATCGCTCTTGGATTCTCTGGCTCTCGGCAATCTGTTCCAGGAGGTCGTGAATGGGTGTTAAGAGGTCCTCTCGCTGGTTCTGTCCCCGATCATTTCCTCGGGGGGGTTGACCTCGGCGTTCATTATTTCCCCGACGATCCTGGGAATAGTAATTTCCGCTGTTATCATAGTTTCCATGCCGTTTATTGGGATAACGCCCCTGCGAGCTCCTCACGGTTTTCAGGAATTCGTTCATGTGTACCTCCATGGCGGCATCATACCGCCCACCCATAAAAAACCATAAAAGAGGTTTGGTGGGTGATGAATCGATTGTAAATTGGGATGAATCGATTGAAGTTGCGTATGCCATTGATGCCGAGGAGTTTCATTGCGAAAAACAGGAGGGTCGGGCGGCTTCTGAGTCAGGCTTTAGGTCGGGGACAATCTTCAATACTTTTTATATAATATCTTACAGATCAATTATATATACATGTTGGATTGTAATGTAAAGTGGGATATTATCCCGACATCGGGAGTGAGCCCCAGAGAATTGATGGGTTTACCCTATGGATAATTGTCATCATTCGGTCGTATGATCCTCCCATTCAATCTCCGCTGCGAATTGCGGCTGTTGATTTTTTCCTATAAATGAGGGAAGAAGGGGTTGTTTTTAACACCAGATATTATCTGTATTTTCGTTGTATTGAATGAAAAGAGATCGGCCAATTGTATTGGTACCTTTTTATGGTGGCGATGGATATCGCCCTTATTGTGTGGTCTTCCTGGTTTTTATCTCTTGGCGCATTTATATTTAGGGACGGGCATCTCTCTTATGCCGATTTAAATACTCTCCATCATGGACACCCTGTGGTGGGTTTTTGTGGGCTCTATTATTTTTGGGTATGAGACGGAGCCGACATGACCCAAATTTATAACGGGAAAGGGGGCTCTAGTTTATAAAGGATCCTGTATCTGTACCTCGTTGTTGTGGCACCTTGCGGCAAAAGGGTACTCTTCTGAAGAGATTAATCGAATGGTGAAAGATGTATTTGACCTCATTCGTGGGGGCGGCAGTTTCACCATCGCCATTGTCAATACGGAGATGGAAATCCTTGGATGGCCCCCTTCGATTGTGGATGAGGCCACCTTTGAGATGATCGTTGGGCTTCTCGAGAGTGAGCTGGGTTTTTCCGTGAGGTCTCATACCCTTAATTAATACCTCCCCTCCCTTTTTTAAGGCGGTGAGGTATTCTGCGTTCTATTGTCCCCTTTGGTATTTTCCCCTCCTTTTTTGTATCCATCGGAAACCTTCCCCCATTTATATGTTGACAGTTGCGCCCTCCTTTTTTATTACTGAACAAATTTTATTTGGCAGGCCATCCGTTCTTTGAGCTGGCTTGTAGTGATCCCCCATCCTGATTTCCCGTCTTATAGGCCCTCTAGGCCCAACATGTCCGAATTGTTAGAGGAGATGCGTCCGTGAGCCAGACAAAGAATATATTAATTATTGATGATCATCCCTTGTTCAGGGAGGGTCTCAAGTCTATTTTGGAACGGGATAAACGATTTCGGGTAGTGGGGGAGGCGGGTACCGGTCGTAAGGGGTTAAAGATGGCTCGGGAGCTGAAACCGAATCTTGCCGTGGTCGATATCTCGTTGCCGGATATCAACGGCGTTCAAGTGACAACGGAGATACGGGCCCATCTACCGGAGATCAAGATCATGATCGTGAGTATGCACTCCAAAATTGATTATATCGCCGAGGCGTTTCAGGCGGGGGCCACCGGCTATGTGGCCAAAGATTCGGCATCGGATCGTCTGATCCAGGGTATTGACTCCGTGCTTAAGGGTGAGTGTTTTTTAGACAGTTCCGTCTCCCATCAAGTGGTGGAGAAGTTGATGCAGTTTCCGGTGAAAAATGCCAAAATTACGGATGTGGATTATGGGGCCCTGACCCCCCGTGAGCAGGAGGTGATGCGTCTCCTCGCCGAAGGATCGACTCCTAAAGAGATCGCGCATATGCTCTGTATCAGCCCGAAAACAGTGGAAAATCATCGGTCGAATATTATGAAGAAGCTGGGTGTTCATTCCACCATGGACCTGGTCCGCTATGCGGCGCGCCTGGGGCTTATCGATGTGGAACTCTGGAAGGAGTGATAAGGGGCCTAAGGGGCACGTCGTGGGATAAAGGGGACGAGAATCCTCATGAGGACGGTGGTTAAGGCGTATTCCATGGATGGGATACGCCTTTTTGTTTGCCCCTTAATCTATAGGACCTGCCGGGTGGTGCCGAGACGTTGATCGTACATCTTCCCAATGCCGTAGTCCCGCCGCCTCATAAATTTTTCGGTGGCCGGACCGATGATCTGCATCTCTGGATGTCTTTTCTGGACATCCATGGCGATCTTCATCTCCTTTGTGCAGCCTGTGCTGTAGGTGGCATCTTTTCCCACCCACTCCGGTGGAACCTTCTCACCCATGAGTTGGAATGTGGTAACGATGTCATGGTAGGTCTGGAAACGCCAAATATCAATGTATCCACTTCGTTGAACGATCTCCCACATAAACATGAGGTCATCGGCATCCATCCCCGGTTCATAGTAGAGACAGGGGTTGATGATGTGGGTCTTGGAAAATTGCTCTTCGAGATGGGCAATGAAGCGGGACATGATTTTTTTGGCCACATTGATCTTTCCTGGAATCGAGCCGATGATGCCACTATAGAAGGAGACAGCCATCTTCCTCGCCTTGGCCTCACGCATGCCGTCGATGATGACCTGTGCTTTGCGTTCCAGATCTTTATGGGAAAATTTGATGGCCTGGGGGTGTTTGGGTTTAAAGTCGATGGTCACCTGGTGGTCATCGGCGCAGATACTGTAGATATCTTGGGTAAAATGAAAGGGCGTATCAAAGAGGCGGTTTTTCTGCTCTCCTCCCCGGGCAATGACACAATCCACCTCCTTGAATAGCCGGGCAAAGGTGGTGGAGGCCAGGAGGAGGTTGAGCTTTTCATGGCTCCCGTCGGAGAGAATAAGCAGGTTGCTCTCCTGGCGGAGAATATCCACAAGCTGATTCTTGGTGAGGGTGTCGCTTCGAATAAAAAAGGAGCCGTGAAGGGCCTTCGTAAGGGCGGGATCCTCCTGGGTATCCAAGATATCGGCCTTGGAGAAGAGGGGACCGGCTTTAAATGAGACCACCACCTTATGGCCGTGGGAGACCAGATAACGGATGATGGCCAGATCCATGATCACCTCGCCGGACTCATCGGCAAGCCAGAGAAGGGTGCGGCGCTCCTTCGGATCGACACTCTCTCCAGAGGCGGGGAGACCTAAAAAGGAGAAGAGGGCTGTGGCGGCGTCTCCGGTGATGGGTTTTTGAAAGAGGGCGGTCAGGTTCGTCTCTTCGGTGTGGGCGCTGGCATCATTCCAAATGGAGGGGAGGGTGAGGAGGGTGAGAAGACGTTTTATCGTGATGTGGTCGAGACGGGCTCGGATTTGATTCATGGCGTGGGCCGGTGTGAGATCCGTATCGTCGATGCCTTGAAAGGCATGGTTGAATTGGGGGGATTCTAAAAATGTTTCCGCCTTCTTATTCCGTCTTTTTTTTATCTCCTGGAAGGGGTCGGCAATGTGGGTGCGGTTGAGAAAGATGCGAAGAAGGCGTTTTTCTACCCGGGAGGGGATCATGATCTCGTCCCGGGTTTCGTGGGTATATTTGATTTTTATCAGGCGGGCCAGATAGGCTCTCTGGTCCGGAGCCTCTATCGTCTCTTCGATGAGGGTAAGGATATGATCTAAGGCCGCCTGGTAGCGAGCCTTTAGATAGAGAGACGGGGCACGGTTCATGGTCTCTCGAAAGGTCGCCTCTGAACAGGGAAAGTATCGTTCATCCTCATTTAAGAATACCATGAACTTTACCTGTTCCGGTGTGGATACTTCTCCTGGGTAGGCAAAGTAATCCATATGGTTTTCTAAAAAAAAGGTGGTAACCCATGCATCGATATCTGGGTCGGCCCCTGGTGTATAAGGGCCGGGGGGAAGCGTGGTGGTGGGGTGCATTCTTTCTCTCCCATTCAGAGGTGATCGTAGTGATTTAGTGGGTGCCATCTTTGAGGAAATGGCGGTGATACTCTGACTCGGTGAGGTGTTTTTTAAGGATAGAGGTCAGGGTGTTGTAAATGGCATCCCGGTCCTCTTGGTCCATTTTTGGAAGGATGAGATCTAAAAAGGAGTCGTCGGAAAATTTTTGTAAATAGTATTTCAGGGTCTCTAAATCCCCTTCATGATTCCAGCCGTACATGGCCGCTCCTGCGTACTCTTCAACGAAACGGTAGGTGTGTTTGCTCATGGTAATACAATGGCTCCTTGAAGGCTTTTATGCGTCAACTTTAAACGTAAAGGGTCCTATATAAACTGCGTTTGACCCCGCTTTTTTTTTGCAGTACATGACACGTGATCCCCCCTCTTTTAAATTTAGGTTTACGGCTAGGGATGTGCTACATCCTTATATCATAATCGAGGGGGGAAAATACCAGCCTAAAGAGGGGTGGAAAGAAAAAGTGCCTCCAGGTAAGAGAGGGAGGCGGTGGCGTTATACGCCTTTGCAAGTGGGGTATCGGGTCAGGTGGGGCCTTGGAGATCAGATTTTTTACGGTCATATTCCGTGTGGGATCTTTTGGAGATAGATATGGTAAAGTTCATCTCATTTAAAGCGGTGGTTCTGGTTGGGGCCTCGCTTTTTTGTCTCGGAGGATCGGGGATGCTCCTCTCCCAGGGACGAGGTGAAGGGGTGCCTGCCGGTTCTGTGGAAAAAAAAAGGGAGACGATTACCCTGGAAGCCGCGCTGGGCAGGCTGGAGGGCCGTCTTTTGAAGGCTGAGCGCCTCGTTCAGGAGGCGCGGGAAGAGCGGCAGGGCGAGATTGACTCTCTAAAATATCAGATGCATGAATTGCAATCTCTCGTTGATGGGCTTTTTAAGCGGCTGGAACTCCAGGAAAAAAAAGTTGACAAGGCGATAAAAAAAATAGATAAAGTAGTAAAGGTAGTAAAAGCCCCCGGGGCAGCTCCGCCTTTTGTCTCATCACCTTTGAAATACCATATCGTACAAAATGGTGAGACGCTTTACAGGATCAGTAAAAAATACCGGGTTTCTGAACGTCAGTTGATCCGATTAAATCGCTTGAAGGATAAAACCCGAATCTTTGTTGGCCAGAAATTACGGGTCACGCCCTGAGACCCTTGGCATTGTGGATCGGAGTTCCTTAATATAATACGCATCAGAATCCGATGTACCCTATTTTCTGCAGTGTCCCCCTTGAAAGATCACGGTTTCCCATGGAGAATCCTCATAACATGGATGATATCACTCTACTTTTCCGTCGTTTTCATGACTTGATGGCGACTGTTCAGGGGCTCATGGATGAGTTGTCTATCGATCCGAGCGCTCCTGCCCTAGGGGACGAGTCGCCGGATCATGGCGCCAAGGCCTATACCGTGTCTGCCGCCCCCAATATCTCGGATGAGACGCGTCACCGGGCGTTAATTCAGGTCATCGATGATGCCTTGAGCCAGATTAAAGCGGCTGCCGCAAAGGAGAGTCTCCCCCGCATCGGTGGGAGTCCTCCTCCTATTCATGAGGCGCACCGAGATATTTTTACGGTGGAGGAGCTTCGTTTTCTGGAGACCACATTCCGGGCCATCTATCCGGTCCCCAAAAAAAGGGGGGACACCGGCCCTTGAGTTTTCATGGGGCCTTCATTTGGCTTGGCTTTTATTGAGACGCAGGGATGCGGAAGGGGCGCCCATTTTTGTGGCGTTTACTCCGTGGCCTATGCCTTTCGTGGTGAATACCGGGGATGGCCCTGTTTTTTTAAGAGACGCCAAGACGGTGGCAACGTTGACAAGGGGCCGACCCTTCGATATAACCCGCATATTTTCTAAGAATGTGTGGAATAAACCGGAACGATAGACAATCTGGGAATATCGATGGTCAGCCTTGAAAATATCTCTAAAAGTTATGGTGGACAGCAGCTGTTTGATGGGGTCAATTTTAAGATCAACTCCAGGGAGCGTGTGGGCCTGGTGGGTCGAAATGGCCATGGAAAGACCACCCTTTTTCGTCTGGTTACAGGCGAGGAGGAGGCCGATTCCGGCCAGGTGCTCATTCCTAAAAATTACCGCATCGGCTACGTCACTCAGCACATCCGCTTCACCGAAGAGACGGTGCTTCAGGAGGCGGCCTTGGGGCTTCCCGAGCATGAGTCCGATCAGCTCTGGAAAGTCGAGAAGATCCTGGCAGGGTTGGGCTTCTCCCCCGAGGCGATGGGCAAACCTCCCGAGGATTTTTCCGGGGGATTTCAGGTGCGCTTAAACCTTGCCCGGGTGCTTATCTCCGATCCAGATCTTCTCCTCCTCGACGAACCTACCAACTACCTGGATATCACCTCGATTCGCTGGATCGAGGGGTTTTTGCAGGCCTGGCCCCGTGAACTCCTTCTTATTACCCACGATCGAGGTTTTATGGACCGTGTGGTGAGCCATACCGTGGCCATTCACAGGCACCAGACCCGTAAGGTGCTGGGGAACACCGAGGCGTGTTACACCCAGATCGCCCAGGAAGAGGAGATCTACGAGAAGACCCGGTTAAATGATGATAAGAAACGTAAAGATATGGAGCTCTTCATCTCCCGGTTCAGGGCCAAGGCACGCCTGGCCAACATGGTGCAGTCTCGGGTGAAGGCTGTCAATAAGATGGGGAAGCGGGAAAAATTAGGGGCCCTGGATACCTTGGGCTTCTCTTTTCGAAGCTGTCCCATTAAAGGCAAGCAGCTCTATGCCGCCGAGAATCTCTCCTTTGGTTACGAGGGGGGGCCGGAGTTGATCCGTGATTTTTCTCTGATTCTGGGACGCCAGGATCGCGTCTGTGTGGTGGGGCAGAACGGACGGGGTAAGACCACCCTCTTAAAACTGCTTGCCGGTGAACTGACACCAAAATCGGGTGCCATCGCCCTGCATCCCTCCGCCGCCTCCGGATTTTATGAACAGACCAATGTGATCAGCATCAACCCCATGCGAACGGTGGAGGAGGAGATCCTCTGCGCCCATCCCGATGTGGAGCCTCAGCATGCGAGAAATATTTGCGGCGCCATGATGTTTGAAGGGGACCAGGCCTTGAAGAAGTGCTCGGTACTCTCCGGCGGTGAGAAGAGCCGGGTGATGCTCGGCAAGCTTTTGGTCACACCGCTTAACCTCTTGTTTCTTGATGAACCCACCAACCATCTGGATATGGAGTCCTGCGACTCCCTCATGGATGCCGTCGATGACTTCGACGGGACGGTGGTGATGGTCACCCATAACGAGATGTTTCTTCATGCGGTGGCGACCCGTCTGGTGGTGTTCCGAAATGGCGGGGTAGAGCTCTTCGAGGGGACCTACGCCGAGTTTCTTGAGAAGGTCGGGTGGGGTGATGATTCGGACGGAGAGGTCTCAGAGACCCTCGCTATGGATAGTCAGAAGGCATCACCATCCAAGAAACCTGTGGGTAAAAAGGAGAGCCGACAGCTGCGCTCGGCCATTATCTCCCGTCGCAATAAGGAGACGGCTCCTCTGCGTAAGAAGATAGAGGCTGTGGAAGAGGCCATCGATGCCAGTGAGCAAGAGATCACTCGTATCAATGAGGATCTCATTGCCGTGATGCAATCCGGCGATGGGGCGGCCATTACGGCCCTCTCCAAGGAGCTTCACCACCATAATACCGTCATCGATGAGGGCTTTGTGGACTTGGAGGCCTTCTCCGATGAGCTGGATGGGCTTGAGGCCTCCTTTAACGCGGAACTGGACGCGTTGAGTGGCGATATCTAAGGAGAGGTCATTTTTGTCCCGTTTCACAACATTTTTTGCTGTACGTGGAGTCACTATCTAGTATCTTCTCGGTGGCCCTTCTTTTTTTGAAAAGGGCGCCTAGGACGAACCACGGCACGTGTTGCATTCGTACATCTGACGGTATAGGGGGGTATCCCTAGCCGCCGGAGGTCCCCTCTTAAAGGAGGCCGGGTCGTGAATCGGCACGTTTAATGGACGGTCCCTTTCTGGCAGTGGGGAAGGGGGCTTGATGTGAGAATGAAAAAGGG
>JABXKT010000261.1:0-633 GCA_013619155.1 Desulfobacteraceae bacterium
ATGATACCCAATCGAGCACCATCGGTAATCTTCAGGACGCGTGACGATCCCTGCGCGCACCGCATTCAGATCGATATAGGCCAGGCAGTGAATCACCGTACTCCCCTTCTCGACGATGATGCTCTTAAACCGCTCACCCCACAGAGTCCCCTTTCGTCTCTTCTTCCGATTGTAGTACCGGGAAAAGGTCTGCTTAATGTCCTTCACATAGTGAGACAGGCTGGAAAACCGCGCCCTGAAATGTGTCATCTGCCCTTCGGGAAACTCGGCCCCCTTTTTATAGAGGAGCAGAAACCGTCGCCTCACCTCGTCATCGGAGAGCGTATCACCCGGACTCATCTCAATCAGCAGATGAAAATGGTTGTCCATAATCGAAAATCCCAGCACATCCACGGCATAGACCATGGAAAACCGCTTTATCACACGAACCAGCTCATCTTTTTCAAGCTTCTTAAAGGGCAAGCCGTCCAGTGCCGTGCGGCTGATCACATGATAAACACATCTCTGGCCTGAATCGGTCCGAACCATACGGGGAATACGCGGCATAGCATCCTCCTTCTGGGTTTTTTCATCGATGGTATTTATGGTGCTTAAAAATGGATTTTCCTTTGAATAAAGGGATGTTAAGCATCC
>JABXKT010000261.1:669-3260 GCA_013619155.1 Desulfobacteraceae bacterium
AATCAGAAATCAATCCCGTATCCGGCGGGCCGTCCAGTATCTTTTTTTCCAGTAGTACTGGTCCAAAGGGGTGAGGGTGACCCCCTTACGGGTGGAGACATGGAGGAAGGTGTTGCGGCCCATATAGATGCCCACATGGCGCTGGGTGAGGCCGGTTTTAAAGAGGACCAGGTCTCCGATGCGAAGGGCCCCGCGTCTCACCGGCCGCCCCGTGTTGGCCAGGAGCCGGGTGGTTCTCGGAATCCGGATGCCAAATTTATCACGGTAGGTGAGGTGGACAAAACCGGAGCAGTCCACCCCCCGTTTGCCATTGCCACCCATCCTGTACCGGGTGCCTCGCCACTCGGCGTACTGGGCCGTCAGTAGAGCATGGACGCGCGGCGTATCCGAGAGACGTACGACAGAGGAGTGACGAATCTTAATGGTTGTCCCATGTTTTACTAAAGGAGCGGTAGCGCACCCGAAAAAGACCAAGATAATAAGACAAAGAGCCCATCTCTGCATAAACGCCATCCTTAAATGAGTCGAGTAAGAGTAAAATAAAAAAATCACAGGTAACTATTCAACCCGTCCCAATACGCCCTTGGTTTACCCATAAGCCCACCCCAGGTATCCTGCATGATAAGAAATTCCGAACCGTGCCCTATTTTTGGACACATCGTGTGTATCCCATGCCTATCAAAAAAAGCAACGACCAAAACAACCCGTACAGACACGCGCCCCCCGTTGGCAGTCACCGTCAATCTCCTATTCACCCCATGGCCGGTGGTGGGATACGCGCCGTCTATTTTGCCTTGCCATTTCCCCCCAACGGCTTATATTGAGCAGCGTAAAGGGGATAGAATCCCCGGTGGAAAGGATCCGGACCGGGTGGATGACGCCCGCCAGTTCCATGGTGAGGGTGGCTCTAACGAGGGAGGTACCGGAGGCGATATGTGCCCCGCCCCCTCTCCCCCCGGCCTGATAAAAAGAGACAAACCACTACCCAAAAATGCACGGTTCTCGGGCGTTGCAGTAGAGACAGAGATCGGTGTCGCATGGAGACCTCACCATGAAAAAAGTATCCCCCGCACCAGACGCCTCCCCCCTTCACCATGATCAAGCCCTTGGCGGCCAGCGCCCCGCATCCTTCTGGCCACAGTGGTGCCAACGGGCCTCCCTTCGCCTGAATATCCGCCAAAAAGCCATCATGGTCACGGTGATCGCCTTGCTTACCGTTGGTGCCATGGGGGGGACCTCGTATCGCTTAATCCTTGAGATGGAGAGACGACAAGAGCTCTCAGACACCATCGAAGCGATCATGAACGCGGTGCTTGAGACCCGGCGCTACGAAAAAAACATCCTCTTCTACGGCGCGGAGAATGACCTGATCGAGTATCACCGATACCTATCCGAAATCACCACCCTCATTACCCACATCGGACGTGTCCCCGCCCCCAAAGAGACCACCCAGACCCTCATCCAACTGACCCGGTTCACCCAATCCTACGGCGCCGAAATGGACGCCGCCACCGAATGCCTCACACAAAACACCCCGCCATGCCACCGGCAAAAAGAGGTCATCCGCACAAAGGGTCAAGCCCTTCTGACCATAGCAGAGACACTGGCAGCCCAAGAACGCCAGGTATTACGTCGCATGACCGGCTCGCTGAAGCACCATTTGGCCATATCCCTCCTCACCGTCTGCCTCGCCTGCGGCACCCTTTTGCTGATCACCATACGAAGCATCGTTGCCCCCTTAAAGTACATCGAACAGGCCACCCTGGCGATCAGCCAAGGAAACGTAAACCGCCTGCCATCGCCCCCCGACGGGAGAGATGAAACAAGTCGCGTCATCCATGCCTTCAACCACCTGCTCAACGCACTGGAATCCCAACAGGCCCGACTCGTCCAGGCAGAAAAGCTCTCGTCCATCGGTACCATGGCGGCTGGCATTGCCCATCAACTCAACAACCCGTTGAACAACATCGCCACCAGTTGCCAGCTCCTCCTCGAAGAGCCGCCCCACAATAAAGATCACGAACGCATCAAACGCATGCTCGAAAACTGCGACCACGAAACCGTCAGGGCAAAATTCATTGTCCAGGGCCTCCTCAACTTTTCCCGCACACGGGAGATGGTCATCACCCCCACCCCACTTCGCCCCACCGTCGAGGCGGCCATCCGGCATATCTCGGACCACCTCCCCTCCGGTATCGGCCTCCAGAGCCATTGTGAGAAGATCACCCTGCCCATGGACGCCTCCCATATGAAAGAGGTCCTCATCAACCTCATCACAAATGCCCGCCAGGCCATCACCGATGGACAGGGGCAGATCGTCATCACAGGCAGGCGTCCCCCCCATGAGGGGTTCATCGAAATCTGTGTGGAAGACTCCGGCGTGGGCCTGCCTCCAGGGCAGATCGACAAACTCTTCGACCCCTTTTTCACCACCAAACCCCCCGGATGCGGCACTGGCTTAGGGCTCTCCGTCGCCTACGGCATTGTCATGCAGCATAAGGGACACATCAAGGCGTGCAACCGTCCCCAGGGAGGCGCCGTCATCACCCTTCACCTCCCCGCCCCCCCTCTTTCAAAGGAGAGATCATGAG
>JABXKT010000090.1 GCA_013619155.1 Desulfobacteraceae bacterium
CCCTTCCCCTCAAAAAAAAGCTGTGGTATGACCGGAGGAGATGAGATACCCCCCAACGAACCGGACTCTGCCCCATCCCCCAGGAGAAAAGTAATGAATTGCACCAGACAAACTGTGTCGGCCCTTTTTCTTGCAGCCCTTCTCCTCTTCACCACGGCCTGTGCCACAAAACAGCACCGCCCCCCGGTGGAACCGACCAAGAAGCCCCGGCCCTACAAGGTACTCGGCAAATGGTATCAACCCCTGGCATCAGCCACGGGCTACGATAAGGTGGGCGTCGCCTCCTGGTACGGCCCGAATTTTCATGGAAAACTCACGGCCAATGGTGAAAAATACAATATGCACGCCATGACCGCCGCCCATAAGACCCTCCCCCTGGGGACCTTTGTTAAGGTCCGCCACCTTAAAAACGGCAAGACGGTGGTGCTGCGGATCAACGACCGGGGGCCCTTCGTGGGGAGTCGTATCATCGATCTCTCCAACAAGGCGGCCCACGCCATCGGCATGGTGGGGAGCGGCACGGCCCGGGTACGGGTCACCGCCATTCCCGGCAAGACGCCCTCCTCCCGCCACCGCGCCGGCCCCTTCGGAGTCCAGATCGCCTCCTTTGGAAACATGGCCAATGCCACGGCCTTCACCGCCAAGCTCTCCGCCCAGTACCCCCGCCTGCCCGTCAAGACAATGATGGGAAAAACGGGACTCACCCGAGTGGTGGTGGGCCGGCTCTCCACCCGAGATGGGGCCACAGACCTTCAGCAACGCCTCATCCAGGATGGCTTCTCCAGTGCCTTCATTATCGGTATATAAGGAAACCCCCATGCAGATCACCACCGTATTCATCGACCGGGACGGGGTCATCAACGAGGACTCCCCTGACTACATAAAGAGCGTAGAGGCCTTCCACTTTCTCCCCAAAAGCCCCCAAGCCTTTGCCCTCTTAAAGAGCCACCACCTCTCGGCCATGGTCATCACCAATCAGTCCATCATCGGCCGTGGATGGGTCACCGAAGAGGGTCTGGAGGCTATCTTTCAGACGATGCGCCAGGGCATCGAAGCGGCGGGCGGAGCCGTGGACGACATCTTCTTCTGCCCCCACACCCCGGAGGAGGGCTGCCACTGCCGAAAACCCAAACCGGGTCTCATCGAGGACGCCTGCCGCACCCACGGTATAGACTCTGCCACCACCGTCATGATCGGAGACAGCGCCAAAGATATCCTCTGCGGAAAGGCCGCCGGTTGTGCGGCGACGATTCTCGTCCGCACCGGCAATGGCGAAAACGCCCTCAGCGCCCTGATAAAATCCGGTACCAATCCCGACCACGTGGCCGACACCCTCTTTGACGCGGTCCGCTGGGTCATCGATACCCAGAAACAGTAGCAAGGCATCCCATGAGCTCCCTGATCCTCGCCGGCCGCATCACACGCATCCGGTATCGAAACGACGAAAATAATTACACCATTGCCGATCTCATCACCGATGACACCCGAGCCGCCATCACCGTGGTGGGCATCCTGGCCGGCATCGCCCTGGAAGATCGGCTGCGTTTAACGGGCAGCTGGGAGACCCACAGCCGGTTTGGTGACCAATTCCGCATCACCGAATACGAGTTAATTCTTCCCGAGACCGGCGAGGAGATTCAGACCTATCTGAAACGCCTGGGGGTGAAAAATCTCTCGAAGGCCAAGATAAAGGCCCTCGTCACCGCCTTTGGCACGGACACCTTGACGGTCATCGAAGAGACACCGGAGAGGGTCCGTGACCTGAAAGGGTTCGGGAAAAAAACCATGGAGAACCTCCATGAGGCCCTCAGCCGGCAGATGGCGGTGAAACGACTCATCACCTTCTTAAAAGAGCACGGCATCCCCATGGTCCACTGCGCCCAGATCCAGAAATGCTACGGATCCAAGGCGGAAGAACGCATCAGCGAGAACCCCTTCGACCTCATCACCGATGTGCCCGGCATGGACTTTGCCACCGCCGACCACGCCGCCCAGACCTTAGGAATCATCGAAGGGGACCCCCGCAGAATAAGGGCCTGCATCCTCTTTGTCCTGGGACAATTTACCGCCAGGGGCCATGTCTTCTCCCCGGCAGGAGAGCTTCTCACCCGCTGCATGGAGCAGTACCATATGGAGCACGCCCCCCTCACCGAGGCCCTCAGCGAGTTGAGCACCCAGGGCCATATCACCACCGAAACCCTCTCCAAGGGGGGGGAGACCATCCACGCCGTCTACCCCCAAGCGCTCTTCATCGCCGAACAAAATATCGCCCGGCGGCTGGCCATGATGCTCTCCATACCCGAGACGGCCCCTCCGGTCTCCCGGGAGGAGATCATGGAGACGGTACTGGTCAAACTGGCCATCAAGCCCTCGGAGGAGCAGCTCACCACCTTAGAAGAGATCCTCTGTCACCGGGTGGCCGTCATCACCGGCGGCCCCGGTACAGGAAAGACCACCCTGGTCCGCTCCATTGCCGCCCTCTGCGATCATCTTCACCACGATACCGTCATGGCCGCCCCCACAGGACGGGCGGCACGACGCATCACCGAGGTCACCGGGAAAAAAGCCGTCACCCTTCACAAACTCTTGAAGATCAACTTCAAAACCGGCACCTTCGACCACCACCGGGACAATCCCCTCTCCGGTGACGTCTTTATTGTGGATGAGGCCTCCATGGTGGACACCCATCTCATGCACCGGTTCTTGGATGCCGTGCCCGTGAACGCCACCGTGGTATTCGTCGGGGATATATTCCAACTCCCCTCCGTGGGGCCCGGCAATGTCTTGGCCGATCTCATTGCCTCGGAGCGTTTAAAAACCTACCCCCTCACCCGTATCTTTCGCCAGGCCTTAGAGAGTCCCATTGTCATGAATGCCCATCGGGTGAGAAAAGGGGAGTTCCCCGATTTTAGCGTAAAAAAAGAGAGTGGCCTCTCCGAGTTCTACTTCATCGAGACGGGAGACCCCCTCACCGTCATGGAACGGGTGGTGGATCTCTGCGCCACCCGTATCCCCGCCACATGGCACTTCAATCCCTTCGAAGATATCCAGATCCTCACCCCCATGCATAAAGGGGAGGTGGGCACCATCAGCCTCAACACGGCCCTTCAGCGTGCCCTAAACGGCACCGGAGAGGCCATCGAGTCCATGGGGCGGACCTTTCGCTCGGGTGACAAGGTAATGCACCTTAAAAATAATTATGAAAAAGATGTCTTTAACGGAGATATTGGGATCATCAGCGAGATCAACACGGGGAAGAAGAGCCTGACGGTGGATTACGAGGGGAGGAAGGTGGACTATGAGAGTGAGGATCTCGATGAACTAACCCTGGCCTACGCCATCAGTGTCCATAAATCCCAAGGATCGGAGTATCCGGCGGTGGTGGTGCCCATCACCACCCAGCACTACGCCCTCCTGCAGCGGAACCTCCTCTACACCGCCATGACCCGCGGTAAAGAGCTGGTCATCCTCATCGGAACGCGACGGGCCGTGGAGATCGCCCTGGCCAATAACCAACCCACCAGACGCCGATCTTACCTGGACCGGCGCCTGGCAGAGGCCCTTTAATTTGGCCGCCCCATAACGATTCAGACGACGTCGGGACACATATTTTAGGGCGAAAGGGGGCTGGAAAAGCAGGCCTTCCGGCGGCACGGTGTGCCACCTCGAAAGCAGATCACGACATGCGTGTGGAAGGCATCGCTCAATAGTTAGGCATCCTCGAGTCTTTTTTTCGCCGGGAGGGGCACCTTAAACAGGGCCACGCCCTCTTTTTCGAGGACTCTCTCCTCTTCCGGAGAGCTCACCCCTCGAATATTGCGGGGCTCGGAAACGCCATAGTGGATCTTTAAGGCCTCCTTGGCAAAATTGACCCCCACATCGTCGAAATTAGCCTCCATAAACGCCACCATCTTTTCGCTGGCAGCCCCCACGGCAAATCCGCTGCTGCTCTGGCAGATGCGGTCTCGAGACCCCTCCCCCTTCACGACGGCAAAAGGGCTGGAGACAATACATACATGGTTGTCATCACACAAGGGACAGGTGACCAGCCCCTGCTCTTTCTGATCTTCAAAGGCGGTTTTACTCTCAAACCACCCCTCGAAGGTATGTCCGTTGGCGCACTGCAGATCAAAAGCTATCATATATCACCGATGTCCATGGGTGGAGTGAAAAAAGTTCAATAAATAAGGGGCCTTTTCTATTCGACAGCCGGACGCATACGTCCCCCGTCCCATACCATCCATGGATGCAAAAAAGATAGACGGCACAATCCGTATCCAAAGGATGGGGCAAAGAGTCGTACACCGCCATTGTCTATGGACCCTTAGGTACTCAAACACTTACAAATGCATCATGAATAAAGGCCGGATAAGGTGACGGCCATCACACAAAAAAAGTAACCATACCATACTTGAACCATGGGTAAATAGTGATTTTTTCCCTTCCAATGCCCCGGTGAGTTTGTATATGGTGAACCATTATTATAAAGTGATTCATCCCCATGACTCGGCATCTATACCACCGGCCGGGCCATGAGGTATCATGCGTAGAAAACAGTCGATCACCCGAGGGATTTGTAAGTAAAAAAAAGGGGGAAATACTCCTTTTTTTTACCGAAGAGCCCCTCTTTAAATCTGCCCTTGTTTTTTTTAAAAAAAGCGCGTTTATCCCATTAACCATCATATGCTCTTGATCTTAAGAAGCCCAATGCCCAGGAGTTGATCATGAAAACCAAAGCTCTCTTCATCGCGTGTCTGCTCTTCTTTGCAAGTCAGGCCCTCGCCGAAACTCTCTACATCACCGACCGTATCAATGCCACCTTCCGAAGCGGTCCCGGCACCCAATACAGCATCATCAAAGGACTCCCCTCGGGTACCTCAGTCCAGGTCATCGACCGGGCAAAAAAATGGAGCCGCGTCACCGAAGAGGGGGGGGCCGATGGATGGGTACTCACCCAGTGGCTGGTATCAAAACCCACGCAAGGGGTACTCTTAAACACCTTAAAAGTCACCCACAGCGCCCTGGTAAAGACCCATGCCAAAACCCAAAGTGAGCTATCAAAACTCCAGGCGGAGAACGCCCAGCTAAAAAATCAGCTGGCCACCTCCGATGAGGCGGCCAGCTCCTCGGAGACCTCCTACCAACAGCTGAAAAAAAAATCGGCCAACTTCCTCCAGCTGGAAGAGGACTACAAGGAGACCAAGCATCAGCTGGAGAACCTCTCCAAGAAAGCCGATATCTTAAACGATCGCCTCTCCAAGAAGAATATGGTCTGGTTCCTCGCAGGGGGCGGTGTCCTCCTGGTGGGTTTTATCATCGGATCAAGCTCACGAAAAAAGAAGGCCTCCTACTGTTAAGGGCCCTTTCCTGTCGTCTATCCTCGAAGAGACGGGGGCCATTTTTGGCCCCCGTCTCTTTTTCATCATCGGACTCTCCCCTTGTGAAAGCCCGCTAACCGCTTGACTTCAAACGCATATAAGCAGCAGTGACTTATGAACATTACATCTGAATTTCTGGTTATCGGATCCGGTGTCGCCGGGCTGACCTTCGCCCTCAAGGTCGCAGATCACGGGAGCGTCACCGTCGTCACGAAAAAAGAGGTGAGCGAATGTAACACCGCCTATGCCCAAGGGGGAGTCGCCACGGTTCAAAGTGACGTCGACTCCTTTGAGCTTCACATCCAGGATACCCTCTCCGCCGGTGACGGGCTCTGCAACCGCGAGGTGGTGGAGCAGGTGGTCACCCACGGGCCCCAGCGCGTTAAAGAGCTCATCGCCCTGGGCGTCAGCTTTAGCCTCTGTGATGATGATGCCCACAAGGCACCGGGAACCGACTACGACCTGGGCCGGGAGGGGGGCCACTCAGAGAAAAGGGTGCTCCACGCCGATGATATGACGGGCCGTGAGATCGAGCGCGCCCTGGTGGAGCAGATCAGGCGCCACCCAAATATCACCCTCTTAGAAAACCACATCGCCATCGATCTCATCACCCTCTCCACCCGGGTGAAGAGCGGCATGATCACCACCACGCGGGACACCACCTGTTGCGGGGCCTACGTCCTGGATAAAAAAGCGGACCGGGTCAAGACCCTCTCGGCCAAGGTGACGGTCCTCGCCTGTGGGGGGGCGGGGAAGGTCTACCTCTACACCAGCAACCCGGACGTGGCCACCGGCGATGGTATCGCCATGGCCTGGCGAGCCGGTGCCTCGGTGGCCAACATGGAGTTCATGCAGTTTCACCCCACCTGCCTCTACCACCCCGATGCGAAAAATTTCCTCATCTCCGAGGCCGTCCGGGGCGAAGGCGCCATCCTCATCGACGAGAAGGGCGAGCCCTTCATGGGAAAATACGAGCCCTTAAAAGATCTGGCGTGCCGAGACAAGGTCTCCCGGGCCATCGACACCGAGCTCAAGACCAGCGGAGCCGACTCGGTCTTCCTCGATATCTCCCACAAAGACCCCGCCTTTGTAAAAAAACGATTCCCCAACCTCTGGAAGCAGTGCTTAGAGTTTGGCTTCGACATGACCCGCGATCCCATCCCCGTCGTCCCGGCGGCCCACTACATGTGCGGCGGCGTGGCCACCGATCTCATGGGCCGAAGCGACATCAAACACCTCTTTGCCATCGGAGAGACCGCCTGCACAGGCCTTCATGGGGCCAACCGCCTGGCCAGCAACTCCCTCTTAGAGGCCCTGGTCTACGCCCATAACGCCGCAGAACAGGCGATCTCTGATGCCCGGGAGTGGAAAAACAGCGATGTGGAACTCCCCCAGTGGGATGATGTGGGGGCCACCGACAGCGATGAGGTGAGCCTTCTCACCACCAACTGGGACGAAATTCGCCGCTTCATGTGGAACTACGTCGGGGTGGTGCGCTCGGACAAACGCCTCTCCCGGGCCCTGAACCGTGTCATCAATATTCAAAATGAGATTCGAGAGTACTACTGGAACTTTCGCGTCACCGCCGATCTCATCGAGCTGAGAAACATCGCCGTGGTGGCCGAGCTGATCATCCGAAGCGCCATGAAACGGCGCGAGTCCCGGGGCCTTCACTACACCATCAACTGCCCCGAAAAAAATGACACCCAATGGCTGCAGGAGACCGTCTTAAAACGCACCCTCACCTCCATGTAGAGGATGAATTTGGGCACAAAAAAAGGGGCCGGAAAGATCTCTCTTTCCCGGCCCCTTTTTGTCACTATTCCGCTGAAAAAAATGCCTCCGGCGGCCAGGAGATAAATCCCCTGGACCCCAAATGAGTGGCCATAACGGGCCAAAGGCCCGTTATGGCCACTATTAAAACCGGTTTGGCACCCTTTCCCAAAGGGTGGCCCCCGGCAGGGCCACCGGAGGTAGGCTTTCACGGCACAGACCGGGCATTACCCGCACTTGGTAAACCCGCAGAGATGACACTTCATGCACCCCTCCTCGTGGGCCACGGTACCGCCGCATTCGGGGCAGAGATCTCCGGTGAGAGAGGCTTCGGTTTTTTTGACACCCGCCCGATACCCCCCTTTGAGATAGCGTTTCTCCAGCACGCGCGCGATGGCATCGGGGATAGAGAGCACCCGTCCCCCTTTCTGAAATACGGCGTGCTCCCCGCAGATCCCTTTAAGCTGGTTGATAATCTCCTCCACATCCACCCCGGAGCGCAGGGCCAGGGAGATCAAACGCCCGATGGCTTCGGTCTTGGCCGTGGTGGATTTCCCCGATTTTCCGATGGTGGCAAACACCTCGAAGGGGCGCCCGTCCATCTCGGTAACGGTCACGTAGAGCTGCCCCATACCCGTGGTCATCTTCGAGGTAAACCCTTCCAGAATCTCAGGGCGTTCCCTCACCTCATGAAGGGGAGTCGATGGCGCATCGGTACCTGGCCCGTCACCCACAGAGAGTACCTGGTTCTCCTTACTGCCATCCCGGTATATGGTCACCCCCTTGCACCCCAGGTCGAAGGCCATATCGTAGATGGACTGCACCTCCTCCACCGTGGCCGTCCGGGGAAGGTTCACCGTCTTGGAGACGGCATTGTCGGTGTGGGACTGAAAGGCGCCTTGCATGCGTATATGCCACTCAGGAGAGACATCATGGGCGGTGACAAAAATTCGCCGCACATCCTCAGGAATATCCGCCATATGCGCAATGCTACCCTTCTCGGCGATACGGGCCATGAGGGCGGGGCTATAGAATCCACGCGCCTTGGCCACGGCCTCAAAGAGGGGGTTGACCTCCACCAGTTCGTCCCCATCCATCACCCGTCTCACATAGGAGAGGGCAAATACAGGCTCGATGCCACTGGAGCATGCGGCAAGAATACTTAAGGTCCCCGTGGGCGCGATGGTGGTACAGGTGGCATTACGATAGTTCCGCGCCTCGTCCCCTTGAAACACACTCCGGTCGATATTGGGAAAGGGTCCCCGGCTCGCACTGAGATGCCGGGAGGCTTCGTGGGCCTCAGCCTGGACAAACCCCATGAGGCTCTCGGCCTGGGCCACCGCCTCATCAGAGTTGTAGGGAATCCCCAGCATAAAGAGAAGATCGGCAAAGCCCATGACCCCCAGACCGATCTTCCGGTTCCCCGTCACCATCTGCTCGATCTCATCTAAGGGGTAGCGGCCCATATCGATGGTATCGTCTAAGAATCGCACGGCAAGCCAGACGATCTCCTTTAGGGCATCGAAATCGACAGTCGTGCTCCCCTTATCGGTGACCACACACGTGGCGAGGTTGATGGAACCGAGGTTGCACGCCTCCATGGGGAGCAGGGGCTGCTCCCCGCACGGGTTGGTAGACTCGATGGCCCCAATCTCCGGGGTGGGGTTATCCCGGTTGATGCGATCGAGAAAGATAATACCGGGGTCCCCATTGAACCACGCCTGGTGGGTGAGGGCATCAAAGACCTCCCGGGCATCGATACGCCCCCTTACCTTGCCATTGCTCGGCTCGATAAGATCATAGCTCTCCCCTTGCTGCACCGCCTCCATGAAGAGATCGGTGACGCCCACGGAGATATTGAAATTATTGAGGGCCTGGTTATCCGCCTTGCAGTGGATAAAATCGAGAATATCGGGATGATCCACACGGAGAATCGCCATATTGGCCCCGCGCCGGGTTCCCCCTTGCTTGACCTGCTCCGTGGCGGTGTTAAATATCTTCATGAAGGAGACCGGCCCCGAGGCCACTCCCCCAGTGGAGCCCACCCGAGAATCCTTGGCACGGAGCCGGGAGAAGGAGAAGCCCGTCCCACCACCGGATTTATGGATGATGGCGGCATTTTTCACCGCATCAAAGATCCCGTCCAGGCTATCCTCCACGGGCAATACAAAACAGGCAGCCAGCTGCCCCAGTTCATTGCCCGCATTCATGAGGGTGGGGGAGTTGGGCAAAAATTTGAATTCACTCATGAGTGTATAAAAGAGATCCGAAAATGATGACGGGTCCACCCCCTCCCCATAAAGGGTCTCTGCCTGGGCCACATGGGATGCCACACGCCTGAAAAGACCTTCGGGACTCTCCTGAAGCCTCCCCTGGGGATCTTTTTTAAGGTATCGCCTCTCAAGAACGGTGCGTGTATTATTTGATAGTGTCAACTTGCCGCTCTCTTTCATCATCACCTCATGGGATTTAACTGCCATCGTTATCGTTATCCTATAGGGTTGCACCCGTTAAAGATCATCCTTTTTAAGGATGCCTTCAATCCGTGCAACCGGTCTCCCCGGGGGGGCGCCTTATTTTCTACCGCCTTCGACGAAGCCATATAAAAACAGAGAAGATGACCTGTTTTTTGCTTCCGTGCACGGCAAACGGCTTTTTTTATGTAAAGGATGGGTGTTGTCAGGAAAACGTCTCCGGGAACACCGGACGTTTCTACTGCGGAATCACCGGTTCATCCGGGGACCCTACCACAACATATTGGGGTGTCAATACTATTTTTTAGCCCATATTGCGGCGTTGACATCATTCCCGTCGACTGATACCGTGCTTCATTTGGCCCTCCCCAGAAGAGAGTGTCTCCTCTACATCCCCCCCCAAAAAAGGGTGGATAAAGGGGGAAGAGTCTCTCTTCCCCAGATCAGGAGAAAAAAGGAAAGAGGCCCTATGAAAAACCATACCGAAATTAAAATCCGGGGCTACCACCTCGACGTTTACAGACACGTCAACAATGCCCGCTACCTTGAGTTCATGGAGGAGGCCCGCTGGGCACTCTTTGAAGATCACATCGAGGCCTTCATCACGAGCGGTCACGCCATTTTGGTGGTCAATATCAACATCAGCTACAAGAGCCCGGCCACCTTAGGCGATACCCTGGATATCCACAGCAGCATCACCCGATTCGGCACGAAGAGCTTTACCCTCATGCAGCGGCTCACCCAAAAGGGGAGCCACACCCTCGTGGGGGAGGCAGACGTCACCTTCGTCGTCACCGGTCCTGACGGCCACGCCCTGCCCATCGAAGGGAAAATCCGGGAGATTCTCCAGCCCTTTGTCCCTCCCCCGACGGCCCCCTCCCCGGAAGAGGGATAGATCCACGATTACCCGCCACAAATAATTTGTCAAATGTTTCGGATATTTGGTCAAAAAAGAGGGGGCAAAGCGCATCGTGCCCATCTTGATTCATACCTATGCAACAAAGGTGCCCCCATGAAACACCCCGGAAAATGGACGGTATTTGCCCTAGTGGCCACCGGAACCTTCATGTCCACCCTCGATTCCAGCATCGTCAGCGTCGCCCTGCCGACGATCATGGGCTCTTTGGACACCACCCTGGCCACCATCGAATGGGTGGTGCTCGTCTATCTCATCGCCTTTACGGCCCTCATCTTAAGCTTCGGGCGCCTAAGTGATATCGTGGGACGACGCAAAGTTCTCGTCACCGGCCACCTCCTCTTTACCCTCTCCTCTCTTCTCTGCGCCCTGGCGCCCAATGTGGCATCGCTGATCCTGGCTCGGGCCCTTCAAGGGTCGGGGGCCGCCATGATCATGTCCTGCAGCCAGGCCCTCATCGTCGATGCCTTTCCCACATCGGAGCGGGGACGAGCCCTGGGCACCATCGGCACCGTGGTGGCCGCAGGTCTCACCGCAGGTCCTGCCATGGGTGGATTCATCCTCTCCCACTTCCCCTGGTGGACCATCTTTGCCATCAACATCCCCGTGGGCATTACCGTGGCCATACTGGCCTTCCGAATCCTTAAAGGGTCGGCCGCCGATACCCGCCGTGACGAACCCTTCGACCGCCTCGGAGGCCTCCTCATCGCCCTGGCCTGCGGCACCCTCTTCACCGGCCTCACCCACGGTCATGACTGGGGATACACCTCCTACCGCGTCCTGGGCCTCAGCGCCATGGGACTCACCCTCATCGCCCTCTTCGTGGCCCATGAAAAACGGGTCCCCTACCCCGTCATGGACCCCACCCTCTTTCATGACCGACACTTCCGCCTCCCCGTGCTCTCGGCCATCGCCCTCTACACGGCCCTCTTCACCATGGTCTTTCTCATGCCCTTCTACCTCCTCTTCCCCATGGGCTACACAGAGGCCCAGGTGGGCAGCACCATGATGATCCCCTTTATACTCCTCTTTATCATCCCCCCCTTCTCCGGGGCCCTGGCCGACCGCATGGGGTCGCGTATCCTCTGTGCCGCGGGGCTGGCCATCTTAAGCCTCGCCCTGGCCCTTCTCGCCTGGCCCCCAGAGGTGAGTGCCTTCCCGGCCATCGCCCTGAAGCTGGCCCTGGCAGGATTCGGGGTGGCCCTCTTTCTCCCGCCGAACAACACCACCATCATGGGAACGGTCTCTCCCATACGGCGCGGAGTGGCCAGCAGCGTGGTGGGGGCCGCCCGGAACCTCGGCATGGTCACCGGTGTCGCCCTGGCCGGAGCCGTCTTTAACCACACCTACACCGCCCTCTCCGGGGCCAGTGGCCTCTCCACCTATACCCCCAGCCTGGAGGGTCCCTTCATCACCGCCTTTCGCTACGCCCTCTTCTGTGGTGCGGCCACCGCCGCTATAGGGAGCCTCCTCGCCTGGCGGAGGGGTCCTGAAAAAAACGAAAAATAGGGGGGCAACGATGCCTTGCTCATTCGAAAAAATGGCCACCTTCAAATCAGGGTAACACTTCAAATCAAAAAGAAGCCTCCGGCGGCAAGGTGAGCCACCTTGAAAGCCAAGATACCGCAGCGCTTTAACCCGCTCCTCGGGTCAAATCACTGCGGCCTTTTTATAAAATTTGTGCATTTATTTTTTTGATTACCATTTATTCACAGCCATCGGCCCCCACATTTGAGGGCCATGTTCCTGGGCGCGCCGTGCTCCTGCGCGGCATGAACAGCGACGTACTAAAAAATCGTGCCAGAATGCGAAGTGCTTTATCCGTATGGCTTTGTTTTGACTTCGCACGTGTGGCTGAAAAAGGATGGTAATCAGATTTATTTTTTGCATGAGCCCTTACCCTATTTTAGGCTATTTTGAACCAGGCCGAAAAAATGAACCCGGCAACCCGGGAACTTTTAGCCTCAGTGGCGTCGCCACCCCTGGACCTCGCGTTTCAAAAACGTGCCGAAAATGCGGTGACTCTTAAAAATCGCGCCACGACATATTTTGATGGGTGTGACCCAGAACATAGACGGTGCCACCACCTATCGTGTACATTGTTCTATTTTGGGCCACCATTTTCTTTACGAAGAGGCCGGCCCCACGACGTCATTCACCGGCCATGGGCCATCAGGAGATAACCCCTTGAAACGACGCATAGCCCTTCTCTGCCTCATGCTCCTCGCCTGGGGCTGCACCGGCACCCAAACCCTTCGCCCCGACGCCTCCCTCAAAGAGAAAATAGCCGCTTCGGCCCCGCCTACCCATGACATGGCCATGGAGAAGGGCACCCTCCCAGACACCCTAAAAAGACGCGCCGTCCCTCGGCCCAAAAGCGCCCCGTCGGCATCGGGGCTCAAGGCGGCTTACGCCGACGACAACCGGCAATTTAACCGCTTCCTCGAATTTCTCGAAAAATACAAAGAGACGCCCCATATCACGGCCGATGTGGGAGAGCGGATCACCCTCATGGTGCGGAACCAAGAAGGGTTCACCCTCCCCAACTGCACCGTCAGGATCCGTATCGACGGGCAGCTAGTGGATCGGGGTAAAACCACGGCGGACGGTATATTTCGTACCTTTCCCGCCCTCTACGCCGGCGAGGCAGAGACCCTCATTGCCACCGTGAGGTACAACCAGCATAAAAAAGAGATCACCCTCCGTCGCCATGGAGCGCGCACGGTGGCGGTAACCCTGGCCAGCCCCAGGTCCCTTCCCGCCGCCGTCCCCTTGGACCTTCTCTTCATCCTGGACACCACGGGCAGCATGGGAGAGGAGATCGACCGCCTGAAGGCCAGTATCGACCTGATCAACGTAAACCTCTCTGAGCTTCCCACCCGGCCCCTCATCCGTTATGGCATGGTGCTCTACCGGGACAGGGGAGACGCCTATGTGACACGGCGGATCCCCTTTACTCCGAATCTTCAAACCTTCCGAAAGGCGCTGGCCACGGTGCGCGCCGAGGGAGGCGGAGACACCCCCGAAGACCTGGAGAGTGCCCTAAAAAAAGGGGTCGATGAGATGGCCTGGCGCGATGAGGGAATCCGCCTCGCCTTTGTCATCACAGATGCCCCGCCTCACCTCGACTACCCCCACGAGATGACCTATATTGACGCCGCCCACGCCGCGCGAGAGAAGGGGATCAAAATTTACGCAGTGGGTACCGGCGGTCTCGCCCTGGATGGGGAGTACATCTTGAGGCAGATCTCCCAACTCACCGGCGGGGCGTACATCTTCCTCACCTATGGAGAGAGAGGAGAGAGTGAGGGAGGTGCCCCCGGCAGCGTCAGCCATCACACGGGCACCAATTTTACCTCTCGCACACTCGAGTCCGTCATCATCACCATCACAAAAAATGAGTTGAGTCATCTCACCCCCCCATCGTCCGAAGAGGAGAGCGACTACTTTAAAGGGGTTTCGGGGATCGATGCGCCGGAGAGTGTCACAGACACTCTATTTACGAATGCGGTGGCCCAACTGGCCGACTATGCGGCCATCTCCCTCTCCGAGAAACCCACCGTGGCCGTTCTCCCCCTGGCCTCAGAGCTCTCCAAGCCAGATGGAGAGTACCTCTCCTCGGCCCTTCTCATCGCCGCCACACGGCATCCCCAGTTTACCGTGGTGGAGCGAGACAAGCGTGCATCCCTCATCCATGAGATCACATTGGGACTCTCCGGCCTCGTGGACGAAGCCACCGCCGCCGAAGCAGGGCGCCTCACCGGGGCTCAATTGCTCATGGCGGGTCGAATCATCATGGTGGGCACCCAGGCCGATGTCATCATCCGGCTCATCCGCGTAGAGACGGGAGAGATACTCTCCGCCACACGGATCCGCATGGGGGAGGGCTTGCTCCCCTCCGCGTGGAGGTCATAAGAGGGGGATAGGGGCGGACAAAAAAAGAGACGAGACAAAAACGTATCCTGCGGAAGCAAAGGTCCGAGTCCTTATAAAAAAAGTCCCCATAAAAAAATTCCCATCACGGAGTGTGATTTATTTCATAGAGTTTTCCATAATGATTTATTATATAGTTATATCTCATTGATGAAGCACGGGAGAAAGATACCGTCAAAGCCCAGAATAGAAGGG
>JABXKT010000262.1 GCA_013619155.1 Desulfobacteraceae bacterium
TATTAAGGGGGGGCGATGATGACAGACAGGGCGGGGGGAAAATCTATCGGGCGCTTTATCCTGGGACACATGACCCTGGGGCCCCTGATTCCCTTTCTCGTACTCCTGGGGGTGGGGGCGATGCTCTTCTCGGGGGCCATGGAGAAGAGCATTATGGCGCGTCTCTCCCAGACGGCACGTGATCATGGGGCCCTGGTGGATACCTTCTTGAAAGAGCGCCGGGCCGATCTGGTACTCCTGGCCTCTGGCTCCTCTTTTGATAGCCTCTCACGGTCCGAGGCTCTCCGGCGGGCTTTGACTCATCTGAAGGCCAGTTCCGGGGCGTTTATGGATCTGGGGGTCTTCGATGCTGCCGGGGTGCATGTGGCCTATGTGGGCCCTTATGCCCTGGAAGGGATCGATTATCATGGGGAGGTGTGGTTCCAAAAAACCATGGTCGATGGTTTCTGGATTAGTGATCTGTTCTCGGGGTTCCGTAAGAGCCCCCATGTGGTGGTGGCGGTGCGGGGGACTGGAGACCAGGGCCTGTGGGTGCTGAGGGCCACCCTCGATGCCGATCGATTCCAGGCCCTGGTGGGAGGGGCCGTTATCGGAGAGACGGGAGACGCCTTTTTGATCAATGGCAAGGGCTTTTATCAGAGCCGTCGCCCCCTATGGGGAACGGAAGGGGGCGAGGCACGTCATGCCACGGACTACCTCACCGGCACTCGTCTCATCACCTGTCGTGACGGGCAGTCGCGCGTGGTCGCCTCGATCTCGTTACGGGAGAAGCCGTGGCGACTGGTGGTGGCCCAGGAGCGAAGCGAGGCCTTCGAGAGTCTGCCCCGGATATATGCCGTGATTTTTGGCATCATGGTGGTGGGTGGGGTGGGGCTGTGCCTCATGGGGTACGCCCTCACCGCTCGGATTGTGGCCCGGCTCCGTCATAGCGATGATCAGGCCGTGGCGCTGGAGGAGCAGCTCTACCGGGCGGCGCGTCTGGCCGAATTGGGGGAGATGGCTGCGGGTTTTGCCCACGAGATTAACAACCCCCTCCAGGTGATGCAGAGTGAATTGGCCTGTATGGAGGCGGGGATCGGGGACGTGGAGACAGGGATCGGGGATCTGTCTGACCTGAAGGCGTCTGTGGCGCAGATGAGCCTTCAGATTGATCGGTGTTCAGATATTACGCGATCGGTCCTCCATTTCGGCCGGAAGAGCCCCGCCACGGATCGGGTGGTGGCCCTGGAGGAGTTTCTCGTGGATGTGGCCGCCATGGTGCGCACCCGCGCAGAGTCGGGAGGCGTCTCCTTTCAGGTGGATATTCCGGTGGGCGGAGGCGAAGTCTGGGGGGATCCGTCTCGCCTTCAGCAGGTCTTTTTAAATCTCATCAATAATGCCTTGGATGCTGTGGTGACCCGCCATGGGAGCTGTGGGGGGGCGGTACGTGTGGGCGTGCGGCCTCTGGCCGAAACTCTGTGTGTGGATGTCATAGATAACGGTGACGGTATGGATGAGGGGCTCATGGGGAAAATCTTTACCCCATTTTTCACCTCCAAACCTCCGGGATCGGGTACGGGCCTCGGGCTCTCGGTCTGTCATAGCATTGTCGAAAGTATGGGGGGGCGCATCGAGGTGGCCAGTGTTTTGGGGGAGGGGAGCCGTTTTACCGTCTCTTTGCCCCGTCACCGGTGAGACCGGCCGCTGACGAGGGGGCCTCTATGGCTCCATTTTCTTTTACACTCTGTAAGGGGTTCTGACAATGGGGCGGATACGGCGCCCCGTCTCTTGGGGTCGAGGGCATGATAATGCGCTTGGCATGACCCGTGCTTCCTTTAGTCTGTTCCTAAGTGAATCAAAGAACAGGCGACTATTTAAGGAGGTCAGTATGGAGACATTGTATGTACTACTCGTAGATGATGAACCCCGTTATCTTGAAAACACCGCGCGGCTTCTCATTCGAAGGGGGTGCTGCGTTGCCACGGCAACATCTGGCATGGACGCCCTCACCTTTTTATCCCGGGAACCCGTCCATGTGGTGGTCCTTGATGTGAAGATGCCCGGTATGGATGGTCATGAGACCTTCCGTGCCATTAAAAAGAGTCACCCTCTGGTGGAGGTGATTCTGCTGACGGGTCATGGGACGGTGGATTCGGCGGTGGAAGGGTTAAAGGCAGGCGCCTTCGATTATCTGGTGAAGCCTGTGGATATTAATCGACTCTGGGAGAAGGTGAGTGAGGCGTGGCAGGCCAATCGTCGCCATGCCGAGAAGATTCGTCTGGCGACTCTCGAGCAGAGCATGCAGAGTCCGCGGGATATTCTGAAACAGCATGGGGCCCCCCATGTGGATGTCTGACGGGATGCGTGGGTCTTTGGTGGCTTAAAAAAGGATAAAAAAAAAGACCACCATCGGTATCGATGAGGTCTATATTGTATCTTTTTCGTATGTAAGGTTGGTCGGGGCGAGAAGATTCGAACTTCCGACCACTTGACCCCCAGTCAAGTGCGCTACCAGGCTGCGCTACGCCCCGCCAAACACGAATCTTATAAGTCAAGTGCGCTACCAGGCTGCGCTACGCCCCGCCAAACACGAATCTTATACCCTCAAGGTTCGGTAGATGTCAAGCACTCTTTGACAAAAAAAAAAGAGGTGGTCATAATGACGCACCCTTTCCTCCTGGAGATGGTGCGGTGAGACTGGTATTGTCATGTAAAATAAGGGTGTTGAAGAAAAGAGGTATCGCTTTATGTTTCCCATGGGCAGAGACGCAAGAATTGGTGTGGCGGCCCCTTCAGGGCTTGTGGATTCCGAAAAATTTACACAGGGGATACGCCGTCTGGAGGCCTTGGGCTGGGGGGTGGATGTCGATGCCGGCGTGTTTGCCTCCTCTCGTTATCTGGCAGGGAGTGAGGTGGAGCGTAAGGCGTCCCTTCTTCGTATCTCCTCGGGCCATCCCCATCTCCTAGTGGCTGCCCGAGGGGGGTATGGGGCCATGCGGCTCCTGGCCCACTTAGATGACGCGGCCTTGGATCGCCTCCCCTTATTTATGGGGTTTAGTGATGCGACGGCTCTCCTGGTATCTCTGGTGGGGCGGGGCCGGCGTATGATCCATGGGCCCACCGTACAGTCTCTGGCCTCGGCCTCGGTGGAGACCCTATCCGCCCTCAAGGGATTGCTGGCGTTTGGGGCGATTCCCGATCCCCTGGGGCCAGACTGGGTGCCCCTGGTGGCGGGAGAGGGCGTGGGGGTATTCATCGGCGGGAACCTCACTACCCTGGCTCATCTCTGTGGCACCCCGTATCAGCCCGATTTTTCCGGGTGCATCCTCGCTTTGGAGGATGTGCATGAGGCGCCCTACCGTATGGATCGCGCCTTGACTCAGATGCGTCTCTCTGGGCTTTTTGCCGGAGTGGCCGGGGTTGTGGTGGGGGAGTGCCTCCACTGTGGCGACGATGCGGCTTTAAGTGATGTGTTTTATGATATTTTCTCCCCGCTTAAGATACCCGTGGTGATAGGCGGGCGGTTTGGTCATGGGGCCACCAACGTTCCCCTGATCTTTGGGGCCCGGGTGGCCCTCTCTTCTCGTACGGGGGTGGTGTATGTGTGAATCGGTGAGGGCGATGATGGAGGCGGCGGTGGCCGCACGGGTATTTCCCGGGGGGCAGCTCCTGGTGATGGCCCATGGGGAGGTGGTGGCCGAGGTGTGTGTGGGGCGTCTCGGCGAAGGGGGAGCGATGGTGACCCCAGAGACCCTTTTCGATCTGGCCTCTTTGACCAAACCCCTGGTTGGGGCTACCCTGGCCATGCGCATGGTGCAGAAAGGGGTCCTCTCCCTCGAGGCCCCGGTCTGTCGTTATCTGCCCTGGTTCTCAAAAGGGGGACGTGGGGCCGTGACGGTGCGTCACCTCCTTGATCACTCCTCGGGCCTGCCTGCCTGGCGGCCTTTCTATGAGACCCTGGCACCCATGGGAGATGATTTAAAAGGGGCGGCGCTTAGTCGCCTTATTCAGGCCTGTGACCTGGAGACGCCTTCTGGAACTCGGGTCTGCTATAGCGATATCGGATTTATGCTTCTCAAGGAGATTCTGGAGACGGTGGGAGGGGCCGATGTCCGTACCTTGTTTAATCATGAGGTGCGTGAGCCTCTGCATCTTTTTGATCTGATGTATGCCCCGGATATCCCTTTGGGGGGGGCGGTGGCGGCAACGGAGGCCTGTCCCTGGCGTCAACGGATTCTGGTGGGGGAGGTTCACGACGATAACGCCTGGAGCATGGGGGGGATGGCCCTTCATGCCGGTCTTTTTGGCTCCTCGTACGGGGT
>JABXKT010000263.1 GCA_013619155.1 Desulfobacteraceae bacterium
CCCAGGCCACACAGAGCCGTATCCTTAATCGCTGCCCCCAGGGCCCTTAGCCGATGAAGATCATCCAGACTCCCCTTGCCCTCGGTGATCTTTTCCAGAATTTCGTAGAGGCGCTTGTTGCCGATGCGACACGGGGTGCACTTGCCGCAGGACTCCTCCACGGTAAAGTCGAGGTAGAATTTGGCGATGGAGACCATGCAGTCATCTTCATCCATGATGATCATCCCGCCCGAGCCCATCATGGAGCCGTTGGCGATGAGGTTGTCATAGTCGATGGGCACGTCCAGGTGCTCTTTGGTGAGGCACCCCCCTGAGGGTCCGCCGGTTTGAACGGCCTTAAATGCCTTACCGCTGGAGATACCGCCACCGATATCGTAGATGACCTCCCTAAGGGTGGTCCCCATGGGTACCTCGATGAGACCCACATTCCGGATCTTACCGGCCAGGGCAAAGACCTTGGTTCCCGACGATTTTTCCGTACCGATACCGGCAAACCAGGCGGCACCCCGGGTAATGATCATAGGGATGTTGGCAAAGGTCTCCACATTATTCACGTTGGTGGGCTTGCCGTAGTATCCGGATTCCGCAGGAAAGGGGGGCTTCACCGTGGGCTCTCCCCGGTGGCCCTCCATGGAGTGGATCAGGGCCGTCTCCTCGCCGCAGACAAAGGCCCCGGCGCCGTATTTGAGCTGAATATCAAAATTAAAACCGCTGCCCATGATATTCTGGCCCAAGAGCCCCAAGTCCCGTGCCTGATCGATGGCGATGAGAAGCCGATGAATGGCTAAGGGGTATTCGGCGCGAATATAGATGAGACCCGTCTCGGCCCCCATGGCGTATCCACAGATAGCCATCGCCTCTAAGACCGAGTGGGGATCGCCCTCGAGGATAGAACGATCCATAAAAGCTCCGGGATCGCCCTCATCGGCGTTACATACCACAAACTTCTCATCGGCTTGGGCGGCGCGTGCATACTGCCATTTAAGGCCCGTGGGAAAGCCTCCGCCGCCCCGGCCCCTCAAGCCCGATCGCTTCACCTCATCGATGACCGCATCGGGACTCATCTCCAGAAGCACCTTACCCAAGGCCTCATAGCCATCCCGGGCGATATACTCATCGATATTCTCCGGATCGATGAAACCGCTGTTGCGAAGGGCGATGCGAATCTGTTTGCGATAAAACCCCATATGCTTGGCATCCGAGATGCTCTCACCGCTCTGGGGATCGATGTAGAGGAGCCTCTCCACCCGTCGTCCCTTGACCACATGCTCTTCAACGATGGTATCGACGTCCGATGGGCTCACCTCCACATAGAAGGTGTTGTCTGGCATGAACTTAACGATGGGACCCTTCTCACAAAAACCGAAGCACCCCGTCTTCACAACCTGGACCTCTCTATCGAGACCTCGTTTCTTAATCCCCTGAACCAGTTTTTGAAATATCAGATCACTCTCTGACGCCCGACACCCGGTGCCCCCACAAACAAGAATATGCGTTTTAAATCGTCCCATCTTTATCTATTGACTCCCTTGTGTGTTGACGGCATCGCTAATCGTTATCCACCACTTCATAGTTCACAGGAATAATGCCCGGCAAGAGCTCACCGGCGCCCACATATCGATCGATAATTTGGACGGCCTTTTTTGTATCCACGTCCCCGAAGACTACCGGATCGCTTCCGGGAAGAGTCACCTCGATGGTGGGTTCGGCATAGCAGTAGCCCATACACCCGGTCTGAGTCACCACCGCTTCGATATGACGATGATCCAACTGGTCTATCAATGCGTTCAGCACCTCTTTACCGCCGGCGGCAATACCACAGGTAGCCATGGCCACCCGAATCTGCACCAGCTGATCGCAACGATCTCCATTTTCCCTCAAATGGACACTGGCCTGAAGTTTCTCTTTCATCTTTCTTAAATCATCCAAGGAGCTGATCTTTGTCATGAATACCCTCCGGTGATTGCCGCAGGCCTAAAAAAGTCCGGCGTAAATCGATAATGAAATTATGGAGACGGGAATGCGAATACGGGAGACGACGGACATCGCTGTCCGAAAAGTTCAAGGAAGCCATGTCGTTCGAGGGAGGATGCTCCCCAGGGGGTAATGCCATCAAAGGGAGACCATCCTGCCAGGGGCAGGTGTGGGGAAAAACAGGGGGGCAAGGGATTATCTGACCATAGAATCGGATACGAGGCTTTCCTTATTTACTTATTGCTTCCCATAACACAAGCCGGCATTATATATTACTAATAATACAATTTATAATGCGACCGCCTGTATCAACCAACAAGAGACTATAAGTGTGAATATCCGGTCATTAGTCAAGAATAATCCGGAGGATTCTCGCCATAAAAAAAATCATCAAGAAAAGCTTTACATCTCCTCAATTAGAGACTAACGCCCTTTAAAAAAGACGAAATAAAAAAAATCATGGTACCTTTTAAGGGAGTTACCAAGGAACACCCTTAACCCCTCAGCAGGGAACCGATCCCCCACCGCCCACCCCAGGGG
>JABXKT010000091.1 GCA_013619155.1 Desulfobacteraceae bacterium
AACCGGCCCGTGTCCGAGGTGATGGGGGCATCCCTCTTTGAATCGCATGTGAAACGCCATCTTGAAGCGTGCCTGAAGGGGAAGAGCGTCCGCCATCGGGCCTGGTTGAGGCTCCCGAACCGGGGGTTGCGGTTCATCGACTTCACCTTTTACCCGAGTTTCGACACCGACAATGGCGTCAGCGGGGTGGTGGTCAACGAACGGGACCTTACCGACCAGAAGACCCTCGAAACCAGACTGCAGCAATCCCAGAAGATGGAGGCTATCGGCACCCTGGCCGGTGGCATTGCCCACGATTTCAACAACATCTTGGGCGGCATCATCGGCTACGCCGAGATGATCGACATGTTTGACGTGGAGGCGGGCGATCGGGTGGCCGTCCGTGTCGAGCATATATTAAAAGGCGCCTACCGAGCCCGGGAGCTTGTGGATCAGATACTCACCTTCAGCCGCTATGGTGAACAGGAGAAGAGCGTTTTAAGGCTCACCACCATCGTCAAAGAGGGGCTGAAATTCTTGAGAGCGTCCATTCCCTCCACCATCCGCATCGAAGAGACGATCGATTGCCCGAACGATGTGGTGGTGGCCAACGCCACCCAGATGCACCAGGTGCTTATGAATCTGTGTACCAACGCCTCGTATGCCATGCAGGAGAGCGGGGGCATCCTCACTGTGGCCCTTTCCGAGGTCATGGTGGGTATCGATCAGTTGCAGGGGCTCTCTGGGCTCCTTCCCGGTCCCCATGTTCAGCTCTCCATAAGCGATACGGGGCCGGGGATCGATCCGGGGGTGATCGAACGCATTTTCGACCCCTTCTTTACCACCAAGAAAACGGGGGACGGCACCGGCATGGGGTTGGCCGTGGTTCACGGCATCGTGAAGAGTTTTAACGGCGTGGTCACCGTCACCTCCTCGTTGGGAGAGGGGACGGCTTTTCATGTGCTTTTGCCCACCGGAATCACGGAGAGTTCCGAAGAGAAAGAGGAGGCGAGGGGTATCGTGCCGTGGGGCAGGGGAAAGATCCTCTTCGTGGATGACGAGGAGGAGCTGGTGAGCTTCAGCTCTGAAATCCTGGGGCACCTCGGCTACGATGTGGTGCCAGAGACCAGCAGTATCCGGGCACGGCGCCTCTTTATGGAAGATCCGGCCGGTTTTGATCTGGTGATTACGGACCAGACCATGCCGGAGATGACGGGATATGATCTGGCCCTGGAGATTATGGCCGTCAGGCCGGAGCTGCCTGTGGTGCTCTGCACGGGGTTCAGCTCGCCGCGACTGGAGGAGGAGGCCCGAGTTGCAGGGATACGAAGTTACATGAAAAAACCCATCGGGGCACGCCAGCTGGCAGATTTGGTGAACCGAATGATGAATCATGAAGGAAACAGAGCATAATTTTGCATCCGGCGGCCCTGCCGGGGGCCAACCTTTTGCCTTGCTTTATCAAGGCCGGGGTTGCCAAACAGGTTTTAATATAGGGAACCTGCGGAATGCGGTGGTGATTTGACCCGAGGCACGAGGGGCAAAGCGGCGTCGCCACCTGGGGTCCAGGGGATCATCCCCTGGCCGCCGGAGGCATTTTTTGGCCTGGTTCAAAATAGCCTAAAATATAGTAACACTATAACTATTCAGCTTGCGCCTCCGGCGGCCCTGCCGGAGGCTTCTTTTTGATTTGAAGTGTTACCCTGATTTGAACCAGGCCCATTTTTTCATGAGCTGAACAGTCACAAAAAAAGATAAACGAGGGAAAAGTATGGCCAAGGTATTGATCATCGATGATGACCTGGAGATGTGCACGATGCTGTGCGACCTCGTAAACCATGTGGATCATGAGGCCGCCTACGCGCAAACCCTTGCGGAGGGTTTGAGGCTGGCCCTCTCCGGCGGTTTTGATGTGGTCTTCCTTGATGTACGCATGCCCGACGGAAACGGCCTCGAGGCGATGAAGGATATCCTGGCGGTTGATTTCCCGCCGGAGATTATCGTGATGACGGGTATGGGAGATTCTGATGGCGCGGAGCGGGCCATTCGCAACGGCGCCTGGGACTATATCCAGAAGCCCCTGTCGCCTAAAAAAATCATCCAGCCCCTCAACCGCGTGCTTCAGTATCGGGACAATATTCGTACGGCCAACCGCCCGGTGCGGAACCTGAAGCGATCCGGTATCGTCGGGGAGAGTCACCAGATTCAGGAGTGCCTCAATACAGTGGCCAAGGCGTCACAGAGCATTTCCAACGTCCTCATCTTAGGTGAAACGGGCACGGGAAAAGAGCTCTTTGCCCGGGCCATCCATGCCAACAGCAACCGATCTCGTCATCGCTTCGTGGTGGTGGATTGTGCGTCACTGCCCGAAAATCTTGTGGAGAGTGCCCTCTTTGGCCATGAAAAGGGTTCCTTCACCGGCGCGGATAAAGCCACCGACGGCCTTGTGGGTCTTGCCAACGGTGGAACCCTCTTCCTTGACGAGGTGGGAGAGATGAACCTCAACCTCCAGAAGTCCTTTTTAAGGGTCCTGCAGGAACGACGCTACCGGCCTGTGGGAGGTAAAAAAGAGGTGGAGAGCGACTTTCGCCTTGTGGCCGCCACCAACCGTGACTTGACCGAAATGGTGAAACAGGGCCTCTTTCGGGAGGATCTTCTCTATCGCCTCAACGCCATTTCTCTCTCTTTGCCCCCTTTGCGCGAGCGCCTGGAAGACCTTCCCGATCTGGTAAAACAGTTCAGCACGAAAATTTATACCTCTCTGGGTCTCAAGCCGAAGCCTTTCTACCAGGACTTCTTCGCCGCTCTTTCCGGCTACCATTGGCCGGGCAATGTGCGCGAACTGGTGAACATTCTGGAATCTTCCATTAGCGATGCCTACTACGAGCCGGAACTCTTCCCCAAGCACCTGCCCGAACGTATTCGCATCACCATGGCCCGTTCTTCGGTCTCCTCTGCCGCGCCCGCACAAGGGGAGATGGCCGTGGAAACCCCATCCATTTTTGAGTCTGAGGTCGTACCGGCAGGGGCGCCTATCCCACACCCGGTAAAATCGGCCACGCCTCCGGTCATACAGCCCTCCGTGGCTGAGGATGATGAGCCTCTGGGACGCCATCTCTCCACCTATAAAACATACCGGGAGACCGTTCTCAACCGCGCAGAGAAGAGGTATCTTCAGAAGCTGATGAAAATCACCCGTGGCAACATCAAAGAGGCGTGCGCCATCTCCGACCTTGGACGCACCCGGCTCTACACCCTTCTCAAAAAACACGGCGTCGATCGCATGGGCTGGGGCGTGGAGAATTAGGGCGAGACGGTGTGCCTTCTATGGTTAAAGTTTGGTTACAAAAGAGCCTCCGGAGGATAGGGAAACGTACCTCGAACGCGAGTTGCGAATGTTTCCACCCCTCGTTCGGGGCTGTCGATTAAATCGACACGCCCGGTTACGATCCCCCATTAGTACGGGTGTGGGTCACCCATCTTCATACTCATGGAAGACCGATGACGTTCTGCATCGCCTACCGTAGGGTGCACTCCGTGCACCATTTTTGATAGGTCCCCAGCCTTTATTCTCCCATCTATCTTGGCATCTTCAGGCCTCGGTTCTGGTGCATAGAATGCACCCTAGGATCACGATCCCCACCAATATGGGTTTGGTCCACCTGTCTTCATCCTCATGGAAGGACGATGGGTCTATCGATTTAATCCATCGTGGCGGGTACGACCCACTGCATGTCGAATATTTGTACATGGTGGCTGCAATATATGGGGATGCAAACGGCTAAAATAGACGTTTTTCCGATTAAATCGACACGCTCGATCAGGGCATTCTTTGCCTAAGCGGCTTTGCCGCCCCTGGACCCCTAAGTGCGTGCCCCTGACGAGCCAAAGGCCCTTCAGGGGCACTATTAAAACCTGTTTGGCAAGCTTTTGTAAACGGTTGGCCCCCGGCAGGGCCAACCGAGGCATCTTTAGCGTACCATCCACCCTGTTTCTGCCTGCCCCAGCGGCCCCCCGAGCGATACCTTCGAACCGTTCTCATGGCCTTTTCATTTTCCCCGGACAAGCGTTCAGAAAAAGTGGATACATCCCTTTCCGTGCTGGACACCCCGCCTTACGTATTTTCCTTGAGATTAAATCGCAGCTCATAATTAGTCGTAATAAGCGTGAAAAATGTAATTTCTCAAGGTTGGTACGTATCTTGATTAAGGAAGGGGTGTGCCCGCGATTTTGATGGATGTCGTGCGGGTGACACAGGCATGGGTGGTAACCGCTGCAGGGAAGGGGCACCTTCCGCTCTGGTTGATTGGCAAAGGAGCCGGTTTGCCCAGGGTCGTGCTGCTGCGGATTCGGGAAGAGACTGACACGCCACCGGAACCATGTAACGAACCGTCATGATGAAGTGACGCCACAGATCAGGAGAATTGAGTTATGGGTAGCATCGGTACGATCATTATTTACATTATCATGGGGTGCGCCATTCTTGGTGCCTTTGCCTACATCAAGGATGATGAGAGCGGGCTTGGCCAGGAGTTTATCGAGGGGCTCCACAGCATCGGTCCCATCTTCGTTCCTGTGGCCGGCATCATGGCCGCCACACCCTATCTCTCTATCTTCGTAAAGACGGTTTTCGGCCCCATGTTTGCCGCCATCGGAGCCGATCCAGCCATCGCCGCCACCACCTTCATTGCCGTGGACATGGGCGGGTATCAGCTGGCCGAGGTGTTGGCCCAGACCAAAGAGAGCTGGATCATGGCCATGGTGGTGGGATACATGTCCGGCGCTACCATCGTCTTCTCCATTCCCGTGGGCCTGACCATGCTGCAGAAGAAGGACCACAAATACATGGCCCTGGGCGTTATGGCGGGAATCTTGAGTATTCCGGTCGGTGTGTTTGTCACCAGCTCGATCTTAGCCATCGGCGATCTGTCGGTGCGCGGTATGATCTCGGCCAATGCGGAATCCGCTTATGTTCTCGCCCTAAATTTCGGCACTATTTTTGCCAACCTGCTGCCCCTGACCATCTTCTGTGTAGGTCTGGCCATAGGGCTTAAGCTCGCTCCCAAGATCATGATCAAGGGCTTTTTGATCTTTGGCCGCGGCATGAGCAACGGCCTGACCCTGGTTCTCGTCTTCTCCATCGTGGAGTACTTTACCGGTGCCTTTTCCACCCTTCTGGGCGGTTGGGGATTTGATCCCATCATCGCCGACGAGGCCGACCAGTTCAGGGCCCTGGAGATCGCCGGTTACATCGGCATCATGCTCTGTGGTGCCTTTCCCATGGTCTATCTGATTAAAAAGTATCTGGCCGGTCCCATGGAAGTCATGGGTGCCAAGGTCGGGCTTAAGACCGAAGGCGCCGCGGGCATCCTGGCTGCGGCGGCCAACATTTTGGCCATGTTCCGCCTGATTGCCGATATGCGCGCCAAGGACAAGGTTCTCTGCATCGCCTTCTCCGTCTGTGCGGCATTTATGTTCGGCGATCATCTGGCCTTTACCGCCAACTTTCAGCCCAACCTGATTCTGCCGATCATGAGCGGAAAGCTGGCCGGTGGCATCACCGGCTTCTGCCTGGCTTATGTCCTCTCGGTTCCTGCCGCCATCAAAATCGAGCAGGAGCAGGCACAGGCACAGGACGGTTAAAAAAATGCCTCCGGCGGCCAGGGGATTTTTTTACCAAAGTGGCTTCGCCACCCTGGACCCCAGGATGCGAATGATCTCACCCCGCTTTTTGGAAGGTGAGATCATTCGTACGATCTGTTTGTCACACCGTGCGTTATAAAATCATGGCAAAAGTGTGGCCCTCGGCAGGGCCTCTCGAGATGTTTTTTATTTTCAAGACAACAAGATAAGGGAGCCGACGACAAGGCGTGCAATGTCATCGGCTTCGGTCACGGGCAACGCCCGTAAACAGATGTGATGGGTCCGAGCGATGAGGATCAGAAGCCTTTGTGAACCACCAATCAAGGAGATACAGACGTGAATCTGAGAAGCAAGATCGGCGACAAGGTCTTTACCTTTCAATCGGTCCGAGAGGTTATGGCCAAGGCCAACAACGAGAAATCCGGCGACGCTCTGGCCGGTATCGCTGCTGAGTCCGCCACGGAACGCGTGGCAGCCAAGCTCTGCCTGGCCAACCTGCAACTGAAAGATATCTATGAAAACCCTGTCATTGCCTACGACAATGACGAAGTGACTCGGGTGATTTACGATGATCTGAATACCACGATCTATGAATCGGTGAAGAACTGGAGCGTGGCGGAGCTGCGGGAGTTCATTCTCAAGAGCCGACGTCAGGGGGATCTCCTCAATATCAGCCGGGGCCTCACCAGCGAGATGATCGCCGCCGCCGCCAAGCTGATGTCCACCATGGACCTGGTATACGCCAGCAAGAAGATCAAGGTGTCTGCCCATTGCAATACCACCATCGGCCTTCCCGGGACCCTTTCGTTCCGGTGCCAGCCCAACCACCCCACAGACTCCATCGAAGGGATTCTGGCTTCTTTGAAGGAGGGTCTCTCCTTTGGATCTGGCGATGCCTGTATCGGCGTGAACCCCGTGGAAGACAACGTGGAGGGCTTCACGCGGGTCATGCGGGCGATTACGGATTTTAAGGGTAAGTACGAGATCCCCACCCAGTGCGTGGTGTTGGCTCACATTACCACCCAGATGCAGGCGATGGAGAAGGGGGTGCCCGTGGACCTTCTCTTTCAGAGCATTGCAGGCACCCAGAGCGCCAACGATGCCTTCGGCATCTCCGCGACCATGCTGGCCGAAGCCCGTGAGATGGCCCTTCGCCTCGGCACCTCCACCGGTCCCAACGTCATCTATTTTGAAACCGGTCAGGGCTCGGAGATCTCCCTGGACTGCCACCATGGCGTGGACATCATGACCCTCGAGGCGCGCTGCTACGGCCTGGCCCGTCGCTTCAATCCCTTTATGCTGAACAACGTCTCCGGCTTTATCGGTCCCGAGACCATCTACACCGGTAAAGAGGTGATTCGTGCCGACCTGGAAGACCTCTTCATGGGCAAGATGCATGGCCTCTCCATGGGCATCGCCCCCTGTTACACCAACCACATGAAGGCCGATCAGGACGATCAGGAGCTGGGCACCATGCTCTGCGCCATGGCCGGTTCCAACTTCTTCATGGGCGTTTCCGGTGGTGACGACTGCATGTTGAATTACCAGGACACCAGCTTCCACGATGATGCGGCGACTCGTGAAATTTTGGCCTTAAGACCGGCCCCTGAGTTTGAAAAGTGGCTTGAGAAAATGGGCATCATGGAAGAGGGCTGCCTCACCGATGCTGCAGGCGACGCCTCAATTTTTGACAAATAGTGAAGGAGCGTGGAAGCAATGAATGAACAGGAACTGATCCAAAGCATCATCGGAAAGCTTGTGGAACAAGGCGTTATCGGAACGCTTGTGGAACAAGGCGTTATCACGGGTGCACCTTCTGCGGAGACGGTTGCCGCCGTTTCAGCCTCGCCTTCTGCTTCACAGGGTGACGCCGGTGAACCGGTGACCCTGCCGCCTCTGAACGAGGTCAAGGTGGACAAGCCCAAGAACATGGCGGCCCTTGAGGCCATGCGCAAGACCACCCCGGCCCGGATTTTCATGGGCCGGTGCGGTGCGCGTCAGAAGACCCACTCCTTTCTCCACTTTCAGGCCGACCATGCAGCCGCCGTGGACGCGGTGTTTATGGATGTCTCCGATGCCTGTCTCGCTGAAAACGGACTCTTTGGTGTTCAGACGTTGGTGAAAGACAAAGACGAATTTCTCATGAAGCCCGAACTGGGCAAAAAGCTGAACGAGGCCGCCAAAAAGACCATCGCCGAGAAGTGCGTCAAAGGCGCCCAGGTTCAGATCATCGTGGTGGATGGCTTAAGCTCCACCGCCATCGAGGCCAATATTGCAGACACCGTGCCCGCCCTCATACAGGGCCTCAAAGCCGAAGGCATCTCCGTGGGAACCCCCTTCTTCATCAAGTACGGTCGCGTGGGCGTCATGGACGAAGTGGGGGCGCTTCTCGACTGCGATGTGGTGGTCGAACTCGTTGGCGAACGTCCCGGCCTTATCACCGCCGAAAGCATGAGCGCCTATATGGTCTACAAGGCCGGTAAAAAAACCGTGGAAGCCGACCGAACCATTATCTCCAATATTCACAAAGGGGGCACCCCCCCCGCCGAGGCCGGTGCCCACATGGCCACGGTGGTGAAGCAGATGCTCAGCCACAAAGCGAGCGGCGTGACTCTCTCTGAGGCGATGAGGGGGTAAAAAAGCATGCCTCCGGCGGCGAGGTGAGCCACCTCGAAAGCTGGGTTCCATTGCGCTTTACCCTTCGTTCCTCAGGGCAAATCGCAATGGCGTTCACCTTGGGCTTCGCCCGGCTCCAAGGTTGGCGGTTGGGAAGGCGTTGTCTCAAATTTGGTGATGCTGTGGGGTTGGTTATGGCGCAGGGGTGATGGCTGACTTCGTGTTTTCTGGTTTTGTTACCACCTGTATTGTCGTTTTTTTAAAACCGCATCCCCCATCTAAAACCGAGGAACGAGGTTCCAGATGGGGATGCAAGCGAAAAGTTTTTGGTCCAGCTTTTTTCAAAAAGCGGGCCGCCGGAGGCATCTCATTATGGCTGACAGTCCCAAAATATCGTCGCTTTACGCGGCCCATGTAAGCCGCCCTGTGGAGGGCGATGCCGAAGAGGTGGTGACCAGTGTGGGTATCGACATCGGCACCACCACCACCCAGTGTGTCATCAGCCGGCTCACGGTGAAAAATACCGCGCCGGGCACCCTCGTGCCTCGTATGGAGATCACCGACAAGGAGGTCGTCTACCGAAGCGATATCCACTTTACCCCCATTACGGGTGAGAATCTGGTGGACACGGAAAAAGTGTTTCGACTCATCGAAGGGGAGTTCTCGAAGGCGGGTATCTCGCCTTCGGAGATCGATACCGGTGCGGTGATCATTACCGGAGAGACGGCCAAGAAGGAGAATGCACGGCGGATCTCCGGCGAGATGGCGGGCTACGCCGGGGACTTTGTGGTGGCCACCGCCGGCGGCAAGCTGGAGTCGGTCATTGCGGGCCGGGGCTCCGGAGCTTCGGATTACTCCCGAAGATATTTCAAGACCGTGGCCAATATCGACATCGGGGGTGGCACGGCAAACATCGGTATCTTTAAGAGCGGAAAGGCCATCGATAGCTGCTGTATTAACATAGGGGGGCGGCTTTTACGGGTGGATGCCGAAGAGAGCCGCATTGTCCAGATTACAGGGCCTATGGCCCATATTTTGGATGATCTGGGACTCTCGCTGAAGGAGGGGGATCGTGTGGATCCCCTGAATATAGAGATCATCTGCCGCCGTATGGCTGAGGTGGTGTTGAATTCCCTTCAGAGTTCAGCACTCACGGGACTTGAAGACGCGCTCATGATGACGGCCCCTCTTCGCCTCGACTACGAGGTGGAGTGCGTGATGATCTCCGGTGGGGTCGCCGATTATGCCTACACCACCTCGCCCTGCGACACCCTTGACGAGATTGGCCGGTACGGGGATATCGGCCCCATGCTGGGACGGCAGGTGCAACAGGTTTTCAAAGGGAACGGCATGGCGTTCATCCGCCCCACGGAGACCATACGCGCCACGGTGATTGGTGCCGGATCCCAGACCGTGGACGTCAGCGGCAGCACCATCGTGGTGACCGACGAGTGCCTGCCCATGAAGAACATTCCCGTTGTCATTCCCTTTGGGGAGGGCATCCCGGAGAGCCCGGACGCCGTTGGCGAAGCCATTCGGCAGAGCGTATCAAGCCTCTACGAGGCGGCAGACTTAGAGCCCCTGGCCATCGGAATTCAAGGAGACGAATACCTCTCATATAAAAGGATCCAGAGCTTAGCGCAAGGGGTTCTTATGGGGCTGGAACCCCTGATTCGGGTCGGCTTTCCCGTCATTGTCGTTCTGGAACACGATAGCGGCAAGGTCCTCGGTCAGAGTTTAAGGGTGCTCAATCCGGCGGCTCAGGTGATCTGTGTGGATCAGATTGAAGTGAATGAAGGGGACTACATCGATATCGGCCGGTCCATTGCCGGTGGCACGGTGGTCCCTGTGGTGATTAAGACCCTGGTCTTTGAGACCCGTCAAGTGTGAGGGGGGAAAGAAAGGCTCCGGCGGCCAGGGGATAATCCCCTGGACCCCATGTGGCGGAAGCGATTTGCCCCTCGTTCCTCGGGTCAAATCGCCACCGCATTCAACGGGTTTCAAAAGTTAAAAATTGATCTGAACAGTTAAATAAAAACAATGTCGCTGCAATGGCGCATGCAAATGAGACATCACGTATACAATGCATCGATGAAAAAAGGCCGGATGATTCCGGCCAGGAGGAGTCATATGAGAGGGGATGCCCTGAAGTCCAAGGTACTGAGCGTGAAGATGATTCCCAACGTGGATCAGGCCATGATCCGGGAGCTCTCGCTTCCCGAAGGTCATCGCAGCGTGGGGATATTTACCTGCGATATCGACGATGTGGGTTACACGGCCATTGACGAGGCCACCAAGAGGGCCGATGTCAAGGTGGCCTACGCCAAAAGCTTTTATGGCGGTGCCGTCAACGCCAACTCCAAACTTGCCGGAGAATTTATCGCCATCCTCTCCGGCGCCAACCCCGCCGAGGTGAAGAGCGGCATCGATGCGACCATCGATTTTCTGGAGAACGATGCATGCTTTTACAGCTGCAACGACGATGATTCCATTTGTTACTTTGCCCACTGCATCTCCCGTTCCGGCTCCTTTCTCTCTAAGGAGGCAGGCATTGAAGAAGGTGAGGCCATCGCTTATCTCATCGCTCCTCCCATCGAGGCGATTTACGCCGTGGATGCGGCGCTTAAGGCCGCTGACGTCACTATGGCTGTTTTCTACGGCCCTCCTTCTGAGACCAACTTTGGTGGGGCGCTTCTCACAGGGAGCCAGTCCGCCTGCAAGGCGGCGTGTGATGCCTTTGCCGATGCCGTGCAGTATGTGGCGGATAATCCCTTGAAATACTAGCCACAGGAGGCTGTTATGGACGGCAAGGCGTTGGGGATTATCGAAACCATCGGCCTCGTTCCCGCTGTAGAAGCAGGGGACGTGGCGTTAAAGACCGCCGATGTCTCAATTATTGGCTCCCAGGTCGTCGGCGGAGGCCTCGTTTCCATTTTGATGACGGGCGATGTCTCTGCTGTGAAGGCATCCGTGGATGCCGGCAGTACGGCGGCAGCCCGTCTCGGAGAGGTGGTGTCGATGACCGTGATTGCCCGGACCGCCGAAGGCCTTGATGGGATTCTCATCGATGAGGCAAGGCGTTTCCGGTGTATTCCCGGGGGGACGGTGGCAAAAACGACCCAGCCAGAGAAGACCTTTACGCCCATCGTGGTGGGGGATGATTCTGAACCCGATCTGGCAGAAGGGCACGCGGCATCCGTTCAGGAACTCCCTGACGCACTGGGCGGTCTCCCCGCATCTGAAGGGGAGGCGGTTCTCCCTTTGCAAGCACTGGGCGGTCTCCCCGCATCTGAAGGGGAGGCACTTCTCCCGTTCGATATGGCGGAACTCAAGAAACTGAAGGTGACCAAATTAAGGCACCACGCAAGGCAGATCCCCGATTTCTCCATTGCACGTGGTGAGATCAAGTATGCCAAGAAGAGAGACCTTCTCGAAGCATTTGCCCGTTATATCAGTATCTTGAGGTAATGGTTATATACGCTGGTTTCAGTTTTTAGCTTTTGGTAGATGCAGATGCGATTTGCCCCGAGGTACGGGGGCAAAGCGCATCCGCAACCCGCTTTACGGTGGCTCACCTCGCCGCCGGAGGTAGTACGGCGAAAGTATAGCCTCGGTTGGCCCTGCCGGAAGCCAACCTTTTACCTGATTTGAAAGGTCGGGCTTGCCAAACAAACTTTTATTGTAATTGTGACGGGCCAAAGGCCCGTCACAATTACAAACCTGGGGTCCAGGGGCGGCAAAGCCGCTTAGGTAAAAAATTCCCTGGCCGCCGGAGGCTCAGTTTTTAAGCCTACTTTAACCATAGAAGGCATCGTTTTTGTTTTTTTTACTGCCCTTAAATTCCCGTCATCTTACGTGACGGAAGAGAGGATAAAGATGGTAGATAAGGATTTACTTTCAATTCAGGAAACTCGTGCATTGGTCCGTGCCGCACGCGCAGCCCAGCCCGCACTTGTAGAGGCGGGCCAGGAACGTGTCAATGCCTTGGTCGATGCCATTGCAAAAGTCGGCGCTGAGATGGCTGAAGCGCTTGGCAAGATGGCATGTCAAGAGACGGGTTTCGGTAAGTGGCAGGACAAGACGCAGAAGAACCTTGTGGCCACCACGAAGCTTGTTGAATATTACAAAGACCTTAAGAGTGTGGGGGTGATTAACGAGGACACAGAGAAAAAAATCGTTGAAATTGCCGCTCCCATGGGTGTCATCGCGGGGCTTATCCCTTCCACCAACCCGACGAGTACGGTCCTCTACAAGGCCATCATCTCCCTTAAGAGTGCCAACGCCATTGTCTTTAGCCCCCATCCCAGTGCGGTGAAGTGCATCACCGCCACGGTCAACATGATCAAGGGTGTCCTGAAGGCCATGGACTTCTCCGAAGATCTCGTGGGTGTCATCAGCGTTCCGACCCTTGAGGGTACCGACCAGCTCATGAAGATCGTCGATATGATCCTCGCCACCGGTGGCAATGCCATGGTGAAGGCGGCTTACAGCTCCGGTACTCCCGCCCTCGGAGTGGGGTCCGGCAACGTCCCTGCCTTTATCGAGCGAAGTGCCGACGTGGATATAGCCGTCCAGAAGATTTTCTCCTCGAAGACCTTTGACAACGGCACTGTCTGCGCTTCCGAGCAGGCCATCGTGACGGAAGCCTGCATTGCTGACAAGGTGAAGGCAAGCGTCATCGCCCAGGGCGGTTTTTTCCTTGAAGGGGAGAATCTGGTCAAGGTCAAGCGCGTCATGGAACGCCCCAACGGCGCCATGAACCCTGCCATCGTGGGCCGTTGCGCATCGGACATCGCAAAGGTTGCCGGCATTGACGTGCCCGCAGGCACCACCATGCTACTCTGCGACGAACCAGGAGTGGGGCCCAAATTCCCCTTCTCCAAGGAGAAGCTCACCGCACTTCTCGGTTTCTATGTGGTCAATGACTGGCAGGAGGCCTGTGAGCTTTGCTTTAAGCTTCTGAAGAACGGCGGTCTCGGTCACTCCATGGGGATTCACTCCAAAAATGAGACGGTGATCCGTGAGTTTGCCCTGAAGAAGCCCGTCTCCCGTTTCCTGGTCAATACGCCCACTACCCAGGGCGCCGTGGGCATCAGCACCAACCTGTCTCCCTCCTTCACCCTCGGTTGCGGTACCGTGGGTGGCAGCGCGACGTCTGAAAACGTCGGACCCCACCATCTCTTCAACATCCGTCGTATGGCGTACGGCTTAGACGACGCGGCCTGCACCACCTGCACGGCGCCTCCCACGGAGACCGTGGATGTGCAGGCAGTGACCAACATGATCATGGCGCAGCTCAAAAAGATGAGTGCGGTGACGTAGACAGAAAGATGAGATGCCCTGGCGGAGTACGACGAATCAAGAACTTCTTTAAGGATAGAAAGGCATTATATGATCACAGGACAGGTCTTGGGCAGTGTATGGGCCACCCGGAAGGTGGCGGACCTTTCTGGCATGAAGTTCATGCTGGTGGGCTGCCCGGACCCTTTAGAGACGAGTCGGATAACCACCCTTGTGGCGGTGGATTTTGTGGGTGCCGGTAAGGGCGATACGGTCCTGATTGCCAAGGGCCGCTTGGCGCGAAAAGCCATGGCGATGCCCGGCGCGCCTGTGGACGCCACCATTGTGGGGATAATCGACGAGAGGGAAGCGATATGATGAAGAAATTGATTGGCGCCGAATCCGTACTTCAACAGGTCAAGGATGACATTTTTGTTCTTGAAGAGACCATGATTTTGACCCCGGCGGCCCGTGATATTTTATTGGAAAACCGTGTGATGATCATGGCCGGTACCCTAGCCGATAGCCACACAAGTACACCTCTGGCGCCCTGCGGAGCTCCGGTGTGCATGAATTGCAGTGAGTGTGTCATGGATAATAAAGAGTTAGATCTGGAAGCATTGATTCGTAAAATCGTCGCGGAGCAGATGGCGAATACTAAAAATGATTTTCAAAAGAGCGTCGATAAGGAGAGTGGGGTCCTCTGTGTGAAGGCGGCAACGGTCACACCCGAACCCTTTGACACGGGAAAAAAGGGGGACCAGGTTTTTATTACCGACGTGGTCAACCTGGAGGAGAGCCCCCGCTTAGGCTTTGGCGTCATGGAGATGAAGGAGGGCTCAGCCTTTGACTGGACCCTTCGCTACGATGAGGTGGACTACATTATCGAAGGGACCCTCGATATCCTCATCGATGGCCGAAAAGTGACCGCCACCAAAGGGGATATTCTCTTTATTCCCCAAAACTCATCCATCACCTTCAGTACCCCTGATGCCGCGCGTTTTATGTTCGTC
>JABXKT010000264.1 GCA_013619155.1 Desulfobacteraceae bacterium
TCCCACCCCGGCCCACCCCCATTCCAAAGGTTCCCTTTAAGGGGTTGACCTTAAAGAACATCATCGACTATAAACCACTGCTTACCCCTCCTTTTTTTCCCAATAGGAATAGAAAAGCCGGTGATTATTTATATCTTGAAGGAGTAAGCCATCGATGTATTTCAAAAATTACAGCGCCACCACCCACTTTGAGTTAATGGTCCGCCTCATCCGAGCCTTCGATTCCGGCCATTTCGAAGAAGAGGTTCACCGCATTCCAGTGGAGATGCGCCCCCGTGGGGGAAAACACACACGCTGCTGTGTATACCGGGATCGGGCCATACTCAAATACCGCCTCATGGCCCTTCTCGGCTTCGGTATCGAGGAGGAGGAGGACGAACTGATCCCCTTATCCCAGTATGCCGCCATGGGACTCACCCGCACCAAGAGTCCCCACCCCGTACTCACCGTCATCGACGAGGCGTGCAATGGATGCGTCCGGACGCGATATGAAGCCACCAACGCCTGCCGGGGATGCCTGGCCGAGGCCTGCGTGGATATTTGTCCCAAAGACGCCGTCACCATCATCGATGGCAAATCCATCATCGATCCGGACCTGTGCATCAAGTGCGGAAAGTGCATGGAGGCATGCCCCTACCACGCCATCGTCCATATCCCCATCCCCTGCGAAGAGCCCTGCCCCACCGGGGCCATCTCCAAGATGAGCAACAGCAAGGAGACCATCGACTACACCAAGTGCATCTTCTGTGGAAAATGTATGGCCGCCTGCCCCTTTAACGCCATCTTGGAGAGATCCCAGATCGTGGATGTAATCCAGAAGATGGGAGAGGGGAGAGAGGTCACCGCCCTTATCGCCCCGGCCATCGTGGGAGAGAGCCCCTCCACCATGGGGCAATTGGTGGGAGCCCTCAAAGCCGTCGGTTTTTCATCCATCATAGAGGTGGCCGCAGGGGCCGATACCACCGCTGCCTGTGAGGCCAGCGAGTTTATAGAGCGTATGGAGGAGGGGGCCCCCTTCATGACCTCCTCGTGCTGCCCCGCCTACACCGAGTTTGTGGCAAAACACCTGCCGGAGATGAAGACCTTCGTATCGGACACCCACACCCCCATGCACTACACCGCCCAGATGGCCAAAAAAGCCGATCCCGAAGCCATCACGGTATTCATCGGTCCCTGTGTGGCCAAGCGAAAAGAGGCCTCCGACGACCCCTATGTGGACCATGTCCTCACCTTTCAAGAGCTCAGCGCCCTCCTGGCCGCCCGAAATATCGAGATTCTCCAGTGCGCGGAGACCCCCTTCGATCTGGCAGGCTTCGCCGAAGGACGTGGGTTTCCCGTCTCCGGAGGTGTCACCGAAGGGATCAAGGCCTACATTGGAGACTTAGTTCCCCTAACGCCCATTGGCGTCAATGGCCTGGACAAACGGTCGGTAAAACGACTCCGATCCTATATCAAAAAGTGTCCGGGTAATTTTGTAGAGATCATGGGGTGTGAAGGCGGGTGCATTGCCGGTCCCGCAGGGATCACCCCCGGCAAGAAGGCGGGACGAAAACTCCAGGCATTTTTAAAGGAGAGCCCCCGAGCTATCGCAAAGATTCCCGACGCGGAGTGATGCCAGGAGGGGTATAAAAAAGAGGCCTCGGTTGGCAATGCGGCGAATGCCTGCCTCGGTTGGTCCTGCCGGGAGCCACCCTTTTACAAAAGGGTGGCAAAGAGACGTTTATAGTGACCATGACGGGCCTTTGGCCCGTCATGGTCACTAACCTGGGGCCCAGTCCCTGGCCACCGGAGGCTCAGCTTTTAATCCCCCTTTAACTATATCAGCCGAGGCTGAATCAATCCTCCGCAGGAAAATGGACCACATTTTGATACCCGCGTTCCCAGAGATACCCATTCACGGTTCGCCACACATCATGCAAGGCTCTCAAACCGTTGTTTCCGCCCATCAGATAGAGGTAATTCTCGCCAGCCACAAGGGTCGGGTCCATACGCCCATCGAAAGGCATCTCCCGAATAAAATCCTCTGTGATATCGTACCATGCGCTCCCATTTGTGGATTGATATACCGCCTTATCATAGGCCACCGAATCACTTCGCCCCCCCACCAGATAGATGCTTTTGTTGAAGACGCAGGCCCGAAATCCTTCTCGTTTTTTAATCCCATCAATAACATGCGTCCAGGTGAGACCATCATCACTTTCCCAGACATCGCTTGCCGAATCGTCGGTCACTCCACCGATGACCCAAATCTTATCATCAAAGACGACGGACTGATGGCTGTAGCGAGGCGAAAATCCTGCGTTAGTAGAGACCTCGCTCCACTGCGCCCCATTAACAGAGCTCCAGATATCATTCACGGCGCCCCCTTCCGTATTGCCCCCAATGACCCACAACTTTCCACCAAAGGTCACCACCTGATGCTTGGAACGCGGGGTGAACCGGTCCCCACCCGAAGGGATGGGGTGCTCTTCCCAGGTCACCCCGTCTGCAGAAGACCAGAC
>JABXKT010000092.1 GCA_013619155.1 Desulfobacteraceae bacterium
GGCGATCGCCTCCACCGTGATCTCCTCCTCCTCTACCACCGCCTCCTCGTCGTGGCCGGTGCCGAGAAGGGGGGTGAGATCCTCCACCGCCGACTCATCCAGTTCGGCCAGTAGGGGGGCAATGTCGGGCTCGATGATGGATGCAAAGATGATGAGAAAGGGGCGATTTCCCTGGGCGTCGGGGGGTGCCACCGGGTCTGTGGAGTCCAGGATCATACCGCTACTGTTCAGGGCGTTGATAATCTCATTGACCACCTTGCCCTGATCGATGATGTCTCTCTGAAGATCATAGGAGAGGCGGTAGATGTACTTGCCCTGCCGGAGAAATTTGCCCAGATCATCCTTATTTATATTAAAGGCGGCCAGGGGGTCTGATTCCGACGGTGGGGAGGGGATGGGTGTCTCTGGCAGACGATCGATGGCGATGAGATCCTCGACAAAGGGGGTGATCTCTACATCGTTGCTGTTTTCAATATTGTTGATCAACTCAGTCAGTTTATCAAAGGCAGCGAGCAGAGTGCTTATGACCGGAGGGGTCGGGTGCAGTTCACCGTTGCGCATCATATTTAATGCATTTTCTAAGTTGTGGGAGAGCTCTTTTATCGTGGTCAGTCCCATAAATCCTGCGCCCCCCTTGATGGAGTGGGCCGCTCTGAACACATTGTTGATTAGCTCTTCACCGTTTTCAAGTCCCGCCTCTTCAATGGCGAGGAGGTCACTTTCTATATCCGAAAGGTGCTCCAGGGACTCTTCTACGTACATTCGTAATGTATCATCGTCTTCAAAAATCATGGCATATACCTCCAGCTCAGCCGGTCATGTGCACTTGGATGCCTTGTCCGTTGGACATGTTATTTATTCATTTAACCGTACTTATCGGCAGGAAGTGGGGATTACTGATTCTTTTTTTTAAAAGAGGACGGGGGATTTTTACTTTTTAATGGGTATCTTGGATAGATATGGGAAAATGCTAAAAAAAAATAAACGGCGAGGTGAGGGGTAACGCACTGTTTGATCACGATAAAATGACGGGCGGTTTTATTTGCCTTTCCCCGGGAACTGCCCTATAATTCAGCCAATATTGATGCCGGAATAGCGCGGCATTGTGGTGAGTCGGGATTTTTCCCGCCTTTTTTTTACCTGGAGCCCATATTGATATGAATGGATTTTTGACGGTCTCGTGGAGTGCGGCTTTTGCAGCCGGCCTGCTCTCCTTTTTTTCTCCATGTGTGTTGCCGCTGGTTCCAGCCTATTTTACCTTTATTACCGGCTTGTCCTTAGAAGAGCTTAGTGCCGGTGGCGCGACGGTTCGGAAGCAGGTCATTTTATCCACCATCGCCTACGTATTGGGATTTTCCCTGGTTTTTGTGCTCTTGGGCGCTGCGGTATCCTCTTTGGGCGGATTTTTTAACGATACCAAGGATTGGTTCCGTATCGGTGGTGGCGTGCTGGTAATTTTTTTGGGCCTCCATTTTCTCGGGGTGTTTCGTATTCCCGGTCTGGAGTTTGAAAAGCGGTTGGTCGTCTCCCGAAAACCCCTCCATTTTTTTGGGGTGTTTCTCGTGGGCATGGCCTTTGGTGCGGGATGGAGTCCGTGTATTGGTCCCATGCTGGGGGCTATCTTGGTCCTTGCGGGAAACCAAGAGACGGTGGCCAAGGGTATGGGGCTTCTGGCGGTTTACTCGGCGGGCCTTGCCCTCCCCTTTATACTGATCTCTGTTTTTATCCATACGATGCTGGGATTTTTGAAAAAAGCACGCCAGGTTCTGCCGTATGTAAATAAGGTGGCCGGTGTGCTCCTGGTGACCGTGGGTATTTTATTGATGACGGGTACGATCAATACCCTGGCAACTCTTTAATTCTATGGATTCGTGAATGAAGCTTTCGAATCGATGGCTCTCCCTTGGGCCTGTTGATTTTAAAGGTCTTTAGGGGCGAATACCTTCGAAAAAAGGATATCATGCAACACATTTTGAAATCGTTTATGATGGCCCTGGTTTTTGTCACCCTTATTCCCTTTGCCGCCCATGCCCTGGAGAGTACCCCGGGGGGTATTCAGTGGCATTCGTACGAGGATGGGCTGGCTGAGGCCGCCTCCAGCGGCAAAAAAATATACATTAACTTTCATGCGGACTGGTGCACCTATTGCACAAAGATGGCCAATATCACCTTCAAGTCAAAAAAGGTGATCGCCTATATCAATGCGCATTTTGTGGCGATTCAGGTGGACACGGACAAAGAGCAGCGCCTGGCTGAAAAGTATAAGGTCCGGGGGCTGCCGGCCAATTTTTTTCTCGAGGATGATAGTGTGCAGATTGGGAATCAGCCGGGGTATCTCGATGCCGATCAGTTCCTGAAGATGCTCCAGTTTGTCATCGATGAAGGGTACAAGAAGTAAGGGGGCACCCCGGTCTCGGCATGTGAATCGAGACCGGGGATTTGTTCTTTTATTGACGGGGTCGTCTTCTTTTTATCGGGACCCGTGGGGCCAAAAGGGTCTCTTTTATTTGCCGAAGAGACGAAAGGTGATGGCGTGAAAGAGGGTGGAGATACAGATGCCCATGGCCAGTACGATGAGCATGATGGGAAGCCAGAGGTGTTTTTCCCATAGAGGCTGGGAGAGACAGACTTCTATACCCACTTTGCCAAAGAGGGCCGCGGCAAGGGCGATAAAGATGAGGATGCGTGACGCGATGCGGGCGGGGTGTCCATTTCCCGAGGCGCGTCTCTCTTTGGGCAGGGTGTATGATACGGATGGGTGTGCAAACATGGTGGGTTTCTGACGGTCCCTTTATCGGTTGAAGGTGGATAGGTGGTGTACCGAGCCGCTTTTGGGGCGGCCTGATAAGAGAGGGGGCGACTCCGCGAGAGTGATGGCCCGTGGGCATAGCGGACGTTTCGGACCTGATTTTTAGATCGTGTATGAATGAATATAGCACGCCTTTCCTGTCGATAGGAGAGGCTTTTTTTATGGCTATCGTAACATCGTTGAATTGGCTTGTTTTCCATGGCTCTCCAGGGGAGGGACATGATGAGATATACGCAAGAGATCTTTGTTTGCATTTGTGACAATTAATCTACAACGTTGATTTTTTTCAAGATATTCGTGCTTGTGTTCTTAGGGGGGAATATACAATATATGGGGAGTGGGGCTTGACACTGCCCATATATTGTGTAAGCTTGTCCAACCTTCGGGTGATGGGAATGCGTGATGTCTTCCTCCTTAAGGGGCAATGGGGCTCCTTATTTCCATCGATCTCCCAGATCCTTCTGGACAGTGAACTGAGGTGTTGGGACTTATATTATCGATTCAAGATAGCCTTTGGCGATTGTATGGGGTATGCATGGGCATCGAGACACCCGCTCGATACTGCAGAAACGGTGGTGATGAACCACGGTAGATTCGTGTCCGTATCGCATCTTTGTGGCGGCACACGCCTCTTTTTTTTCTGGCTCCTCGGATAGCGCCTCTCCATAAGGATAAAATCGTTAAAAATCAGAATGATGCATGGTTTTATTCTCTTAATCATGGAAGATGGTTAAAATAAGCTTTTTTAACGGGCAATTTTAGTGTAGGTTACTGACTTTTTTAAGGGAATTTCATAAAGAGTTTGTGTCTCGAGTCGGCCTCGGCGGTCGGTATCATTTCTAAATAAAAAAATCAACGTATAAGTTTTCTATAACATAAATAGGCGATGGTGGTGAGATACGTCAGCGGTTGCCCATGGGGATGCGTGCGCATTGAGGCTCCCCCCTCCAGCCATAACCATGGTGTGGTGCTGCGTGACGATGGAAACCAGACCGGGATCTGATAACAGCCACGAGAATCGGGACCCTTTGAGAAATAGGGGCGCCTAAGATTTGCTGGAGTCTGTTTTCGCCTGTGAACGTTAACGATGAAAAAGGGGTATGCATTTGTTCGATCGAATCAAAAAAAGAAACGGTAGTGTGGTTGAATTTAACTCTTCTAAGATTACGGCAGCCATTGCCAAGGCCGGAAAAGCCACGGGAGAGTTCGGGGATCGGGAGGCCAAGGGGCTGACCATGAAGTTCCTCGGTATGGCCCGCAACCTCCGTTTGGGGGCAGAAACAGATGTGGAGGAGGTCCAGGATATCGTGGAGCGTGTGCTTCTCGACTCTCCCTTTTACAAGACCGCCAAGGCCTACATCCTCTATCGCGAGCAGCGTTCCCAGATTCGAAATATTACCATCAAGGCCAACACCGAATTGATGGAAAATTATATCAAAAAGCTCGACTGGAAGATCAAAGAGAACAGCAATATGAGCTACTCTCTCCAGGGGCTGAACAACTATATCTCTTCGGATATCACCGCGGAGTACTGGCTCAATAAGATCTATCCGACATCCATTCGTGATGTGCATAATGAAGGCGATCTTCATATTCACGACTTGAGCCTTCTCTCTGTGTACTGTGTGGGCTGGGACCTCCAGGACCTCTTGCGTGTGGGCTTCAAAGGGGTGGCCGGTAAGGTGGAGAGCAAACCTCCCAAACATCTGCGCACTGCCTTAGGTCAGATTGTGAACTTCTTCTATACCCTTCAAGGGGAAGCCGCCGGTGCCCAGGCCATCAGTAACTTTGATACCCTTTTGGCCCCCTTTATCCGCAAAGACGGCCTCTGTTATGCCAAGGTGAAGCAGGCACTTCAGGAATTCGTGTTTAATATTAACATCCCCACCCGTGTGGGATTCCAGACGCCCTTTACCAACATCACCATGGACCTTGTGGTACCGAAAAACCTGAAGGACACGCCCATTCTCATTGGTGGCGAGGACCTTGAAGAGACCTATTCCGAGTTTCAGGAGGAGATGGATCTCCTGAACCGTGCCTTTGCCGAGGTGATGATGGAAGGGGATGCCAAGGGCCGCGTCTTTACCTTCCCCATTCCCACCTATAACATCACCGAAGATTTCGATTGGGAGAACCCCAACCTCGATATGATCTGGAAAATGACGGGCCGCTACGGCATCCCCTATTTCTCTAACTTCGTGAATTCGGATATGAGTCCTGACGATGCCCGTTCCATGTGTTGCCGCCTTCGCCTGGACAACCGTGAGTTGCTCAAGCGTGGGGGCGGTCTTTTTGGGGCCAATCCCCTGACTGGCTCTATCGGTGTGGTTACCATTAACCTGCCCCGCATCGGTCAGGAGTGTGATACCGAAGAGGCGTTTCTCTCACGACTCGATGAGCTCATCGCGCTGGCCAAAGAGAGCCTTGTGATTAAGCGTAAAGTGTTGGAAGAGTTCACCGACAAGAACCTCTACCCTTATTCCAAGTTCTATCTGCGCCATATCAAAGAGCGTTTCGGTATCTACTGGAAGAACCATTTTTCCACCATCGGCATCATCGGAATGCAGGAAGCCCTGGTCAACTTCATGGGTAAGGGGATCGCCGATGCCGAAGGCACCGAGATGTCTTTGCGTATCCTGGATCATATCCGTGGACGTCTGGAAGAGATTCAGGACGAGACGGGGGATATCTTTAACCTGGAAGCCACTCCAGGGGAGGGCACCGGTTACCGTTTGGCCATGAAGGACAAGACGCGTCACCCCGATGCCGCCTGTGCCAATGAAGAGGCCTTCCAGAAAGGGGACGACCCCTTCTATACGAACTCCACCCATCTGCCGGTGAACTACAGCGATGATATCTTCGAAGTGCTGGACCTGCAGGATGAGCTTCAGACCAAGTACACCGGAGGCACCGTGCTTCACATGTTCCTGGGGGAAGAGGTCTCTGACATCGAAGCGGTGAAGTCCCTGGTGAAAAAAGTGTCTAGCAATTATCGTCTGCCTTACTTCACCCTGACCCCGACTTTTAGTATCTGCCCCTCCCATGGGTATATCGCAGGGGAGGTCCCTGAATGCGAGAAGTGTGGGAGTGTGACAGAGATCTACTCTCGTGTGGTGGGCTATCTGCGTCCTGTTTCCCAGTGGAATAACGGGAAGCAGAGCGAGTTCTGCATGCGTAAGACCTTTAAGGTGGCCTGATCCGTGGCCGTTACTAAGGTAAGGGTGTAAAAAAAAGAAGGGAATCGGAGCGTGTACCATCTCCCTTCTCTTTTATCGATCCATATAAGTTGATGACGGGGCCGGTTTTTCATTGCAGGAAAGATCGGCCCCGACTATTTTGAAGTCACACGCATGGGGGAGGGCGCGATCCATCCCCTTGTGTTGGGTGATGGAGGGAGATGCCTGACAATGGTTATTGGCGGTTTGAATAAGTGTTCGCTCATCGATTATCCGGGAAAGATCGGAGCCGTGGTCTTTACCTATGGATGCAATTTTACCTGTCCTTATTGCCATAATGCTGGGTTGGTGAGGGCCGGTGGCCCCGAGGATGCCTATAATACCGATGAGGTGCTGGCTTTTTTGAAGAAGCGGGTGGGACGCCTGGAGGCCGTTGTGATTAGTGGCGGAGAGCCGTGTCTTCATTTCGACCTTCCCGATTTTATTCGGAGGATTAAGGCCATGGGGTATCTGGTGAAACTCGATACCAATGGGAGTCGTCCCGCCATGCTTAAGATTCTTTTGGCCGAGGGGCTTCTGGACTATGTCGCCATGGATATCAAGGCGGATCCTTCGGCCTATGCGCCCCATCTCTGTGGTCACTCCATCGATGCCGAACTCCGCGAGAGTGTGGCAATGATTCTGAACTCTGGTATTTCCCATGAGTTTCGCACCACCTGCACCACCCCTTTTATCGATGAGGCGGTGCTTGGGACCATCACCGATATGATTGAAGGTGCAGAGCTCTATGCCCTGCAGGAGTTTAACCCAAAGCACACCCTTAATCCGGATTTTTTTAAAGACCACGCCGGGACCTCCCCAGATCTTCTGAGGCGATTCAAAGAGTTGGCCGAAAAAAGTGTGAAACGCTGTGTGCTGAAGTTGACGTGACGTGATGGTCGGTCTGGTTATTTCGGATCTGCCTCATGATATGCGTTTTTTATGAGGGGAGTATGATAGTAACTGGTGAACTACCCGAGCCTGTCTACGCAGAAATTGACCTGACGCGAGTCGCCGAGAATACAAAGATTTTAAAAAGAGATGCCGGAACGGCCCGCCTCATGGCCGTGGTCAAGGCCAACGCCTATGGCCATGGCGCCGAGAAGATTGCCCGTGTGGCCCTTGAAAATGGGGCATCCTGGTTGGGTGTGGCCCGACTCTCCGAGGCTGTGTCCCTTCGGAAGGCGGGGATTGAAGCCCCGATACTCATTTTGGGATACACCTCAGAGGCAGGGGTTCCCCATCTGCTTCGTTACAATCTTCACCAGGCCATTCTCGAATTAAGCCATGCCCGCCGTCTCAGTCGTGCGGCAGAAGCCATGGGGGGACGCCTCTCCTGCCATATTAAGGTGGATACGGGGATGGGGCGAGTGGGTTTTGATGCCGCCTCAGGCACGCCCGAAGAGTCCGCCATCTCCTGTGCTGCAGCCATTGCCGAGGCCGTCTCCCTTAAAGGGCTCCATGCCGATGGTATCTTCATGCACTTTGCCACGGCCGATGAACGCGATATGGCCCCTGCCCGGGGTCAGTGGCATCGTTTCTCCTGCCTTCTTACCCGCTTAGAATCCTTGGGTATCTCCTTTGATCATCGTCATGCGGCCAATAGTGCCGGTATTCTTACCATGCCGGAGGCACGTCTCGATATGGTTCGGGGCGGAATCTCTCTTTATGGCTTGAATCCATCCCCGGGGGTGCGTATCGATCTGAGGGGCGTCCGGCCTGTGATGGCACTTAAAGGGTGTATCGCCCAGGTAAAATGGGTTAAAAAGGGAGGCAGTGTGAGTTATGGGGCCACGTGGAGGGCCCGGGAAGACACCCTCGTGGCCACGGTGCCGTGCGGGTATGGAGATGGCTATCCCAGGGGACTCTCCCGGCGCGGACGCATGCTGGTGAAGGGCCGGAGTGCACCGATTTTGGGCCGGATCTGTATGGATATGACCATGATTGATGTGACGGGTATTGAAGGGGTCCGGGTGGGGGATGAGGTGGTGATTATCGGAGGCCAGGGAGATCAGACGATCTCTGTCGACGAGATCGCAGAGGTGATGGGTACCATCAACTATGAAATCACCTGTCTCATCGCCCCTCGGGTTCCACGGATTTACTCTTTTTGAGCCGTGGGATGGGAATGGCCGGATTTTAATCGGAATTTTTTGGCGATAATCCATTTAATTACAAGGGCTTGTTGCCACTTGGGGGTCGTGGGGTACGGGGGCGTTTTTCCCCGAGACCTTGTCTATTGTGCGGGCCAATCTCAATCGGTCTTGACCGATATCCCATGGTTTTTTATGATTGAATTTTTTATTGAATGGGTCACGATCGATGATTTTGTGACGATAGCAAAAGGGTGTTTGTGGCCCCCTCCTGCGGGTTCATAGTTAGGGCTGGTGGGTGGGGGGAATGGTCACTTTTTTATCTTTTTATGCAATCATCATTTACGATGATGGAAGGATTGGCGGTGGCGATTCTGTTTGGGTCGGCTAAAACAGCTGTAAAAATTAAGGGGTATGGGGATGGTTTCTTACTCTCCGTGGACCCCAGGGCCTCAGAGGATCATATTGTAAAATCTGTGATCCGGATTTTCCGCCAGTTGAGAAATCTTGCGGCCGGAGCCCTGGTTCAGGTGGATGGGGGAAGTTGGGAGAGCTCCTCCCTATGGGCCGAACGGCTCTCCTCTCTCCTGCAGGATCGTTTTGCCGTCTCCGGCGTGCTTCCCCATGGGGATCCTCCCTTACGTGAAGCGGTCGAGGTCCTGGCCATGCCCGAAGTGTCGGAGACCCAAGTCTTGACAGGACGGATACGATCGGGTCAGAGGGTAAGCGCCGAAAGGCATCTCATGGTCTTGGGCGATGTGAATCCCGGTGGTGAGGTGGTGGCCGGTGGTGATATCTATGTGATGGGAAGCTTGAGGGGGACCGCCGTGGCCGGGTCACCCGGAGACGTGACGGCCATTATTATGGCCCTGGATTTTAGAGCCATGCAGCTCCAGATTGGAGAGTGTGTGGCCCCCCATGGCGCGTCGGAACTCATCGGTTGTGTGGGATATGCCTCGGTCTCTGGGGGCCGGGTGGTGGTGGCCGATTATATGAAGGAGAGTCCCTTCGCCAAGGCACCGGTTCTTACCTGGCGACCTTAAGGGGCCGGCGATTAAGGGGGTCACGCCCCTTATCCTCTCGCCATAAAATGAAAGAGTACACCCCTTTTTTTATCCATCGATATCATATCTACGGCATTTTAAAAAAAGCGATGCGCCGCCGACGGTGGGTGGATTTTTTTTATAGACGGGGGATGTCTGTGCAAGGGATTTTATTTTTCATTGGAGTGCCTTTTTATTGAGGGCTCATGAACGAACAGGAGAGTTGACTACGTGAAAGGCAGAGTGATCGTCATCACATCGGGTAAAGGCGGTGTGGGCAAAACCACGGCGACAGCTTCTATTGGCGCCGCCTTGGCCCTTATGGGCAAGAAGACAGTCGTGGTGGATATGGATATCGGACTGCGAAACCTTGACGTGGTGATGGGGCTTGAAAACCGCATCGTCTTTAACGTTGTGGATGCAGTAAAGCAGAAGTGCAAACCCTCTCAGGTGGCTATCAAAGATCGGAGAATTGACAATCTTTATCTGATTCCTGCCTCCCAGAGTGATAATAAAAATACCATGACCCCCGATGAGGTGACGGCATTTATTTCCGATATTCGAAATGAATACGATTGCATCCTTATCGATTGTCCCGCCGGAATTGAGCAGGGTTTCGAAAATGCCGTGGCGGCGGCCGATGATGCCGTGGTGATATGTATGCCCGAGGTCTCCTCTATTCGAGACGCGGATCGTATCATCGGGCTCCTTCTTGCCAAAGAGATCTGTCCCAAACTGGTGGTGAATCGTATCATTCCCGAGATGGTTGAACGCGGTGATATGCTCAGTCATCTGGATGTGGTGGATGTCCTCTCTGTGGAACTCCTTGGCCTCGTGGAGATGGATGAGCAGGTGATTGTCTCCACCAACACGGGCATACCCCTGGTGCTCCAGAAGGATTCCAAAGCAGGGCGTGCCTTTCAACGCATCGCCGCTCGCCTTGCCGGGCAGACGGATCTGGCCATCGAAGTACCCCAGACAGGCCGGGGGTTCTTTAAACGCTTGGGTCGAAAAATGGGCCTGGCACGGTAAGGGAGGAGACTATGTTTAGTACTCTGCTGCAGAAGATGATGAGAAGAGAGGAGCCTCGAAGCAATGAGGTGGCCGTAAGACGACTGAAGCTGGCCCTTGTATGTGATAGTCTGGAGGTATCCGACGAGGTTTTGGAGAATCTGCGGGGGGATCTTCTGGATGTGATCTCTAAATATTTTGAGATTGACCGGAGTGCCTTCTCTCTGGATATCGACAAGACCTCCGATTATTCGGCATTGGTGATGAATACCCCTATTTTGTCTGCGCTTCGCCGGTAATTGAGGCGATACGGGAGAGAGTCCGGGGCACCGTCTATCACGTCTCTCCCCCCCCCTCTTTTTTTGATATGAGAAAAATTTATGAAGCATAGCTGTGAGCTCTTGTCGACGATTCCTCTATTTCGGTCTCTGGAGTCCCAGAGCCTTTCCCGTATTTCCGAGGCCGTGAAACCACTATTACTGAAACAGGGAGAGGCCCTTTTTCGTAAGGGGGACGATGGCCGTGAGATGTATATCATCGAAGCGGGTGCCATCAAAATTGTGCTCCCCTCCAGTGCGGGAGAGGAGATGATCTTATCGGTGCTGAGAGAGTCCTCCTTTTTTGGGACCCTCTCCATGTTTGATGGTCAGAGTCGAAGTGCCGATGCCGTGGCCTTGACCCCCTGCCGCTTGATGGTCCTTGAACGGGATGCCTTCATCCATATTCTTCAAGAAGATGTGGCGGCCTTGGGCACCATTTTGTGTGATCTCTCCTCTATGATTCGTAAGACCGATGACCTTTTAGAGGGGCTCTGTTTTTTTAATATCTCGACGCGTCTTGCCAAGCGTCTTCTTACCCTGGCCGAGCAGGTTTCAAAGGGGCCAGAGACACCCTCGGTTATCGATCTGACCTTTACCCAGAAAGAGCTGGGGGAGATGGTGGGGGCCACCCGTGAGAGCGTGAATCGTGAGCTTAAAAAATTTCGAGAGGCCGGTATCATTGAGATGAACCAGGGGGCCATTGCCATCTCCGATTGGGACGCTTTGGAAGCACTGGCCATACCCGTCAACTTTTAAAAAATAGGGAAGGGATGACGGGTTTCCTCAAAGGGGGCACCGTACCCATGGATCGCCGAAGGCATATTCGTATGTATTCGGCTTTTTTTGTTTTAAAAAAGGTCACTATTCAGCCGCGTCTCCGCCGCTTTTTTCCAAAAAAAACGTCGCAAATTTTTTTTTGATTACCGCGATAAGATCTTGTCGCGGGGGCGTTTTTTTTGACGGAGAATGTGACGAATTTTCAGAAACGAGGGTAGGAAAGCATTGGCGAATATGGGCGGCCAAGGGAACATCCCTTGGCCGCCGAAGGCCTCTCTTTTAAAGAGGCTTCGGCGTTGCTGTTGGGGTGATGAACTCTTGTCGCATGATTTTGTATAGTTTTTTCCCTGCCTTAAGCCCTGTATCGATGAACTCGGGGCCGTAAACCCGGCCGGTCTCCGAACGGAAGGTGGCTTTGATCCGCGCGATGCCCTCTAAGGCCTTGGGATAGTGGTTTATAAAAAGGGGGAGAGGGATCTCGGCGTAGGAGACCATGTCCCAGACGGTGTGGGTAAAGTTGTCGGGTCCCCATCGGAATTTATCGGCATCGTAGAGGGCATCGGCCAGAAGCTGGGCATCGGGTCCTTCAGGAGAGGGGATATCCCTTGTTCTAAAGGCCTCATGACATAGGATGGCAAAGGCAATCTCTCCAATGGTCTCCGGGGAAAATCCCAATGCGTGAAGCGTTTCGCGTGCATAGGCCGCGCCTTTTTCAGCATGATCCGTGTGCTTTCGCATGGTGTCGTGGAGAAGACCGGCACAGTGGGCTTTAAAGGCAAGGGACTCCGTTTCCGGCAGCGGCTCATGGCGCCTCTCTATAAAAACGATGGCACCGGCTTCAATGGCTACTTTCTGTGAATGAAAGAGGCCATGCCCAAAGTCTTCGTCGAGTTCTGATTTTAAATGGGCGATGAGCTCTTGGAGCTTTTCATGGTGGTTAAAGAGCCGATGCGACCGTAACAGGGCATCGGCTTCTTTTTTATAGAAAAGGGGCTCTGGCTGGGCCTGAACCAGCTCCCGTGCTTTTTCTCGAATCTGTCTGTATATCTCATTCATGAGTCAAAGTGTAGCATATACCTGGGGCTATTGGAAATAGGTAAGGAAGGAGATGCGCAAGGTTTTAGAGGTGGCGAATAGGGGAAGAGAGTGTGCGTTGCCGATGAGTATTTCGTCCTCGGTGGTGGGAGGTGGGTGGGAAATATTCCCTGGGGTCTGTTGAGGGTTCCTCATTCACTCCTTATCTATGGGGATGGGGATGTATGGTTTTTTTGGGGCTATTTTACCCCGTTGACTGGGTTTTATAGCCCTTGCATAAAAATGTTGACAGGGTCTTCGGCCTGGTCTAAATAACAACTTATGAGCATATGCTCAAAACCTAAGGAGGATTCATGGTACGTCCAAAGAAAGAACGAGTGGTGGGAGTCCCCGCCAGCCTCAGCTATTTTAAGCCCGGAGGAATTCCTCTCTGGCAGCTTGAGGAGATTCTACTCTCCGTGGACGAACTGGAAGCCTTAAGGCTTTGTGATTTGGAACAGCTCTCCCATGAAGAAGCGGGGCGTCGCATGACTGTGTCGCGTGCCACCTTGGGACGCATCGTGCGAGAAGCGCGGCGTAAGGTGGCTGAGGCTCTGGTTCACGCCAAGGCCCTGCGTGTGGAGGGCGGGCATTACCGAATTATGGAAGAGATGCGCCTCTTTGTCTGCACCGGGTGCGGCAAGAGGTGGGAAGAGCCCTATGGAACCGGGCGGCCCGATGGCTGTCCGGGGTGTCGAAATGATCAATTTCACAGGGTGTGGAAACAAGAGGCCGAGTCGCCTGAGTGATGCCTTTTGGCCCTTTTCGTGTGAATCGCCTGCCAGCGTCAATATAGGTGGTGCGTATTATCATCGAAGGGGTTTAGGTATCAGATTCGTTAAGGGGCTTCGGTGTCGATATGAACCCGGCAAACGGGGAAGTGAACGCCATGATGATCACGATAGCAAGCGGCAAAGGGGGCACGGGGAAAACCACCGTGGCCACCAACCTCGCCGTGGCTGTTGGAGAGGGGGTCACCCTTCTTGACTGCGACGTGGAAGAGCCCAATGTCCATCTGTTTTTAGAACCCGAATCTATCACACGAACGCCTGTCACCACCATGGTGCCCAAGGTTGATACGGAGTTGTGCGTTCAGTGTGGTGAGTGCAGCGATTTGTGTCAGTTTTCAGCCATTACTCTGGTGGCAGGGGAACTCTATACTTTCCCTCATATGTGCCACAGCTGTGGCGGATGCGTCATGGCCTGTTCGGCCGGTGCCCTTACGGAGGGGACGCGTGAGCTGGGTGAACTGGAGATCGGCCAATGCAAGAATATCGAACTCATTTCCGGCCGTTTACGGGTCGGAGAAGCCATGAGTCCCCCTCTGATCAACCGGGTCAAAGAGGCCGCCGAAGGCAGACCTTTGGTCATCGTGGACGCCCCTCCCGGAACCTCGTGTCCCGTGATCGCCGCCATGGAGGGAACCCATTATGTGGTGCTGGTGACCGAACCCACCCCCTTTGGTCTCCACGACCTAAAGCTTGCCGTGGAGGCGGTGCGAGTCCTGAACATTCCCTTCGGCATTGTGATCAACCGGGCCGATGCCGGCGACGATCGCGTGGTGAGGTATGCCGAGGACGAGGGCATCGAGGTTCTGCTCTCGATCCCCTACAGTCGGAAGGTGGCCGAGTATTATGCGCGGGGACGACTCCTCGTGGAGGCGATGCCCGAGATGGCCGACGCCTTTGCCGGCATGGTGGAAAAAATTCAGAAGGCCGCACAAGAGGGGAGACCATGAAAGAGATCACCATCTTAAGTGGGAAGGGCGGGACGGGGAAAACCACGGTGACAGCCTCCTTTGCAGCCCTTGCCAAGAGTCGCGTGCTGGTGGATGGGGATGTGGATGCCGCAAACCTCTATATGATTACCCCCCATACCGTATTGGATGAACACCCCTTTAAAGGGGGGGGGCTGCCGAAGATCAATCTGGATCTCTGCAGCGATTGTGGCGACTGCATCACGCGGTGTCGGTTTAATGCCCTGGAAGAGGGCCCCACCTTGAACCGGATTGCCTGTGAGGGGTGTGGGGTGTGTGCCTATTTTTGTCCCGAAAAGGCCATGCGTGTCTGCGGGACTTGGTATCACTCTATCAGTGATAACGGTCCTATGATTCATGCCCGTTTAGGCATCGCCGAAGAGAACTCCGGCTTGTTGGTTGCCGTGCTTCGCCGTGAGGCGAGAAAACAGGCTGAGGCCACAGGGGCCCCCTTGATTCTTGTGGACGGGCCTCCTGGCATTGGCTGTCCGGTGATATCGGCCACCACCGGATGTGATGCCGTGGTCGTGGTGACCGAGCCCACTCTTTCCGGATTGCATGACCTGGAACGTGTGGCAGAGCTCACATCCTTCTTGAAGGTTCCCGCCATGGTCACCATTAACCGATGGGATATTCATCCCATGATGGCAGAGCGTATTCATGCCTTTGCTAAAGAGAAGGGGATGCATCATCTGGGTGACATTCCTGTGGATGAAGAGGTCACAGCGGCCATGGTGAAGGGCCAGCCCCTGGTTACCGTCTCCGATGGTCCCGCCGCCCGTGCTATTTGCAGTGTGTGGGAGCAGGTGCTCTCTTTTCTGGATGAAAAACGTGGGTCACTGAAAATGGCTCTGTAATTGTATCTTAAGGAGATTCCAATGAAAATTGCCGTCACAGCCACTGCACCAGATTTTGATGCCCCCATGGACCCTCGATTTGGCCGCGCCGCCTGTTTTCTCGTGGTGGATGATGAGACCCTGGCCTGGAGCGTCGTGGAAAATACCCAGAACTTTAATGCCCCTCAAGGGGCGGGCATCCAGGCCGGTAAGACCATCGTAGAGTCGGGCTGTACCGTTCTTATTACCGGTAATTGCGGCCCCAAGGCATTTCGAATCCTCACCGGAGCCGGTATCAAGATAGTGACCGGTGCCAAAGGCAGTGCTCGCCAAGCCATTGAACAGTATGCTGCGGGTGAACTTCAAGAGTCTGATGAGGCCAACGTAGAAGGGCATTGGATTTAAAAAAAGAGATGAGACCTGTCTTTTGAGATTTCGTCCCTGTTTTGATGGTGTCATTTTTTTAAAATTTTTTTTAAGGAGTATTTAAGATGAAAATTGCGATTCCTCTGGCCATGGGTCAGCTCACTGCACACTTCGGACATTGCCAGGAATTTGCCTTTGTAAGCGTTGAAGATGGGGTAATTTCCGGGATGGAAAAAGAGGTCCCCCCGCCCCATGAGCCCGGTGTGCTTCCCAAGTGGTTGTCAGAGCTTGGCGTGACCCATGTCATCGCAGGGGGCATGGGCGGAAGAGCTCAGGCCCTCTTTACAGCGAGCAATATCACTGTGGTTACCGGCGCTCCGGTAGAAGACCCCCAGGTATTGGTCAAGGCATGGCTGGCCAACTCTCTGACAACCGGAGAGAACGCCTGCAGTCACGATGAAAATCACATCTGTGACCACTGATCTCCTCTTTTGAAAGAGGATAGAATTGTTCGACGATGGGCTTTTAGTATAGCTGTCCGTCCACTGTGAAAATGAGAGCCCATCGTTGATCCATAAAAAAGCCCTCGTGCCGAGCGTCTATGACCTCAGTACGGGGGCTTTTTTATGGGAGGAGATGCATCACGGGCAGAGAAGAGAGGCGGCTTTTTGAGTGATTTCCTGCCATGAGGCACAGCGGGTGTAGAGAGAAGGGCCCCCCCCATTTTGATTCCAGGGTCGGTTGTAGAGAAAGGTGGGCACCTTCATGGTTCCAGAAAGAAAGGTTCCCATGGAGAGAGAGTCCTCCACGGCAAGGGTATAGGGTCGGCGCCGGAGCTCTTTTAAGGTGATAAAGGGCTCTTTTGCTGTGTGATGACGTTCGTATTTATCGCAGATATCGAAGTGGTCAAAGGGTATCCTCTTCTCTTCCAGCCAGGCCAGGGATAGGGCCCGGCTCTGCGGTGGTCTGCCTGTGACCACGGCGATGGGGTACCCCTTATTCTGCCATGCCGAAAGGCTCTCTCTCACCCCAGGTACCGGTACCGCATTCATGATCACCGTCTCACTGTGCACCACCTCAAAGAGATGGGCCAGCTGGGCATGGCTGAGGCCAAAGGAGGTGGCCAGATCGAAGGAGGTGATTGCCTCGTAGGTGGCAGGGATGCCGAATTCTCTCTCCACCAGGGCCGGATAGTTCCGCGTGGTTTCGGCGATGACGTCGTCTAAATCGATAAATATCGGATGTCTCATAAATTAAAGGGGCCTCTGGGTAAAAAAATATGCCGGTGTTTACCGCTTAAGGGCTCTGGCAAAAAACAGATAAACAGAGTTTATAAGAGTACCGCTGTGATTTGCCCCAAGGCACGGGAGGTAAAGTGCAGCGGTAACTTATTTTGAAAGATGTTTTTGCCTCACGTGGCTTCGCCACCCTCGCCGCCGGAGGCCGTACGGTGAAAGCTTACCTCCGGTGGCCCTGCCGGGGGCCAACCTTTTACAAAAGGTTGCCAAACAAACTTTTGCTGTAACGGTGACAGACCAAAGGTCCGTCACCGTTACAGATCTGGGGTCCAGGGGCCCAGTCCCTGGCCGCCGGAGGCTCAGTTTTTCCAGCCCACGTTGACCATAGACGGCTTATTGATTTTTCAGTACATCGATCATGGAGAAGCAGTGCCCCTTGACGCCTTCCTGTCGTTTTTTCTCCACGAAGACCGACGCGTCCAGGGTCCCTTCGGCGTAGATCTCACGTCCGTTGATATTGTGGGTGAGACCGAATTCCGATCCACCATCGGGGGCGTTGAGGGTGTAGGTATGCCATCCGTGGCCGTCTAAGTGGGCCTCGGAGATACCCATGGCCTTCTGGGCCTCGGGATCCCTCACCATGTCGATGTCGGCCTCGGTGAATTCGACCCCTAAGTGATTGAACTGGCGAATGATCGCCTTGGCCGTACCGCTGGTGTCGGCCTTCCAGCTTTGGTGGCTCTCTTTGACGTTCATCTCGTAGCCGGTAAAGAGGCCGGGAAAGTTCTGGGCGCCGTACTCCATCATCGCCTGGAGACCGACGATCTGCTTGGCCATATTGGGGGCGATGACGGCGGGGATGGCCGAGGCGTTTACATCGTCTCTGATCTGATCTCGGTCTCCACCGGTGGTGCCCATGACAAAGGGGAGTTCGTTTTCACAGTAGAAGGCGACGTTGGCATCCACCGCCGTGGGGTGGGTATAATCCACGGTGATGAAGGGGGCATAGTCCGCCTTGATTTTCTTTATCATCTCGCCTCGCTCCTCGGGAGAGACCAGGGTGATGGCCGTGCCGCTTACCGTGATATTTTTTTCGGCCCCAGGGCCGGTGAGGGAGAAGGGGACGACGGTAAATCGTTCGTCGTTTATCGCATGGGTCAGTATGGTGGTGGCCACCTTGCCGGGAACGCCGTTAATCATGATGGAGATGGTGCTCATGGTGTCGCCTCGTCTGTTGAAGATTTTCGGGTATCGGGGAGTGCCCCTGGGGCATGTGGCCGATAACCTACCACACTTATCCTCGGGATTCAAAAAATCCGGTGATGCCTTCTATGGTTAAAGTGACCAGAAAAAGGGCCTCGGTTGTCCAGGAGATAAATCCCCTGGACCCCAGGTTTGTAATGGTGACGGACCTTTGGTCCGTCACCATTACAATAAAAATTTGGCTCCCGGCAGGGCCAAGCGAGACTAAATTTTCGCCGCACGGCCTTCTATGGGTAAAGTGGGTCTAAAAAGTAAGCCTTCGGCGGCCAGGGAATTTTTTGCCCCAGCGGCTTTGCCGCCCCTGGCCCCCAGGTGAGTGACCATGACGGGCCAAAGGCCCGTCATGGTCACTATAAAAAAGACGGTTTGGCAAGCTTTTGTAAAAGATTGGCCCCCGGCAGGGCTGCCGGAGGCTAAAGACCTCGAAAGCGGTGTGTCGTAGCGCTTTACCCCGCGTTCCTTGGGGTGAATTGCATTGATATTTGTGTTGAGATAGAATTTTGGGCAGGGATTACGAACTCAAAAAAAGAGCCATCCGGAGGACGAATGGCTCTTTTAAGGGGGCTTTATCTTCCCTGGATGACGATATAGATCGCGTGGTGGTTCTTATTGGCATAGAGATCCACGGTGAGTCCTCTCTTGAGGTCTGAAGGGGCTCTTTTTAACCCACTTTCGGTAAAAATCTGCACGTTTTTCTCCAGGGGATAGGTGGCATCACCCACAACGATGCCCTCCTCATGGATGAAGTGGATTTTGCCCGACTCCATGTAGAGGGCCCCGGGGGGCAGCGTTGTCTTGGTATAAAGGGCGGGGTTGAAGGGGGGGCGCCTCTCCTCGGCACCGGTGGCCATCGGTACGGATAGAAGAAAGGCGGTGACGATGAGTATGAGTGCTCGTTTCATGGTGGACTCCAGTAAAAGGGGCGTTCCAGAAGGTTTTTATGCTCCAGTGTATGGGAGGCAAGGAACCCGGAAAATATATAAAAATGGCGGATAAGGGCTCTTATAAAAAAACAGATAAACAGATTTCATAAGAGTGCCGCTGCGCTTTCGAGGTGTTTTTTACCTCACGTGGCTTCGCCACCCTCTCCGCCAGAGGCTGCCGGGTTAAAGATGTTTCGCTTGGCCCTGCCAGGAGCCAAGCGTTTGACTGATTTGAAAGGTCGGGCTTAACAAACAGGTATCGTCAAGTAACTCCAATTTAACCTAAGAATCAAAGGCGAATGTAATCTGACCCGAGGCACGAGAGGCAGAGTGCATTCGCAATCTGCTTTCGAGGTGGCACACCTCGCCGCCGGAGCGAAAGTATAGCCTCCGGCGGCCCTGCCGGGAGCCAACCTTTTGGAAAGGTTGCCAAACAGGTTTTTATCGTGACTGTAACGAACCGTTGGTCCGTTACAAGTCACATACTTGGGGTTCAGAGGATTTATTCCCTGGCCGCCGGAGGCATTTTTCTTGGTCACTTTGACCCTAGACGGCATCGCTTTTTGTCTGTTTTATTTTTGCTCCAGCCCTATAACTATTCACGCGGTAAAAGATCTCTCCGGTATTTACCGCGATCGGATTTACTCTCGGATGCGCCAATATCTTGCCGGAGGGGGGCGTGTCCTTGTGGTCGACGATGCCATCGTCGTTGGTATCCCATTGGGGATCATCTGTCTGGCCACCGGTGCAGGCGTTAATGATCGTCCCCACGGTGGTTCCTCCGGAGGAGCAGGCGGCGGGTTCCGGGATGATGGAGATGATGAAGGCCTTGCCGTCACGGATCTGGGTCTTGGTGATGACCCGCTCTTTGGCGGTGGGCAGGTTCAGGTACCAGCCCAGGTGGGTGCCCCCAAGGTACGGGGTGTGGGCCTGTGTGTCCGATTTCCACTGGCCGATATCAAACCACGCCATGGTGTTGTCGCTGGTATAGCGCCAGTTGGTGTCTGAAGAGACGAGGCTCTGCTGGAGGAGGGTAAGGTTTACCGTGCTGGGGAAGAGGCTGTTTCCCTCGATGTTGGAGAGAGTTCGTACGGATGGGCTCCCAGCTGGTGTGTTGAAGGCACCCAGGGCGTAGGCGATGCTGTTACTGGCCGTGATGCCGTTTTCCTCCCAGTCCTTTTGCCAGTCCCAGATGCCATAGAGGCTCTGGGTGTTGGTGTTGGAGAGATCGGCATCGGAGAGCATGCGTCCGGTGCCGAAGACCACGATGATCCCCTTTCGGGGGGGGGCGCAGTGGAACATGGCCGAGGGCTTGGAGGTAATGGGCTGGACCTGCCCAGAGCTGTTTCGGGCGGTAAAGAGGGGGGTGCTTACCCCGCCCACTTCATAGGCCACGCCCCAGTTCTCCTTGCTTGGGCTGGAGATGTCGAATTTCCAGAGGTTGCCCAGGATGTCCCCGGCGTAGACGGTATCGGCCTTGCCGTCATCATCGATGTCCACCACCAGGGGATCGCTCAGGCCGTTGCAGTTTCCGGGGGTGGTATTTCCGACACCGGTATCGATCTTTTTAAAGAGGGTGCCGTCGAGTTTCAATATGAGAAGGACCGCATGACCCGTGGGACTGTCGTAGCCGTTGGAGGTAAAGACCAGTGAGTCCCCGGCCGAGGCGTCGTTGCCCTCGGCGATGGTCATCTCTCCGTATGTATAGCCCATATCATCATCGGGGATGGCCGTGGTGGGATACTCCCAGATGGTGGGCCGGGTGCTCTCGGTGATGCTCGTGGGGGTGGTGATGTTGATGCCAAAGAGGCCCCGTCCCCCTTTCCTTAGTCCGCTGACCACCCAGTCCCCATTTGAAGTCGTCTTGGCCGTGGCGGTGCCGTCCGCGTAGAACTTGTGGGTGTAATTGGGACTGGTGTACTCGTTGAGATTGGGGAAGACGAAGCTGGGCACATAGGCGAAGAGCTCGTTGCCGGTCTCCGCATCGAAGGCGTGGAACATGCCATCGTTGGCGCCCACGTAGACCACTCCCTTGTGAATGATGGGGGCGGCGTGGGCGATATCCCCTAATTTACTGCTGCGGTTCCGGAAGGCCCCTCCGTTGACCTCTTCATGACTACTGTCTCCGCGAATATAATTCAATTGATCCTGGGTGAGGAGATCTCTCTGGTGTGCAGAGAGATCCGCCCGGTCTCGGAAGGCGATGGGGGCCGTGGTATCACTGTTTTGGGTGAGGATATGGCGTCCCGAGTCCCAGTTGGCTTGCTGGAGCTGGGTCTTGGCGCTCCACTGGGGCGTTAAGTTGACCTGGCCGCTGGAGTCTACCCCATAGGCTTCGAGGTTACCGGACCAGTCGCCGCTGTCGAAGTACCCCTGGTAGATAGTCAGGCCGGTATCGAGTTTTTCGGAGCTGACGGCCACGGAAGCGGCGGTTCCGATACGGCGGGAGATATCGTTGAGTACTTTGTTGATGGCGTCTGCCAGCTCCTGGGGGGTCTCGGTATTGATGTAATCTCCCCGTCCGTTTACTGCGGCATGCCACAGCTCATCGACCTTGGCCTCGTTGGTCCCTCCGGAGAGCCAGTCGGGGCAGGCG
>JABXKT010000265.1 GCA_013619155.1 Desulfobacteraceae bacterium
ATAAACATCTGTTTGGCAACCTTTTGTAAAAGGTTGGCCCCCGGCAGGGCCGCCGGAGGCCACGCTTTCACCAGCCCAATCATAAGGGAACCTTGAATAATTCACTTTTCGAGGATTTTTATCTTTCGGGATAGCTTTATTCGGAATTTATTTCTGGGATTCAAATCATCTAAACTGGTTTTGTTGAATTACTCAGTAAAAATTTAGAATTTTTACTCCCACTTTAAGGTTTTTTGAGATGATTACCGTTAATAATCTTCATATTAACCTTCCAGTTTGAGCATCGAGTAGCGGTCTATGTTGTAGGAGAGATTTCTCAACCCTATCTTGCAGGCAGCTCTGGTTTTTCCAATGGTTCTTAATATCAGAGTTCCGGCCCGCATTGCTTGAACCCCAAACACGTGTTCCACCCGACTTCGGGTACGTGATCGTGTACGGTTGCCGTGCTTTTCCCATTTGGTCAGAGGTTTATGGCGACTCCCCTTTCTCTGGAGATGTTCGCGAAAGCCCTTTGCAGAGAGATTCTCAATCTGATTTTTGGAACGGTATGCTGAATCTGCCCATATATCACGGCTCGAATTGTCTTCATCCAACAGCTCTTCAAACACGTTGCTGTCGTGGACAGAGGCATCAGTGACGGCATATTTACGAATCAGCTTATTCTCGACGTCAATTTGAATATGATTTTTGTAGCCATAGTATTTGGCCCCATTTTTCTTTGTCCAGCGGGCGTCGGTATCTTTCTGGGCCTGTTTTTGGGGGGACCAGTCTTCGATTTCGTCAGCTTTCCCTTTTTTGATTTTGTCATTTTCTTCACGACTGTTTCTCTGACGAGGGCACTTTATAATGGACGCATCGACTATTTGGCCTTTACGTGCTGTAAATCCGGATTCTCGGAGATGCAGCTGAAATTTATCGAAAAGTTTGTCGACCAGGCTTGCTTCGATAAGGGCCTCTCGAAACCTCCATACACTCGTCGCATCAGGTACCTTTCCTCTTATGGACAGGCCCAAGAAACGCATAAATGATAACCGATCCAAAATTTGGAATTCAATCTGGTCATCGGAGAGATTATATAAGGATTGCAGAATGATAATTTTGAACATAAGCACAAGGTCATAGCCCTTGGCTCCTGCGTTTGATTTTCTCTTCTTCTTACGGATCAATTCAAGTTCTGAACGAAATATTTCCCAATCTATCATTTCGTTAAGTCGTATGAGAGGGTCTCCGGTTTTGTCGATTTTTTGCAGTCGAAAATGAAGATCAAATGGTCCGTCGATCATTGAAATGCTCCATGTCATATTTTGATTTTCGATATGATTTTTGGCTATTCAAATTACTGATATAAATAAATCAAATCCCGACATTAAAAGCTACAACTGATTGTATTTTTCAAGATACCCTTAAGAGATCAGATTGCTGGTCAAGAGGGCATTTTTTCTGGATGTGCTCTTTTGATTGTGCACAATAGTTACCTGGATACGCTCGTCAATTCATCAGAAGATATAGCCTCTGATGGACTTGTCTGGAGCATTGCCGAAATAAAAGATTCATTAAGTGGTCTAATCGACAAGCAAAGTTCCGGCCATGAGGTATCTCAATGTCTTCTTGATTATCAATTCGATGTCATTCGTGAAGAAGGCGCAACTATGTTCGGCTTTGAGCCACTGTATCACGCCCTTGACGATGGGGAACTCGAGTTTGGGGAAATAGGTCTTCTCCACGATCCTGTTGTACTCGAAATGAATGGAAATAAGGAACAGATCAAGAAAAGACTGGAAAACAACCGGGAGCTCTACAAGGAACTATCGTTTGAATTCGAGCATTATTCTGATCAGATAGATGAACGGCTCAAAAAAAAATACGGAGAAAAGTTCAGAAAGAAAATCACCGGAAGCCTTGATGCCTGGAACTCGATTTCGTTTCAGGAGCATCTTGATGAAATTGACCGGAATAAAACGCAGGGAGTCTACTTCGCGGAAATTCAACTTTCCGAAGGTACGAAAGTCTATTATCGATCAAAGAGCGTCACAAAAGCAGGTAAACGGGATCAGCATCTCATTTGTTGGGGGATAACCGGCCTTGAAAACATTTCCCTGAAATTAGCGTTTTCAGGAGATTCTATTCACCGTGGAGATATAAAGGTTACAGGCAAAAATTTCGAGAGGGATGAAATCAGGTTCGATTGCACTTCTGGTTCTATGAAAAGCTACGTCAATTTAAGAATCCCAAATTCAGATACGGCTCGATACTTCAACCTGAAGATCAATCGAGAAAGATCATCGGAGGTCCATAATTTCCGATTTCTGGTTCTGCCAGGACACATGGATGTCATAGATGAAATCCAGAACTGTTTTCTCGTGGACCCTCGAAAAAGACACGTAAAGCTCAGAAGGGAATCTCAGGAGCTGAGTATTTCCAATTCACAGTCCGAGAAGGTCACGTTGTCTGAAAATGGACAAATAGTGGACAGTAGGAAA
>JABXKT010000093.1 GCA_013619155.1 Desulfobacteraceae bacterium
GCCTTGCCCATGAAGAGGGTGAGAAGAAAGGTGATAAGGGTCATGGCGATGAGCATGCCCATGGTTCGCATGGTGGCAATGAGGCTGGAGGCGATGCCGTAATCCTTGGGCGTGACGCTGCCCATGACGATGGTCATGTTGGGAGAGGAGAAGAAGGCAAATCCGATGCCGAGGAGTACCAGAATGGAGAGAATCATGGAGAGGGGGCTTGCCGCGTCCAGGGTGGTGCACAGGGCCAGGGCCACGGTGCAGAGCCCCATGCCAAAGGTGGCGATGCGAGCTGGGGGAAGGGTGTCGGAGAGCTTCCCGGATAACGGTGAGAGAACCGCCTGCAGCACGGGTTGGGTGATGAGAATGAGGCCCGCACTCTGGGGTGAGAGACCTTTGACCTGCTGGAGGTAGAGACTGAAGAGGAAGGTGACTCCGAAGGAGGCGGCGTAGTTGATGAGGGTGGCCACATTACTCATGGCAAAGATTCGGTTCTCCATGAGGAGGCGGGTGTTTAGGATGGGCGATCCGCACCGGGACTCCCAGATGAGAAAGCCGATCATGCCCCCGGAGCCTCCCATGAGAAGGAGGATGTAAATTTCCCCTCCCTTTAAGTGGGTGGCGCCGAAGATCATGGCGAAGAGAGAGATCATGTAGATGAGGGCGCCGATCCAGTCGAAGGGCATTCCTTCGGCCCCCTTCCACTCCCCCGTGAGGCGGGTGGTAATGAGTATGAGGGCCGCCGCTTCTAAGGGGAGTGCCGAGAAGAAGATCCACCGCCATCCGATATGGGTCACCATAAAACCAGCCAGGGTGGGGCCGGCCGAGAGTCCCATGTAGACAGCCGCCACGACGATGCCCATGGCCTTGCCCCGCTGGTTCGATGGAATTACCGAGGAGAGGATGGCCATACTGGTGGCGGTGACCATGGCGGCTCCGGTCCCTTGGAGGAACCGAAAGAGGATGAAGGAGCCGATGGTGGGTGCCAGGGCCAGGAGTAGGGTGGCTCCCATAAAGAGGAGGATGCCGGAGATAAAGATTTTCTTGCGGCCATGGATATCTGCGATGCGTCCGGCCGGGAGCATGAAAAGAGATACGGCCAGGATATAGATCATCTCCACCAGTCCCAGCTGGGCGGCTCCGGCCGAGAACTCCTGGCCGATGGCCGGCAGGGCCACTCCCACGGCAGACATCATAAAGGGGGTGAGAAACTGGACCGCAGAGACCACACATATGGTGAGGGCTGGTGAGATGGAAGGGGTATTTTTGTTTGAATTCATCATCGGGGTGTTTTTTCCGTGCAGGGGGTCTTGTATTTATGGGCCAGGGGGGGGACCTTTGGCCCTTCCGTACTCTTGGCGCAGAATAGCCTTTTAACCTTTAATTTTTCGCTTCGCCTCGACGCCATTGGCCATGATGCGGTCGAGAAGGTCTAAGGCCGCCTCTCTCTCTTCCTGGGTGAAGCCCTCCACCAGTCTCTCTGAGCTCTTTTGAAGAATGGCGTAAAATGCCGGCTCCAGTTCCATGGCTTTCGGGGAGGGAATTACCAATTTTTGACGCCGGTTGGTGGGGTTTATTTTCCGGCAGACCAGCCCTTTTTTTTCGAGTTCGGTGAGGGCCCGTGCCGTGGCCGCCGGGTCGATGGAGAGGGCTCTTGAGAGGGCCTCCTGGGTGATGGGCGCTTTTTCGTGGAAGAGTTCCGCCAGAAAGGGGATCTGGGCCGGGGTGATCCCCAGGGCGAGGATCTCCCTCCTGGAGATGGCCGCCTGGAGTCGTTCGATGGTGGCAAAGCGGTATCCAAAGGATATTTTTCGTGTGAATGGAGAGCTCATGGGATGCCTTATACTGTTGATATGTCCATTGTTGACATGTCAACAGTATAAAAGGGAGCCCTTCTTTGTCAAGGTCTCTTTTTTACGGGGGTGCTCATCAAATGAGGCTCCCATGGGAGGGCTTTTTGGGGTCCCGGTGTTTACAGGCGCCACCCCCAGTGGTCCAGAAATCGGGTGAAATCACGCATATCCGAGGCCTCTTTTGCCCAGGGTTTTAAGCTTGTGTAAAAAGAGGGCCCCTCGTCCAGAGAAGTTCCTAAGGCCTTGTCCTCTCCGATTCTCCAGTCCAGGGTCCACCAACTCATCCACATGCGCTCCCGTGATTTTTGACTCCCCTTTACATAGCCTCGGCGTGATCCGGAGGTCTCATAGAAAGAGGTGGATTCCCCCCCTTCCACGGGGAGGGTCTCAAGGGCGGCAAGGGGGCGCACATCCATGGGAATGTGCCGGTACCCTCTGCGTTCCTCCGGGGATGATACCCACAGATTTTTGACTCGGTGGGTATCATCTCTGATGCCAATCATAAGGGGGACGGGTGCGTCAAGAGAGGGGGGCATTATCAAGATACCGGGGAGATTCTCGGCATGGACGGTTTGTCTCTCCCGTCTCCACCCCTGGGGAAAGCTCGCGTCGGTGAGAAAGGATGTGGGCACAAAGGCCAGGTAGCAGCCGCAGGTGTGGACGGTGGTGTAGAGGAGGGGGCGTCCCTTCTGGTCTAAGGTGATCACCACGATGAGGCCCACATTCTTTCCCTTCCCCAGGTAGTAGGGGAAGAATCCTCCGGGAATTTTTTCGAAGTGAAGGCGATAGATGAGGTTGGTGTAGTGACCCGTGGCGGTTTTAAAGGGGCGCTCCTCGGCATAGAGGGTCGCCCGATCGGGGTTTACCATCACCTCTTCGTGACCCCCCTTGTCTCGATGGGCGGATGGTGTGCCGATGCGGTTGTGGCGCGTCTCATTATTTCCGATGATAAAAATCGGTGCATGGCGCGTGAGACGTGTGCCTTTTTCTTGAAGGACGAAGGCTCTTTGGGTGTCTGCTGTGGTGGGGATGGAGGGGAGGGTCGTGCAGGCGCAGGGGAGAAGAAGCCACACCACCCCCAGGAGATATTTTTTTATGGATTGGGTGGTCATCGTTTTTCCTAGAATCTACCCTGGATCCATGACCTTGGATGGCCGAGAAAGTGGGGGCAGGGCATGTTATTTGGGCCATTTTAAAGGGCTGGAGACATCGTTATAAAAAAGTGTATCGATACGCGTCCAAAAATTAGTTAGGTACACTCCCCCCCTTTGTTCCTCGGGAAAAGTGTACCTGTGAAACATCTTTCGACGGCCCGTCAGCATTGGCACTCATTATTTTCCAAGGCTGCAGCCCTTGGAGCCCGGAGGCCTTATTTTTTAGCCTTCGTTCATCATAAGAGGGTACGGATAAATCGTCACAGATCGTCGTGGTTTCGGCAGACGGTATCCGCTGAGGCGGGGCGCTTTAAATAATGGAGGGCTCGACGGCTCTTAGTCGTCGAGTTTAAAGGAGACCTTCATGCGGGTGCGATAGGCCACAATTCTGTTGTCTTCGAGGCGCATGTCCATAGAGACAACCTCTGCGACGCGAATATCACGTATCGATTGATCGACACTTTTAATGGCCTTTTTGGCTGCCTCTTCCCACGATTTTTCCGACATACCGACGACTTCAACAATTTTGTAAGTAGCTGAATCCATGATACTCTCCCTTCTTTTGGGTGGATAACATCGTTTCGCAAACTAAATCATTATTACAATACAATACCAGAATAAGGTATCCGCCACAATGTGTGAATATATAAGGTGTTTTTTTTAAGGACGGGGGCGTCGATCCTGGCACGGGGGAGGCATCGGAGACAGAGGTCACCGGGTGCGCTTCACGTGTCGGGATAAATCGCAATCGGATTGCCCTCTTTTTAAGCCACACGTGTGATACGCACACCCTTTCGTCCAGTGCCGCTTAATAGGTTCCGGTGATGGATGGTATCGGTGTGGACGAAAAGGGAGGTGGGGGAGGCGATTCCCCCTTTTTTTCTTACCCCTGGCGATGAAAAATATAGGCTTTAAATGGACATAAAATGAGCGGCCTGGGAATAAATCATCCATACCCGCCCATTTTCCCTTTAACTCTTTGGGGCAATCAACCGAAACACACAATGGGGGATCTCAATCGTGTGGGGTCAGATGAGGCTTTGATGCAACGGCGAAACCAGGCAGGACTATGACGGATAAGATTCGAATCAGCAATATTTCAAAAACATTTATGCTCCTGGGGAAGAGGCGTAAAAAAGCCTTGGGTGGTGTGGGACTTACCATTATGGCCGGGGATTTTCTTGTGATCTTGGGGCGCTCCGGATGCGGCAAATCCACCCTCTTAAATATTGTTGCCGGTATGATTTCCCCCACAGACGGGGAGGTGGTCATCGACGGGCATCGTGTCACAGGCCCGGAGCCTTCACGGATCCTTTTGACCCAGCAGCCCACCTTGCTTCCCTGGCTCACCGTGGCGGAGAACGTCGCCTTCGGATGCCGGTTGAGGGGGGAGGACGCCGACTTGCAAGATAGGGTTACCACTGTCCTTGAGAGGGTTCAGATGGAGGGACAGGGGGGCTATTTTCCCGGAGAACTCTCCCTGGGGATGCAGCAACGGGTCTGTCTGGCCCGGTCATTGATGGGGGACCCGGATATTCTCTTGCTCGATGAGCCCTTCGGGGCCCTGGATACCTTTACACGGTTTAAACTTCACGAACAGATGATCCAGATCCGAAAGGCCTCTGATATGACCGTTATTTTTGTGACCCATGATCTGGATGAGGCCCTGGCCCTCGGCAGTCGTGTGGTACTACTGGGGGGCGATCCCGGCCATATTGTGGCCGATTTTCCTGTGGATAGTCCCTACCCCCGGGATTCTGCGGATCCGGGTCTGCGTAAGATCAAGATTGATATCATGAACCTATTCTGGGAGATGGGTGCATGACGAAGATATGGACCCGTCGAGATTTTATCCGTCAGGCCTCAGTGGCCGCGGCTTGCACCACCTGGAGCCTTGTGAGGGGGGGCGGGCTGATCCATGCCGGGGGAGAGCCGGAGCTGAAGGTAGGGTATCTTCCCATCATCGATTCGGCCCCTCTTCTCATTGCCCACGCCTTAGGTTTTTTCCAGGAGGAGGGGTTGCGCCTTAAAAAACCGGTTCGGGTCCGGCACTGGTCGACTCTCATGGAGTCTTTCCTTTCGGGTAAATTTAACCTCACCCATATGCTCTTTCCCATGCCGATCTGGATGCGGTTTAAGCATCGGGTACCCGTCAAGGTGCTGGGGTGGAACCACACCAATGGAAGCGCCATCACCGTGCGCGGGGACTCCTCCATTCATTGCTTTGCCGATTTAAAGGGGTGCCATATCGCCGTACCCTCCTGGTATTCGGTGCACAATGTGATTCTTCAGATGGGCCTTCGAGAGTTTGGCCTGACGCCGGTGATCCAGCCCCAATCGGTACCCCTGGCCCCCAATGAGGTGAACCTTTTTGTCCTCTCACCCTCGGAGATGCCGGCCGCCCTTGCCGGCAGGAAGATTGATGGATACATCGTGGCCGAGCCCATGAACGCCATCGGTGAGATGAAGGTTGGGGCCCGTATCATGCGATTTACCGGAGATATCTGGAAAAATCATCCCTGCTGTGTGGTGGTGATGCGTGAGGCATTGATCCATCAGCATCCGGTCTTTACCCAGAAGGTGATGAATGCCATCGTCAGGGCCCAGCTCTGGATTACGGAAAACCGTCATGAAACGGCCCGTATCTTGAGTCGGCAGGGGGGGAACTACCTTCCCGTGGATGCCTCGATTCTGATTAAGGCGTTTACAGCGTATGACCCGGCCGTCTACGGGGATATGGGGGGCACCGGTGCCCTGCATCATCCCGAGTGGCAGATGGAGCGCATCGGTTTTCAACCCTGGCCCTACCCGTCGGCCACCCGTATGCTGGTCGAGGCCTTGAGCCACACCCGGGTGGAGGGCGATGCCGATTTTTTAAAGACCCTCTCTGCCGATGGTGTGGCGACGGATCTCATAGACGATCGATTTGTCACCCGAGCCATGGAGGCTGTGGGAGGGGTTTCAAAATTTTCCTACGGTGAGATCGACTCTCCCTTTCATCGAGAGGAGATCCTATCCCTATGAATGCAATGGAGCGATATTTGAAAAAACACTCTGTTTATGTAAAACAGCCCTATGCAGAAAAGATGATGAACAGCGGTTTTTTCATGGGCCTTGTGGGGAGCCTTTTTTTTGTCAGCTTCTGGGGCGTTGGGGGCTATTTTCTCTTTACCCGAGCCGATCTGGCCCAGTTTCAAGGGTTCTTACCCCTTCCCACCCTCAAAGGGCTGGTGCGCCTTGGGGGAGACCCCCACTTCTGGTCATCGGTGGGGGCCAGCCTCTTTCGGGTGTGCCTCGGGATCATCATCGCCTTTATTGTGGGCTTCCCCGTGGGGCTTATCATCGGTTTTTACCGAAAGATCAGGGCCCTTGCCTACCCTTCCATGCAGTTCCTGCGCATGGTGAGCCCCCTATCCTGGATGCCCATCGCCCTTCTCGTCTTCTCCAGCTTCGAGTCGGCCATCTGTTTTATTATCACCATGGCCACTATCTGGCCCATTGTCTTAAATACCTCCCTGGGGGTGGCGCGAGTCAACCCCGGATGGATCATGATGGCTCGGAATCAGGGGGCCAGCGATTTTCAACTCTTTACCCGTATCATTATCCCCGCCTCGGTTCCCTATATTTTAACGAGTCTGCGCCTCGCCCTGGGGGTGGCCTGGATCGTCTTGGTGCCCGCCGAATTTTTAGGGGTCTCCAGCGGTCTCGGCTATATCATCAACGACGCCCGGGACACCATGGAGTACGACCTCCTCATGGCAGTCGTCCTGGCCATCGGTATGATCGGTTTCTGCTTAGACGGCAGTATTCAGTTTCTCCGCAGGTACCTGAACTGGGAGCATGATTAACGAGGTGAACCACGTCGAAAGTGGGTTCGAAGATGCGCTTACAACAAAGGCGGATGAAAAATTTCATCCGCCTTTGTTCAGTTTTAGTTGGAGTTCACAGCCACCCTGGATATGTTGGCCATCCAGGGTGTTTTTTTTGGGGGGGGTTATGGGGTCGTTGCAGCGTTGACATGAAACCCTGATGCCACTGTACGCCCGGAAGCGTCTTCAGCGTAAATGAAAAGACCATACATCTTCACTGTTAATGCGCTGTTTATCTGTATGTTTTGGAATGTGACAGATTCAGCGTCTCCTTCAAGCTCTATGTCCACCCTGTCGCTTGTACCATCCGTATAATCAATGAAGAGCGTGATATCGTTTGATCGGTTTCCCGCCGGTAGATTCCATGTTACTTCAAAATCATCGCCGGCCTTGAGCTGCTCCAGTGTTACCCTGTCCGGGGAGGTGATGGCGGGGAAGTTGCTTGATTCTGTGGATTTATACGGGCGTTGTCGTAACATTATCTCATAGGCTTCCTGAGGCTCATCGATGCTGTTGTAACGGGTAAAGAGATAGGCCTCATTTTCGCCAATTTTATCAATGATCGAATCTGTGAGTTCAGGTACTTTTAATTCATCGACGAAACAGACCGATGTAAATTCACCGGAAGTGGATTCTTCTTCGGGGTTATTGAACTCATGCTGAATCATCTTATATCCAGCCTCGGGGAGCCCTTTTCCCGTTACCAGGATATAATCGCCTGTTTCGAACACATCTCCGTCAACTCCCAGGCCCCATACACTGGTAATGACTGGTACATTGGTGAAGGCATTGATGAAGGCCTCTGTCTGTATATCCGCAGACCACAGTTGCTGATTTCCATACAACTGCAAACCATTTCCGTAATTACGAAGCTCCATGTAGGTGCAGTCACCGTAATCCATGATCACGCTTGTGAAATCTGATGATTCAATCACTTCGACAACGGTCGCCTCGGAAAGAGAACGGATAAAATCGGATAAATCGATTTGGTCTTCTTCATCCGTTGATTGGCACCACTCAATAAAACCAGTCTTTGTACAGTCACTGTGCAGAAAATCTTCATGCAGGTAACCGCCTATTTCCTGTGTGTTGACTGTAGTGGCTTCCACAAGGTCTTTCAGCTCTGTCAGAAGCTGCGTTGCGGCCCCTGAATCTGCCTCTGTCTCTTTTTGAACGTTGACGATTCGGGTGAAAGTGAAATGCTCATCAATGCCATCTGAGAAGAGGAGGTTTCCTGATTGAGTGGTGACCGTATAGATTATGCCCCCATCATCGTACAGGCCTCCCGCCCCATCCGTATTAACATGTGCATTTGAAACGGTAAAAGTTGAGCCATCATACGTGTAGGTGCCAAATTCACCGGACAGAGCCTGGCCCTCACCATTATTGTTGTGCGCCATCACATACCTGGAATCCGACAGTAAGGTGAGAACGTTGATGCTGTCTGCATCCTCTTCAAAAACATAAGCGCCCATAAGAGAATCGGCAGGGTTTTCGACTCGGGTAAAGTCGACATCATAATTTTCGCCTTCATAGGACAGGTGCAGTGTTAGCGTGTTGTTCCGGATGATAGCGGTTGTCCATCGTGAAACTTCGTCCCACAAGCCGCCATAGCCGTCACCGTCATTTTCCTCGATGCACGTCACAGCAAATTCACCGGTGGTTGTATCCCAGGTATAGGTCCCATACTCGACGGAGCCAGCAGGCTGGTCTTCCCCAGGTTCCGCAATTTCGTGGATGATGATGTAGCGCTCTTCGTCGATAAAGGTGAGCACATCGTGGTTACCGTCGTCCGCGGTAATGTCCCAGCTGCCCAGAATGGTGGTCTCTTTTTCACCATTATTCCTGGCATTTAATTTTACAAAGTCAATATTTTCTTTAATGGCCTCAATGGCTGTTTTGTTGAACTCGTTATCAAATTCTACACCAAGCTTATGATGCTCACCTTTCCATATCTCTCCGTCGTAGACTGCAAATATCTGGGTTTCGTTTTTGTCGTTATCTACAATACCCATAAGGGACTCAGGGATTGAAATTTCGATAATTTTCTGGCCAGAGACTGTTTTGTTTGCCCATGTCCCTTTATCTTCCCTTAACGTACCCATTTGCGAATCATAGAAGTTTACAACTCCACCCGCAATAATGCTGAAATCAACGTCTGTGCCACACGCAATGGTTATACGAGGATCCGCATCAATTATGTCGTCAAAGGATGTGATTCCATTTATTGGATAGTCGAGCTGATATTCATCCTGAGGAACGTCTCCACGTATTCGGTACCTTTTGGATCCCTCGGGAAGTGCTTTTTCAGGGTTTTTCAAGAAGGCCCGTGTCTCGTCATCGACAACGGATCCCATTGGTTTACCGGCGATGTTCATTTCTGAGAATGACCATCTTGTACTCGTGCCTGACTTTGGTGATCTCAGTGTTATTGAACCATCACTCTCTTCTCGAATAGTGATCTCATTGATCTTGTCAACAACCCATCCGGACGGGCCAAGGACGATATCCTCTTCATTGCTTGTCGTCACATCGAACCATACGCCGTCCGCATCATGCCGATACATCGTTTCTGTCAGGCCACTGGCAACAGACCCTGTCAGGTTGCCGTATTGGAAGACATTGACTTTTTTGTCCAGGCTATCATCTCCGTATGAGACAAGTTCAAGATAATAAGTACCCTCTTCAGCCAGAACACTTAAAGCGGCAAGTTGAGGAGCCCTTGCATGGTCAACTTCATCCTTAATATCAATGTTTTTAATATCATCATCGATACCATTTACAATGGTATCAATTGTATCAAGTGGTATGACAGTACTATCCCCAAGCGTTTCAACGGCCGCAACGATCTGAGCCAGTTTCGCCTCAACCTCTTTCACAACAATCGCAATAATTGCACCGTAGTCATCGTCGATATCCACCTCGGAGGAATTCCTGGCCTTAGCGTTAATCTGCTCCTGAAATTCTCCAAAGGCATTGGCCACGACCTGAGCGACTTTACGAAGGTTTTTTTGGTCTTCAGAAGGCGTTCCTCCTGTCTCAATATAGTCTGAAAAAAGATCGGCGTTGGTTCCCAACTGTGTTTGAATGGCGTCTTCAGCCTCTTTAACCGTCAAGCCGTCTTTTTCAATGCGGGCCTGAATAAGGGTGGTAATGGGGCTGATAAACTCGGGTTTGCCGATGGGTGCCGATAACACATAGGGTTTGCCAACGACCTTACCGGTGTCTTCATCGATGACGGTGACAGACACTTCAACAACCAGAGGGTATTTATCCAGATTTTCCCCTTCCAATTCATACTTCCCGCCATCAACCGTTGTGGCCGAGGGTTCGCCATCATCCCATTTCTTATTTCCGTTGCGGTCGGAAAACACCTTTGCACCCACAAGATACCCATCAGCGACAACGCCACTGACGCTGTCAGTGACCTCCGCCGTTATACCGTCAACCTCGGGGAGTGTTTTGTCCCCATCTCCACCGCCACATGCAACAATCAACAAGACAAATAGGGGTATTACACCCCTGGTAAATAATTTTTTCATCTTTTTCCTCCATAGAAAAAAATAAGATTCAAAAAAGCACGTATAGCTATAGTCAAATGGTCTGATATTTGACGTTGTTTTTTTATGTTATAAAACAACATTTTATGGGTTGGGGTGCAGGTTTTGATTGGCACGCTATAGACGCCTATGATTCGTAAATCTCCGATATGGATTTTAGCGTCTCTATAGATGATGTATGGCATCAGCCGATGGCTGATGACTCGTTTTACACCTTAAAAAAAGGTGCCCCTTTTTTAGTCGTTGTCGGTGGCCTCTATAGAGAGGGTCACCAGCCCGTCCATTCGATAATCTATATTATCGATTTCCATTAAAATATCGTTAAAGTCGATCTCGAGGGAGAGCGTCCCATTGTTTGAGTCATACGGGGTGACGCTCTTCTTGATGAGGGTGGCCGTGCCTTCCGATGCGCTGTAATAGGAGAGGGTGCCGTCGCTGGCGCCCATGATGTACTGGATGTGGATTTTTCCTTCAGAGATGAGGGAGTAGTTGTCGTACATTGAGGATTCATCGATCCAGAATTCTCGATCGTCTGGCTCCACATCGAGAATCGTGTCGGACGCTTGGGCTGTTTCGATGCGGAATCGTAAGATGCCCTTGCCTCCGAATCCCAGGGAGAAGCTACTGTTGGCGGGTAGGAGAAGAATTTCACAATAATCGGGGTAGGCCGTTTCCATCGCCTCGTCCCCGAAGAGGGAGTGCTTACTCACGTTTCCAGCGGCATGGGTAAAGCGCTGTGAATAATCGAAGACCCTGTTATCCGAGAGGCGGGTAAAGGTGATGTCCTGGGATAGGGTCTGGGTACTCGTTGTCCCGAAGTTAATGCTGTATGTGGGGACTTTGTCTGTTTTAACCGGTGAACACCCCAGGGTGATGAGGGTGCATACGAAGAGGATGGTGATACGTCTATAGAGGCGAGAAACAGTCATCGTTTATTTACCTTCAATAAAAAATGTGGGTACAAAAAATGGTGATTTTAAACGGGGTCGATCCTCTACCAGGCGATGGTCACCTTGGCCAGGGGGCCATGGAGAAAACTGATCACTTCCGGGGGGGCCACCTCGCCCTGGTCCAGGTCCCGGCCGAGATCCCAGACGGGAGTCATGGCGAAGTAGTGACCCCGCAGGAAGTAACCGATCTGCATGCTGACGGTGAGATGTTCCGTCTTTTGGGCATAAAACCATCCCAGTTCGTAGTGGCTGGAGTTCATGCCCACCCCCCACCACGTGGCATCCTCTAATCCCAGTGCCTCTTTCATCTCGTCACTCGCCTCGGCGTATGTGAGGCCCATGACGAGGTGGGTGGCAAAATACCAGTCGCAGACCTGGGTGCCCCCCTGGTTTTGTAGTGCCAGGGTCTTGGCACGCACGGGGTTGTAGTCGATCATGAACCCTAAGGATTTTAAATGGAGGTTGTCGTCCTGTACCGCGGGAACGTCTCGCCCGTCTCCCTTACCCACACTGAAGAGGTAGGGGATGCTGTACTGGGTGTAGGCCAGGCCGATATCTGTGGCGTTGGTGAGGCTGATCTGATCCACGGATAAGGTATCGGCCCCTTCTGGGTGCTTGCCAATATAGAAGTGCTGATACTCACTGTCGAATGTACCGAAATTTCTTCCGCTGTCGTGGATGATCTCCCCGGATATCTCCCCACTCATGTAACCGATGAAGTTGTTTTCCAGCCCCAACCTTAGATAGGCATTTTGGATATCTTTGGATGTGGCGTCGAATTTAACGATCCCAGACATGGTGATGCGATCGCTCAGGTCGGTACTGAATTCGATGTGGTTGTAGGTGGCACGATCCACCACATACTCTCGGTCAAAATCACTCGCCTCGAAGTCGACGCGGCTTAGTCCCAATGAGATGTAGGAGGTCGCTTCGGCGCTCATGGGCCGCATCAGGCAAAGAGTGATGATGCAGAGTATAAAGAGGGGCCATTTCTGGGCGGTTTGTTTCATGGTATTGCCTGCCTTCGATCATGGTGTGTGTGGTGGTAATCGGGTTATTTTTGTAACTATTGAGCCTTATAAAAAAGTATCGGGAGATGCGAGGGGTGCTCTCAATCCAAGGGCACCATGCCCTCGCGAATGGCGTATTTGGTTAAATCGGCGATGCTGCCAAGATTTAATTTCTTCATCACCTGCTGGCGATGGGCGGAGACGGTCTTGGTGGTGATGTTTAAGTGGCGTGAGATCTGCTCCGACGTGTTTCCTTGGGCCACCAGTTGCAGCACCTCCCGTTCCCGAAGGCTTAAGGGGGTCACTTCGTTTCCTGTCATGAAGGTGTTGGCGTAGTCATTCATGACGGTACCCGTGATATCCGGGCTCAGGTACGATTTGTTGTCGTGGATGAGGAGGATGGCCTTGAGGAGCTCTTCGATGGCGCAGTGCTTCAGCATATAGCCCGAGACCCCGGCCTTGAGCATGCCGGTGACGAAACGCCTGCCGGTGTGTACCGAAAGGGCGATGATTCGGATCGATGGGTTCTCCGCCTTGATCATACGGGTGGCGTCGATGCCGTTTAGATCCGGCATGCTGATGTCCATCACCACGATGTTTGGATGGAGCGTGAGGGCATATTTGACGGCGTCCCGACCATTACTTGCCTCGGCGACTACCTCCATCTTTGGGTGGTGGGAGAGAAGGGCGGCGAGGCCTTCCCGGATGATGGTGTGGTCGTCTGCTAGTACGATACGGATCACTGTTTTTCTCCCTAAGTTATCGATGTCTATTTTTTATTTAACTTATAGTTGGAGGGAGTGAAAAGCAATGGGTAGAAGTACTATAAAAGGGGGTTAAAAAGTCGGGGTACCTCATATTTTGAGGGATGCTACGATATCAAGAGGCAAGAAAGAGACGATTCGTTTCGTTAAAAAAAGAGGGTCTGTGAGGTAATTTTATCGGGTTTAATTTATCTAAAATTTTGTCATAAATGTAATCATTCAGGCTCCCGATTCAGCCGTGCCCCGGTGGTTTTTTTTAACACAACAGGGCAGGCTCAGTACCACCCGGGTTCCCCGGACGGGGCCCGGCGTGAGGGTAATGCGACCGCCGTGGTGGACCAGCCGCTCCTTGATGGAGAAGAGACCGAATCCCTTTGTCTTGTGCCGTTTTGTCATGGTCTGGCCGATATCGAAGCCCTTTCCGTTGTCCGTGATGGAAATTTCAATGGTGGTATCGTCTGATTTTATGCAGAGGTCCACGCGTGTGGCCTGGGCGTGTTTGATGATGTTGAAGAGCACCTCCCGTGCCGCTTGATAGAGAAGGATGCGGTCACTCTCCGGAATGGGGGTCATCTCCCCGAGAGCGTCGGCAAAATCGATCTTTATGCCATGGGGGGTGAGCATCTCCTCGGCCAGGGTGTCTAAGGCAGCGGCCAAGCCCAGTTCATAGAGATCGGGGGGGCTGAGTTCAAAGGTGAGGTGACGAATGTCGCCGATGGTCTGGTCCACCAGTCGACTGATCTGGCGGAGTTCATTTTTTATATCCTCTCCGGGGAGACTATTTTTTAGGGCGGAGAGTTTTAACCGGGAGAGGGTCAATGCCTGGCCGATCTCATCGTGGAGCCCGACGGCGATGCGCCGTCGCTCTCTCTCTTCGGTGAGGAGGAGTTGGGAGGAGAGGCCGCGAAGGCGTTTTTGATAGAGGATCACCTCCTCTTCGGCCCTCTGTTTGGCCCGGGCATGGGCGAGAATATCGGTGACGGTTTTCAGAATCTCCACCCGACTTAGGGAGAAGGCCCTATCCAGAAGGTCATTTTCCAGGTAGAGGGCGCCTAAGGTGTGAGCACCCTCCATGAGGGGCATGCAGAGAAGGGAGCGGGGCGCTTTGCCTGAGTGAAAGGAGATGTCGAGAGTTTCTCCCTCGGGCTGTGGGAGGACCACGGTTTTTCCCGTCCGGACCACGTAGCGGATAATGCCCTGGACCACGGTGTATAGAGTGC
>JABXKT010000266.1 GCA_013619155.1 Desulfobacteraceae bacterium
GTGGACGCCATCGCCGCCGAGGAGGCAAAAACCGAGGCGGCGCGCATCGCCCAGAAGGCCCGGGCCAAACTCCAGGGCGAGTTCGATAAGGAGCAGGCGGCGCGTTTAAAGAAGAACACCGCCTGGCAGATCGAGGAGATCGAGAAACGGGCGACCGCTTACAAGGCCGGCGGGGTCGATGCCGTGGCCGTGACCCAGTGGTCGGAAGGTCTTATCGGCGAGATCGTCGAGAAAAACAATCAGAAGACCACCAAATCCTACCAGACCGCCTTCGACGACTATATGGCCCTGGTCCTCGCCAAGGGGGAGGCGATACGAGAGATCGCCGAGGAGGAGAGACAGGCCGCCGAGGACGCGAGACAAGCCGAAGAGGACCGTTTACGAAACTCCCGGGCGTGGCAGGACGGGGCCACACGCGGCCTCGCCGACTACGCATCCGCCGCCACCGATGCCGCCGCCAACGTGGAGAACGCCTTCGTGGGCGGCTTCCAATCCATGGAAGACGCCCTGGTGAGGATGGCCACCACCGGTAAGATGGAGGTCTCCACTATGGTCAACTCCATGGTGGCCGATCTGGTGCGCCTCTCCGTGCGTCAGTCCATCACCGGCCCCCTCGCCGCGGGCCTGGGGCAGTTCATCGGCTCCATGGGGGGGAGCTTCGCCGGCACGGGTACGGGCAGCTACACCTCGGCCGATGCCAGCTTTAACTCCACCTACGCCACCTACAACCACACCGGCGGCATCGTGGGCCAGACGGCCAACCGGAACGGCGCCTTCCCCTCGGCCATGTTCGACCACGCCCCCCGTTTCCACCAGGGGCTCATGCCCGACGAGTTCCCCGCCATTTTGCAAAAAGGGGAGGCGGTGATCCCCCGGGACGCAATGCGGGGGGCCAGGGCCTCGGGTACCGTCGTCAATGTCAACGTCAAGAACAGCCCCCACACCCCATCCGTCTCCGCCCCCCGGGAGACCGCCGACGGCTCCATCGATATCGACCTGATATACGAGGAGCTTGAGGGCCGCATGGCCTCCAACGTGGCCGAGGGCCGGGGCTCTTTTGCCGGTGTGATGGAGTCCACCTACGGGGCCGACCGCACCTATGGAGCAAGTAGATGACCGATACCATGACCGAGGCGATCCAGGAGAGCTACGCGAGCAGCCCCACGGGCCAGGTGATCCTCGCCACCCTGGAGCTCAACCACCCCGCCTGGACCGCACCCGCCCGGGTGGTCTACGACCATCAGGATCTCATCGCCCCCCTCACCGCCGGGGGGGGCAATGTCACCTTTCAACGCTGCGCCTTTGGCTACAACCTGCCCAGGCAGAGCAAAGACCTCCCATCCATGGAGATCTGGGTGGATAACGTCTCCAAGGAGATCGGAGACCAGATGAAAAACGCCACCGGAGTGCGCGCTCCGGTGACGGTAACCTACCGGGAGTACCTCTCGGATCTCATCGACCAGGGGCCCCAGTTCGTTCTCTCCGGCCTCTCCTTAAAAAAAGTGAAGCTAACCCTGTCGAAGGTGACCGGCTCCTGCGGGTTCCTCGATTTTATCAACCGGCGTTGTCCGCACCTGCGGTTCACCGCCACCGAATTCCCCGGACTGGTGAGATAAAAATGGCACACTGGGCAAATCAATACATCGGCAAACCATGGGAGAGGGGGGCCTCCGGGCCCCACGCCTTCGACTGTTACGGCCTCCTGCGCACCGTGCAGCGTCGCCACTACGCCGTGGAGATGCCCCGCCTCGTGGAGGTGGATCGGGGCAGCATCCTCTCCGTGATCCGGGCCATCCGGAAGAACCCGGAGAACAGGCTCTGGGAGGCCGTGGACGCCCCCGTCGACGGCTGCCTGGTGAAGCTATACAAGGCGGGGCACCCCGATCATATCGGCGTCTGGCTCGATATCGACGGGGGCGGGCTCCTCCACAGCACCCAGGCATTCGGGGTCTGTTTCGACGCCCTCCTCGATCTGACCACCCTGGGATGGCGGGGGCTCACCTACCATCGGAGGACCTCATGATCGAGATCACCCACGTCACCGCCCCCCTGGTGGACGAGGTGTGGCGCCGGGACGAGTTCACCCATGCCGGCTCCTTAAACGACTACCTCCGCCGGGCGGGGATCACCCTCTCCGGTCCCGTGGTGGCCGTGCGCATCTTCGGTGATGCCGAGCCCATCCCCATCACCACCGCCTACTGGGACGCCCCCTTAGAGGCGGCCGCCTGCGTCCGCCTGGTCTACCTGCCCCAGGGCGGCGGGGATGGGGGCAGTAGCCCTGCCCTTGTCATCGCCTCCATCGCCCTGGCCGCCACGGGCATGGGGGCCCCCATGGCCTTAGGGATCGCCGGGACCTGGGGTGGCGCCGCCCTCTCCGTCGGCATCATGGGGATGGGCTCCCTCCTCATCAACGCGATCTTCGCCCCCAACGTCGCCACCCCTATCACTGACTCCTCCCGGGGCTCCTC
>JABXKT010000267.1 GCA_013619155.1 Desulfobacteraceae bacterium
CCCCTCCCTTTTTTTAGGGAATCCGTCACGCACCATTATCGTGATGGCTAGGAGTAAGGGGTCATCAAAATATTGGCTATCCCTCTTCATAGAGGCATCGGTTCTGCGGTGGCATGGATGCCAATACCCTCTCCGCGGCCTCCTTGGATAGAGCCCGGCGGCCGCCATCCAGGTCCTGGACGACAACTCCCGCCCCGGTGAGCATCTGATACCGCTCTTTGCGCTCATCTTTATCCGGACAGCAGACCAGCTGACAATGGGCGCACGATACGCGCAATTTGTCATCCATAAAGAAAAAGTAACGCCCCCCTTCGGACTCTGGCCATTGGCCATGGGCCTTTTGCATCCGTCCATTGGCGGCGCCGAGGTCCTCATCTCTTTCGGGGATAGGAAAACGGCCCGGGGACCAGGTGGACCACCGCCCGGATGAGTGAAGCCCGGTATAACCGCTGCAGACAAGGTCACACCGCCCGTAATTTAGACGTTTGGAGTAGCTCACCTCATGCCCGCCAAGGGATATGGAGGTGGTCTCGTCCCGACTCATAAATCCGGCAACGCATGAGGCCATACATAGACGGCAGTTATCGCAATAGCTCGCCTCCGGAGACAGAGGGGGGGTGGGAATGAGGGGAGCGGTGGTCACCGTTGTGGCAAGAATAACCGCGGCTCCGTTCTTTTGTGTGATGAGATTACCGGAAAGCCCCAGGTGCCCGATACCCGACCGCACCGCCAAATAGCGATGGGCGATATCCGGATAATAGCTCTCGGCAATATAATCGGATGGACGGCCCGATTCCGGCGGCCGGAATACATTGTTGGCGGCCACCGGAACCGACGGGAAGCCTTTTTGTGTGAGATAATTGGCCAGATGCAGGGCGATACCGCTGGCCAGGACGTTGGCCTGAATAAAAGCCCGCTCCAGGGGAAGTCGCTCCTTTTTCATCAGATAGGGCCGGATCACATCCGGATCGATGGGGACGGCAAAGCTGATGGCCGATTTTGCCCCAGGCAGGACATAGGTCAAATCGGAGGAGGGAGGGCCGCCTTCGAGGGTCTCCCGCGTGACGATTCCGGCCTCACAGGCCCCTTCTATCATGGTAAATTCCCGCACAATGTCACTTAATCTATCCAAAACAGACCACTCCTTAAATACGATAATGAAAAAATACCGAGGCCCAAGGGAGCGGAACACGCCACACCGCCGAGCCAACAAACATAGCCGAAACCAGGGTAAAGGCCGATATTTATGATAAACGTCAGGCGTCGAATATAAAATGAGGGGAATTTAAGACCATTGCCTCATGTATACGGCAATGAATGGCGAGATAAAAATACGAAGATTAATGAACAGCGAGCCGCCGATAAAGAGCACAGAACCATTCGGCATGGGGGTGTGCATTTTCATCTATCAAATGCCCTATATAACAGAGAAAACGAACCATACCTCGAATCGGCCATGGCCCCTTTGTCTCTTCACAAACCCGCTCAATCAAAAAATGCCCCTTAATGGGTCATTAAATTGTCAAGGAGACTGAAGCATTGTCGCCATCCCGGGCCCTCTTTTTCGATACAGCCCGGTCACGACCCCACCGATAGCCCCATCACGGGCACCCCATGAGAGGAGTAAAAATGAGGGTGTCACCTCTCGGACTTTACTCCTTTCATGTATACACTATCTAAATATCTTTGCACCGATCCCAAAAATAAAGAGTAACGACAAACTAACGATTATTATAGCGTCTAACATATTTTTTGCTTTCATAGCCCGTCCTTAAATGTACAATAAATTTAAATAGTACGCATCAACATCCACCCCAAAGATCTATAACAAGGTCACCGTTACCCAAAATGCACAACAGCGGCCCCGCTTAATCTGGCCCAGCCCTCTTTCTTTCTCATTCCTCTTCACCCGCCAACGACCTCATTTTTGTAATGATACTCACGGCACAACGAGAAATAAGATACGCGCAATACCAAGAAAGATTGAGGTAATTAAAATATCTCGGATGCGCCCATGAATGCTGAGACGCCCCCATCCATGCCGGCCCATAGAGGGACGATAACGGCTATAAATTTTAGCCTTATAGCCATCAACTCTCCCACCTATCACGTATCCTGATAACGAGCCGTATCAACGCCCTACCCCATCTCTTTTACTAACCTTACGAAGATTTAGCATAATTACTATCCCAAGACAAGGACGACACCCCAGGAGAAAAAAATGGGGAGTGGCCACGGTTTTATAGACCCGGTGACATGGAAGCATTAGGGACCGCCAGAGTAACGCGTACAATACCTGAATCCCCCCCCTCGATCCAGCTCAAATTTCCCAGAGACAAGGCCCCCGGCAATCCCATACCTATAGATATATGACCCCCGTCGAAATACCCTGGCCCCTCCCCGGGGCCATGATATACCCCCTGTCTCTTATACACATCTCCGAGCCCACGAGACTC
>JABXKT010000008.1 GCA_013619155.1 Desulfobacteraceae bacterium
CTAATCCATGTGCGCAAGTTCAATTCTTGCTGGGGGCACCATCCAAATAAATTTTGATTTTAAAGGGTTAAGGCCGACGGCTTTAACCCTTTTTTTATTGCAAAACGGTCGGTGTGCCCATTTTGGGCCCAGACTGCCTCTCCCTGCCCCTTGCCGCATACCCTCACTTCGTGATATCTTCACAACCATTCGGCTTTATAGAAAAAAGCCACCTATCCCGTCTCATCCGTACCTTTCAGCAGGCCCGGTTCGACCTGCCATGCCGCCCACCTTGTGGCTGCGGCCCTCCTTTTCTTAGGCCCCCTACGGACAGCCTGGAGAACCCCATGACCCCATCACAAAAGGTGCATCATACGGCACGCCTCTGCCTCCTCTGCCTCCTCTGCCTGTCCTCTCCCCTCTACGGCATGGAGGACCTCACCGAGATCTCCATCGAAGAGCTGGCCAATATTAAGGTGACCTCCGTATCGCGAAAGCCTCAAAGACTCTCCCACGCCCCCACGGCCATATTCGTCATCACGGGAGATGAGATCCGCCGATCCGGGAGCACCTCTATTCCCGAGGCCCTACGCATGGTCCCCGGGCTTCAGGTGGCCCGTATCTCATCCAACAAATGGGCCATATCCTCTCGAGGATTCAACAGCCGGTATGCCAACAAGCTCCTCGTGCAAATGGACGGACGAACCCTCTACTCCCCCCTCTTTTCGGGTGTTTTCTGGGAGCTTCATGACACGCTGATGGCGGACATCGACCGCATCGAGGTGATCCGGGGGCCCGGGGCCAGTCTGTGGGGGGCCAACGCGGTCAATGGCATCATCAATATCATCACCCGGGCCCCTAAAAAGACCCAAGGGGCTCTGGCGACCCAGAGTATCGGGACCTGGCACCGGCGCAACGGTGGGGTCCGCTACGGTGCTCCGGCAGGAGATATGGGCCACTACCGCCTCTATGCCACCTACGATAACTGGGATGAGGCCATGGACAGCCAAGGGGATGGCCGAGACGATGTGTGGGATACCACCCAAGGAGGCTTTCGCACCGACCTCTCCCCCAATACCGACACCCGTCTCACCGTCCAGGGAGACACCTATACCGGCCACATCCATGAAAAGACCGCACTGCCCTCACTGATCGCGCCCTACACCACCCCTTATGAAAATGAGAATACTATTTTTGGCATGAACCTTTTGAGCCGCATCTCCCATCACCTCTCCGCCACCTCAGAAGTGACCCTGCAATGCTACTACGATCGCTCGGAGAAGGAAGAGGCCCAACTCTCCTGGCAGGGGGACTTGGTGGACCTGGACTTTCAGCACCGGTTCCAGCCCCTGGACGATCATGAGGTGATCTGGGGCACCGGCTACCGCTATTATGCCGATACCTTGAGTATGACCGAAAATTTCACCCATGAATCCCCCGAGACCAGCAACCAACTCCTCAGCGCCTTTCTCCAAGATGAGATCACCCTCACCCCATCTCTACAGCTCACCCTGGGCACCAAGATAGAACACAATGACTACACACACGTCGAGATCCAGCCCAACGCACGACTTCTCTGGGCCCCCAACGCCATCCACAGCGCCTGGTGGGCTCTCTCCCGGGCGGTGCGGACCCCCAACCGCAGCGAAACCCAGCTAAGAATCCAAACAGCCGTGCTCCCCCCTGGCACACCGGAAAATCAAACGGACCTTCCCGTGGAGATCCTCACCCAGGGCAATGCCCATCTCGACTCTGAAACACTCACCGCCCTTGAGATGGGATACCGCCTGACCCCCGAAGACTCTTTCTCTCTGGATCTCACCCTCTTCTACTATTTTTACAAAGATCTCATGGGCTACACCCCCTCCCCACCTCGATTCGATCCCGAGGAACGCCCCTTACGCATCACCCAGGTCCACACCCTTGAAAATGCCAGGGAAGGGCAGAGCTGGGGCGTGGAGATCGTCTCCAACTGGAAACCCATGCCCCTATGGCGCCTCCAGCTATCCGAAACTCTCTTTCAAGGGCACTTCTCCAATAAGTCTGAATTCGCGGAAAGTATCTCCGAAGACTCGGATAATGCCGCCCCCGCCCACCAACTCTCCCTACGCTCGGGCCTGGATCTACCACGAAACCTCACCCTGGATCTGTGGATCCGTCATGTGGCCGCCATCCAGGAGGGTCGAGTCCCGGCTTATACAGAGCTCGATACCCGTATCGCCTGGAGCCCCATGAAGGGCCTTGAACTCTCCATAACGGGCCAGAACCTTCTGCACAAAAGACATCCTGAATTCATCGAAACCCTGCTGTGGGTTCACCCCACCGAAGTGGAACGATCCATCCACGCCCAGGCGACCCTCTCTTTTTAATATAGATGCGCCAGGCCAGCGTCCCAAACGGTCTTCCGCCATCCATCTTCCATCCAAGGGCCATGAATCTCAAGCGACTCCTCCTTATGACAATACTTCTCTGCGGCCTCATGATCTCCCCCATGACCACGGTTTCCCTAAGGGCCGACCACGCCTTGGAAGATCATATCAAGGTGGCCTACCTCCTTAACTTCGCACGGTTTGTCACCTGGCCCGATCGTGCCTTTAAAGAGAGCACCGCTCCCATCGTGATCTGCATTTTGGGAAGAGACCCCATCGATGGTGCCCTGCACACCATCACCGGTAAACGGGTGGGGAATCGCCCCCTCATAATCCGGCGCCTCCTCACCCTGGATGAACTGGTTCCCTGCCACCTACTCTATGTGGGGGAAAACGGCGCTCCCCCCGTTCATCAGATCCTGGCCACACTGAAAAACCAGCCCATCCTCACCATCAGCAGCCTTCCACGCTTCTCACAAGAGGGGGGGATGATCACCTTCACCCTCATTGCGCACCATATCCGTTTCGAGATAAACCTGGCCACTGCCCAGGACGCCGGACTCTTCATCAGCTCCCGGCTGCTCAAACTCGCTCGGCTGGTGCCCTAACCCATATACAGGTGACACCATGATCACTTTTTTCAATGGCCTTCCCCTTCGACAAAAGCTCATCGCCCTCATGACCCTCATCTCAAGTCTCACCCTAATTCTGGCCACTCTCTTGATGATCGTCACCGAGGCCTTCACCGCCAAGCAGTATATGGTGAATAATCTCTCCACCCTGGCAGGTATCATCGGATATAACGCCGTGGCCCCCTTAACCTTTAACGACCCCCAAGCGGCCACCGAAAATCTGGCCGCACTCTCCGTCGACACCACCCTGGACCGTGGCCTCATCTACCGTAAAGACGGATCACTCTTCGCCCAATACCAGGCCATGAAAATTAAAAGCCCGCTCCCCGAAAGGCTCCCCGGAGACGAGGTCCATCAGGGACTCTTCGAAGGCGCCCCGTTTTTGGACACACATATAGACATCATTAAAAAGATCATCTTCGAGGGGGAAATGCTCGGCACCATCTACCTCCAGGCCGATATGACACAAATTTACCGGCGCCTGATCATTTATCTCATCTCGGCACTATGCATCCTCATCCTTTCGATCTTTGCCGCCTACGCCATATCATCACGCCTTCAGGGTTTTGTTTCAGGGCCCATACTGGAACTCACCGATATGATGAGCCAGGTCTCAGATGAGAAAAACTACACAATTCGAGTCGTCAAACGAAGCGATGATGAGATCGGCCTTCTCATGGCCGGTTTCAATGAGATGCTGGGTCAACTCCAGCTTCGCGACATAGAGCTTCTCAAACAACAGGAGGCCTTAGAGGAGATCGTCTCAATCCGCACCCAGGAGCTCAACCAGACGGTGACCGACCTCAAACGGGCCAAGGGGGATACCGAGGCGGCCAACCACCACCTGAAAAAAACCATCAACCACGCCAAGAGGCTGGCTCGAGAGGCCGACGCCGCCAACCAGGCCAAGAGTCATTTCCTGGCGAATATGAGCCATGAAATTAGAACCCCCATGAACGGCGTCCTGGGAATGACCCACCTCCTTCGAGGCACACCTCTCACCGAGGATCAGGCTCATCGAGTGAACATCATCGAAAAGAGTGCCGATGCCCTCCTGTCTATCATCAATGATATCCTGGACTTCTCAAAAATAGAGTCGGGCAACCTCACACTGGAGGCCATTGATTTTGATCTGCTCACTATGCTGGAAAACATCAATGAGATGATGGCCGTAAAAGCCCAGGCCAAAGGGCTCGAATACATCTGCAACATAGATCACGACGTCCCCCTATGGGTCTGTGGGGACCCGTCCCGCCTGAGGCAAATCCTGGTCAACCTCATCGACAATGCCATCAAATTCACCCTCACCGGAGAGATCCTTATCCACGTCAAGAGGGGTCAGACGGAGAGTTCCCAGAAAGAGATCCCCTTACGATTCTCCGTCACCGATACGGGCATTGGTATCGTCGAGGATACCGCAGAGGCCCTCTTTTCCCCGTTCACCCAGGAAGATGTCTCCACCACACGGCGCTTTGGAGGCACCGGCTTGGGACTCTCCATATCAAAACAGCTCACAGCCCTTCTGGGTGGAGAGATCGGCGTGAGGAGCCAAGTGGGCCAGGGAAGTACCTTCTGGTTTACCGTGGTGCTGGCCAGTAGTTCACGCAAAGGGGCATTTTGCATGATCCCTGCGGCAGACATTCGGGACACCCGGATTCTTCTGGTGGATGACAACCAGAACAGCCGTCTGGCCCTTAAAAATCAACTGGAGTCGTGGCACTGCAAGACCGGAGAGGCCTCCAGTGGGGAGGAGGCCCTGTCGCTTCTAAAAAAAGCGGACGAAGAGAATCACCCCTATTTTATCGCTATCATCGACAGCCAGATGCCGGACAGCCATGGTGAAGCCCTGGGCAAAAAAATACGCGCCCATGATGCCTTCAAGTCCATGGCCCTCATCCTCATGGCCACACTCTGGCAACGCGGAGATGCCATCCGATTTAAATCGGCCGGATTCGATGCCTACTTCTCAAAACCATATAAACGCTCCCAGCTATACAACTGCATCGCCACCTTCCGGGGAGCCGAACCCATCCCATCGAAGAACCAGGAACCACTTATCACCCGCCACACCATGGCCGAAACGAAACGACGAAACTACCGCATCCTCGTGGTGGAGGATTTCCCCATCAACCAGGAGGTGGCCCTGGGCATTCTCGAGGGATTCGGATTTCATGCCGAGGTGGCCGAAAACGGCCGACAGGCCATCGATGCCATGGAGAAAAAACGCTACGACCTGGTCTTTATGGATCTTCAGATGCCAGAAATGGATGGTTTCAAGGCCACGCGTATCGTGCGAGACCCCCTCTCCTCGGTTAAAAGCCACACCCTCCCCATCATCGCCATGACAGCCAATGCCATGGAAGGAGATCGTGAAAAATGCCTCAATGCGGGCATGAACGATCACATCGCCAAACCCATCTCACCCGATGCGGTCTACCAGGCCCTGCACACACACCTCCTGCAAAGGCCCCCTATCCTCCAGACGCCCTCTCCTCTGACAGATTCCATTGCCATCACCCCACCGGATGGAGCCCCCCCCCGTGAACGGCCCATCTTCGACCGCGAGGAGCTCTTGGTCCGTATTCAAGGAAACCAAAAACTCCTCGATAAACTGATCGCTATTTTTAGAGAGAAGACACCGGAAGAGCTTGACCGCCTGCGCACTGCGGTGGCCGCGGCGGAGATGGAAGGCATTCGTGCCCAAGCCCACAAGATGAAGGGCTACTTTGCCAACATCGCGGCAAAGAGGCTTGAAGAGATGGCCACCAAACTTTTGAAAGCCTCGAAGGAAGGCGATCTGGAGACCAGCAAGGCACTGGTTACGGCCATAGAAGAGGGGGTAGAGGCCTTTCTCGAAAATCTATAGATAGTATGAATGAGCCGTCTCTTGTTAAGGGGAATCAGCCTGCGGCGGCGAGGCGTGCCACCTCGAAAGCAGGCCAAGGGATGCGCTTTACCCTGCGCCTCGGGGCAAATCACATCGACCTTTGATTCGAGGTTAAACTGGAGTTACTTGACGATACCTGTTTGTTACGCCCGAACTTTTAAATCAGGCAAAAGCTTGGTTCCCGACAGGGCCAAGCGAGGCATCTTTCGTGGGGGGGGGTGCCTCCGGATGGTCGCTTAGATAAAAAGTCACCCGGCTGCCAAAGGCCAGTTGTTTGGTCACGTTGACCATCGAAGGCATTTTTTTGGGGCTGGACAGGGGGCATATTTATCGCACGAAGAGCTGTCTATCTCCACAAGGAGCCACCCTCCGGGGTACACACCTCACCCGTATACATATAATCACGATAAGGAGACAGGATGCCCCTTCTCATAGGCAATCGCCTGGAAACTCGCCTCTATGGATAGAAAGGCCTCAATCACATGAGAATCAAACTGCGTCCCCTCTCCTTCAAGAATCAGACTCTTCGCCACCTCATGGCTGAACGCCGCTTTGTAGACGCGCTTCGAGATCAGGGCATCATAGACATCGGCCACACTAAAGATACGGGCAGAAAGGGGAATGTCCGTCCCCACCAGTCCACGCGGATACCCAGCGCCATCGAATCGTTCGTGATGACAGAGGGCAATATCCCGGGCCACATGAAGAAAAGAGGCCTGGGGAGCCACCTGCAACACCGACTCCAGGGTGGCCGCCCCTTCGGTGGTATGGGTCTTCATGATCGCGAACTCTTTTTCGGTGAGGCGCCCCGGTTTCAGGAGTACATGATCGGGTATGGCCACCTTCCCGATATCATGCAAGGGGGTGGTGAGGTAGATATTTTCGATGAAGATGGCGTCAATGTCATGGCGATAGGGGCCATTCGAGGACATATGGGCGGCAAGGGCGCGGGAGTACCCCCGGACCCGTTCGAGATGTGCCCCTGTCTCCGGATCCCGAGACTCCGCCAGCTTTGCCAGGGCAAAAATCGTTAAATTACTCGCCTCCAAGGCCATCAGCCGTTTTCCCGCCCGAAGCCTCACCTCCAGTTCGGCGGGGCTAAACGGCTTGGACATAAAATCATCGGCTCCGGCCTCAAGACCTGCCACCACATTATCCGTCCCCTCCCGGCTGCTCACCATAATGATGTACACATAATGGCCCAGGGTCTCCTGCCGGATCCGTTGGGTCAGTGCAAGGCCATCCATATCCGGCATCTCCCAGTCGGTGATGACCATACGGCACTCTCCATGATTTCGAAGGTAGGCCAGAGCCCCACTTCCATTCTCACGAACGGCGACCTCATGCCCCATGGTATTCAGTGCATCTTTCAGGAGTTCCACGGAGATGGGATCATCATCCACAACCAGTACATTCATCGGCGTCTCTCTCTCGGGTTGGATTCTTTAAAAGGGAAGGCAGGCAATAACAATCTGCCAGGCACGCGACTGCGGGGTTCACCACAAATAAATTTAAGGGGGCGGATATAAGGAGAGTCCCATGGCACGGATCGCCTCTATGCCCTGTAAAATAAACGCATCGAGGATACGGACGCAGTAAAAAAGCGCCCTGCAATGTGGTTTTGTCCTATTATTTCTTCACCATACCATAAACACACCTGACACAGGACCAAAATCACGCGAAATCCCTCCCCGTGTGTTCGAACCCCCGGAGAAAGAACCGTTTTATTTTGATAGGGCTTGCTGTAGAGTGATCCATGGAGTCAAGGCAGCCGCAACCGGCGTCTTTAATAAAGACGGACACCCCATCACCAAGACGCTGGATGCCTCAGATTGCGGCAAAACTCAGACGATGGATAAGGCGGGGAACTCGTGGAAAAGAAAACAAAAATCGTAGCAACTATCTCCAATTTGAAATGTGATGTCAGTTTCTTAAAAGAGCTCTACGCGGCCGGTATGAATGTGGTACGCCTCAACACCGCCCACATGACCACGGAAAATGCCACAGAAGTGATCACCAATGTCCGGGCCGTCTCCGAACACTTAGCCATCATGGTCGACACCAAGGGGCCTGAGATACGCACCGTCCCCATGGATGGAGAGCTGGACGTTATAGAAGGCGATGCCATTGACGTACGCGGTGACGCCCATGGCACCTCCAAACCGGGCCTTCTCTGCGTCTCCTACGACGCCCTGGCCACAGATGTTCCCGTGGGGAGCCAGCTCCTCATCGACGACGGAGACATCGCCCTCGCCGTCAAAGGGAAAAGCGGCAACACCCTCCACTGCGTCGTGGAAAATGACGGGGCCATCAAGGGGAAGAAGAGCATCAACATCCCGGATGTTACCATCAACCTCCCCGCTCTCACGGAAAAAGATATCGAATTTATAAAGTACTCCGCCGAAAATGATGTCGACTTCATCGCCCACTCCTTTGTACGTAAGCGAGAAGACGTCCTGGCCGTACAGGAGATTCTCGACGCCAAAGGGAGCGAGGCCAAGATCATCGCCAAAATTGAGAACCAGGAGGGGCTGGACAACATCGATGAGATCCTGGACCACGCCTTTGGTGCCATGATCGCCCGCGGGGATCTGGCCATCGAAATCCCCGCCGAACGCATTCCCCTCATCCAGAAAGAGCTGGTGAAAAAATGCGTGGAAAAACGCAAGCCCGTGATCATCGCCACCCAGATGCTTCACTCCATGATCCACTCCCCACGCCCCACCCGTGCCGAAGTCTCGGATGTGGGTAACGCCTGCCTTGACGGCACCGATGCCATCATGCTCTCCGGGGAGACGGCCAACGGCAAATATCCGGTGGAGGCGGTCAAGACCATGACCCGTATCGCCCTGGAGATCGAGGCCAGCCGCAGTACCTTCAACGACACACCCTACACCTTAGAGAACAAGATCACCGACTACCTCACCAAGGCGGCGGTCAAGGCGGCTCTTCGCCTCCCCACCAAGGCCATCATCGCCGATACCCTCACGGGGCGTACCATACGGGGCCTGGCCGCCTACCGAGGCGAGACCCTCATCTACGCCCAGTGCTACAGTAAACGCGTCATGCGTGAGCTCTCCCTCTCCTTCGGCGTCCACTGCAATTATATGAAACTCAACCCCACCACCAACGAGTTTCTCCATGAGGCCCTCACCCGCCTCATGGCGAAAAATATGTGCTCCGAAGAGGATCTTCTCGTTGTCCTTGCCGGAAATTTCGGCTCTGCCAACGGCGCCTCCTTCGTGGAGATCAGCACGGCAAAGAACCTGCTCACCCGAAATTAAATGTGAGGCGCCCTTAAAAAGGGACGGAGTGCCGCCCCAACCTTTCCCGTAAAAAACAAAAAAAAAGAGGGCCGTGGAGATAATCTCCACGGCCCCCTTTGTCTATTTAAGGCACCTCATTTGTAACTATCCAGCTCTTGGCCAACGGCCTTCCATGGTCAAATTGAGCAAAAAAAGCAGGCCTCAGGCGTATGTCCCTATCACCGAAAAGTTTGTGCCGCCCTTTTTGATAAAAAAGTGCCGGGGCATAAGCGGAGTAGTGCCCCTCATTTTTTAATGAACGCGCCTATACCTTCCGACCGGTAAAGAGGGTAACGATGCCGAAGGTCATGGGACGGGCGTGGACATCGGTGAAACCGGCCCCTTTCATGATCGCTTTAAATTCGGCGTGGCTGGGAAATTTTAAGACCGACTCGGGGAGGTAGGAGTAGGCCCCCCTGTTCTTCGAAAAGAGGCCACCAACGAGGGGGAGTATCTTCTGGAAGTAGAGAAGATAAAGGCCCCGCAAGAAGGTATGGGTGGGGGTGGTGAGTTCGAGGACGGCGACGCGTCCCCCTTTTTTCAGACAGCGATGAAACTCGACAAGGGCTCCGTGGCGATCCATGATATTCCGGATGCCGAAGGCGATGGTGACGGCATCATAGGCCGCATCCGGGGAGGGCAGGCCAAGACCATTGCCCTGGGCCAGGACAATGGATGCACCGTGGGGCTCTTTCTCGACCTTGGCCTTACCCAGGGCCAGCATATTAAAGGAGAAATCGGTGGCTGTGATAAAGAGACGTCCTTTCGTTCTCCTCACCGCCTCGATGGCCATGTCGCAGGTACCGCACGCCACATCCATCATTTTTTTTTCACGACCGTTTCCGAGTTTAAGGGAGGCGATGGCCCGACGTCGCCAGATCACATCCTGATACAGACTCAGGCTTCGATTCAAAAAATCATACTTCGGAGCGATGGCGTCAAACATCTCCCGAATAAAGGGAAGCTCTACATTATTCATTGACAACACCAAATTCTGGTTTAATTTAGTCCATGGTTCTACCGACATGGGAGGGGTGCGCCCTCATGGATGCCCCCCTATCGAAAAAAGAGCCATGCCGACGGCCATGCCGCGTTCTGAGCAGCCTATGTCATCCGGCGCCCCACACGGTGCGCTCATCAAAGTTCAGGACACCGAATTATCACAATTGACCAATCGTGACAACCTGTTGGAAGCGTATCGGAAATATACATGACCACAAAAAGAGACTACTACGAAATCCTCGGTGTCGATCGCAGCGCAAATGCAGAGGAATTGAAAAAAAAATACCGCAAGCTCGCACTGAAATTTCACCCCGACCGAAATCCGGGGAATAAAGAGGCCGAGGACCACTTCAAAGAGGCCGCTGAGGCCTACGATGTCCTCACCGACGCCAAGAAACGTCAAATCTACGACCAGTATGGCCACCAAGGCCTCGAGGGGAGTGGCGGTTCGAGGGCAGGCGGGTTCGATGACATATTCTCCAACTTCGGAGATATCTTCGAAGACTTCTTCGGCATGGGTGGCGGCGGCGGAGGAGGCCGTGGACGCGGCAGGAGCCGTGTTCAGCGAGGAGCCGATCTTCGATACGACCTCACCATCGAGTTCGAAGAGGCCGCTTTCGGTACCGAAAAAGAGATCACCTTAGAGAAACACCAGACCTGCCCCACCTGCAACGGTAACGGATGCAAGCCCGGTACCCAACCTGAGATATGCCATCTCTGCAACGGAACGGGTCAACACACCCAGAGCCAGGGATTTTTCACCGTGCGCTCCACCTGTCCGGCCTGTCATGGTCAGGGGAAAGCTATCAAGAATCCCTGCCCCGAGTGCCGTGGACAGGGCCAGGTGGCGATCAGTAAGACCGTCTCCCTAAAAATCCCCGCAGGTGTGGACACAGATTCACGTCTGCGCCTCACCAATGAGGGGGAGGCCAGCCCCAACGGAGGACCCAACGGGGATCTCTACGTCTTTATCTCGGTGCGTCCTCACAAACACTTCCAGAGAAACGACACGGACATCATCTGTCTGGTGGAGATCTCATTCACCCAGGCCGCCCTGGGAGCATCCATCACCATCCCCACCCTGGACGGGGAGACCTCCCTTAAGATCCCGGCCGGAACCCAGTATGCCGAGACCTTCCGATTCCCCGGAAAAGGGATGCCCTCCCTGCGGGGTGGACGACGGGGAGATCAGATCATTCAGGTGGAGATCACCACGCCGAAAAAGCTCTCCAAGAAACAGGAAAAACTGCTTCGAGAATTTGAAAAGCTCGATTCTGAAAAATTTACCAACAGGCTAAAAAACCTGCTTAAGGGTTCAGGGTATTAACCATATTGCTTAAAGAGCCCATTGGGACTCCAACCCCTTCGGGGGTTGGGGTTTTACGCCACATGCATAAGGAGATCCCATGTTTGAATTGAAAGTCACGACCCGTTTTGCAGCCGCACACAAGCTGACCATGGTGGGAAAGCAGTGCGAGAACCTTCATGGCCACAACTGGCATGTGGAAGTGTACGTTCAAGGAGAAAAGCTCGATAAAGGCGGCGTCCTCATGGACTTCGGCATTATCAAAAAAGAGCTCAAAGAGGTGATCAATACCCTGGACCACACATTTTTAAATGAACTTGATATCTTCAAGGATAAAGCGGCCTCATCGGAGCACATCGCCATGTACATCGCCCATGAGCTGGAAAAACGCGTGCATGTGGATGGGGTGAAGATCACCCGTGTGTCGGCCTGGGAGTCAGAAAACTCCTGCGCCACCTACATCACCGATTAAACCGTGCGCCATGAGAGGGTGCCTGCATGCCTTTTTTGTAAACACCCTCAAACCAGACACCACGGCGATACGGACCATCGTCTCTTAAGATTGAAGGGCACACCATGAAATTCAGACCCTGCATCGACATCCACCAGGGGGTTGTCAAACAGATTGTGGGCGGGACACTAAAGGACGGAGACCAGGCCCCCACCACAAACTTTGCCGCCACCCATCCGGCCGCCTGGTTTGCCGAGCGTTACCGCAAAGACAAGCTGACTGGCGGCCATATCATCCAACTGGGGCCCGGAAATGAGGCAGCCGCCCAAGGGGCTCTCTCAGCCTGGCCCGAGGGCATGCAGATTGGCGGGGGGGTCACCATCGACAACGCCAAAAGCTGGCTCGACCGGGGGGCCGCAGCCATCATCGTTACCTCCCATGTCTTTCATGACGGCCGCATCGACGAAGAACGCCTCGCCCGCCTCGTACAACACGTGGGCAAGGAGCGCCTCGTCCTGGACCTGAGCTGCCGGAGAAGCGAGGCAGGGTACCGCATCGTCACCGACAGATGGCAGAAGTGGACCGATGAGGTAATCACCCTTCCCCTCCTCCATCGTTTGGCCACCTCCTGCCATGAATTTTTGATCCATGGGGTGGATGTGGAAGGAATGGTCTCAGGTATTGAGGAACCACTGGTGGCGCTTCTGGGCCAGTGGGGAGACCACCCCATCACCTATGCGGGGGGCATTCGTTCCATTGCCGATATCGAGACGATCGAGACCCTGGGCCGGGGAGCCATCGACTTCACCGTGGGCAGCGCCCTGGATATCTTCGGAGGAACGGCCCTCTCCTATGATGACCTGACCCAACGATATGGGTCATAAATCCTCCTTTTGTACACACTGTGCGAATCATGCCACCTGATTTGCACAGTCAATCCCCCTTCCGTCTCCACCCATCCCCGTCAACCCATCTATAATCCATGACATTCTTCGCTCTAAATTATAGGCATGATATTTGCTTATAATCCTGACCTATAAAATTCGATGAAGAGAGCCGACCTCGATGCCTGAACCATGGCCTTATCATGGCCGCATCCACGGCCCTTCCTTAAGAATAAGAGGTCCCGGAAATACCGATATGTTCATCCCCATTACCCACGGAGGTCACCACCCATGCTATCCTTTCTGCCCGGCCCGGCCAGGGGGTTGCTCGCCTTCCTACTCTACCTTGTCAATTCTATCATCATCGCCACCCCCATTGTGGTCATTGCCATCACTAAATTCTTGATTCCCCTCCCCTTCTGGCAGATGGTATCCCGAAAAATTATCGACGGCCTGGCCAACAGCTGGGTCCATATCAACACCTTCAATATGTGGCTCATGCAAGATTTCGATCTTAAAATCACCGGCACCGAAAATCTCAGCAAAGATATGTGGTACCTCGTCATCAGCAATCATCAGAGTTGGGTGGATATTCTGGTTCTCCAGCGCGCCCTCAATGGAAAGATCCCCTTCTTAAAATTTTTCCTAAAAAAAGAGCTGATATGGATTCCCGTCATGGGTCTGGCCTGGTGGGCCATGGACTTCCCCTTCATGAAGCGCTACTCTAAGAAGTTCCTGAAAAAAAATCCCCACCTCAAGGGCCAGGATATTGAGGTGACCCGAAAGGCCTGTGAAAAATACAAGACCGTGCCGGTCTCCATCGTCAACTTCGTGGAGGGGACCCGTTTTACCCCGGCAAAACACCGCCAGCAAAACTCCCCCTTTACTCACCTACTCAGGCCCAAAGCCGGGGGTATCGCCTTTGTCCTCGGATCCATGGGAGAGCTCATGACCGGTATCGTCAATGTCACCATCGTCTACCCCAAGGGCCCCCGAAATTTTATCGCCTTCCTCTGTGGAAAGATCGATGCCATCAGCGTCCACGTAGAACTCATGGAAATGACCCATGATATCATCGGATCCTACGAAAAAGACCCCCAATTCCGCACCCACTTCCAATCCTGGGTCAACGGCATATGGGAGGAGAAAGACCGACGCATCGACACTATGCGCAAGGCCGCCTAAGGAAAAATAGAGTCAAAATTATAGTGATACTGCCCCCATAAAAAATGGGTATACCCACATCTCAAAAAGAGAAAAAAGAGCCTTCCTACCTTTGTGCCAGAGCTATGATAGAGGCTCTTCTCTAATATTCAAATATTTACAGCCCAAATTAAGTAGTATACCTTTTCAGAAAAAACAAAACTGAATGTCTTTATTGATGGGATATTTTTTTTCTTAAAGGAGGGAGATCACATGGAATGGGGTGGATACAGATGTCATGCAATGGAGACATGCCGGTTTATCTTAGACGGTGGTGCGATGTTCGGGGTAGTGCCAAAATCACTCTGGGAGAGAAAAATACCGGCGGATGATAAGAACCGCATCCCCCTTATCGCGCGATCTCTGCTACTCCGTGGCCATGGGCGCACCATCCTCGTGGATACAGGCTGTGGGACAAAATTTTCCGAGAAAGAGCTGGCCATCTATGGCGTCACCCACATCCAGAGTCTCGACGATTCCCTAACGAATTATGATCTCACCCCGGCCGATATCACCGATGTCATCCTCACCCATCTCCACTTCGACCACGCCGGGGGTACCACCTACCTTCAAGGGGAAGAGGTGGTACCCACCTTCCCCAACGCCACCTACTACACCCAGAGGCGTCAGCTCCACTGGGCCAAGAATCCGACCTTAAGAGATCGGGCCAGCTTCCTTGTGGAAAACTGGGCCCCCTTGGAAAAAAGTGGTCAACTGAGGGTATTAAATGGCAATGAGCTCCCCTTAACCAATATCGAGCTTCTCTTCTCCGACGGTCACACCTGTGGCCAGCAACTCCCCCTCATCAAGGATACAGACAGCGCCCTTCTCTACTGCGGAGACCTCATCCCCACCTCGGCACACATTCCCATCGCCTGGGGCATGGGTTACGACAATCAGCCCCTCGTCATTATGGCGGAGAAGGAGGCGACCCTGGCACGCGCCGTGAAAGAGAACTGGACCCTTTTTTTTGAACACGATCCAGCCATCTGTGCCGTGACCTTAAAAGAGGGGCGAAAAGGGATTACCCAGGATCAGGTGGTGGCAATCTGACCCCTTTTAAAAAAAAGTCGGAGGATGCCTCGGTGGGCCCTGCCGGGAGCCAACTTTTTACAAAAGATTGCCAAACAGGCTTTTATAGTGAGGTCCAGGGGCCCAGTCTCTGGCTGGGCGTGTCGATTTAATCAAAAAAACGCCTATTTTAGCCATTTTCATAAGAATACCGCTGTGATTTGTCCCGAGGAACGAGGGGCAAAGCACAGCGGTCACTCGCTTTCGAGGTGGCCCACCTCGTCGCCGGAGGCTTACTTTTTTAAGCCCACTTTAACCATAGAGGGCAGACTTTAGCCGCATTGCCTTTCCCCTCTAAACCGGAGCCCCCCATGCTCTATATCCTAGCAATTCTCGTCCTCATCGCGCCCCTTTTATGGCTCAAAATCAGACTCATGAAAGATATCCGCCGCCAAAAGGCCGACGAAAGCGCCTTTTCGTCCCCCACCTTAGAGACCGCCCACTCCGTTGCCTCCCTCTCCATCCTCCCCCTCGTGGAGTACCATGGAGCCGATGAGACTCTGGCCACCGAAGCGGGCGTCTCCTATCTAATCAAGGCGGGGGATATGCGAATACTCCTCGATGTGGGGGCCAATGAGGGGAAAACAGACCCATCCCCCCTTCTGGCCAATGCCCAAAGGCTGGGCGTCGATCTGAGTACCATCGATGCCCTCTTTCTCAGCCATCTCCATCGGGATCATGTGGGGGGAATTGCCGAAGAGAAGGGAAAATATGTCTCCATTTCCAGGGGTGAGCACCCCGTCCGGGACATCTGCGTCTACACCCCCGAACCCTTAACAGGCCCCTTACCCAGGGGATGCGAGGCCATCACCGTCACCGCACCGGTGGAGATCGCCCCCGGCATTTGGTCCATGGGCCCCATGGGACGGGCCCTCTGTCTCATGGGCTATATCCAGGAACAGGCCCTGGCCATCCATGTGAAGGGCAAGGGGATGGCCCTTATCATCGGATGCGGACACCCCACCATCGAACGACTCTTAGCAAGGTGCCAGGGCCTCTTTCCCCACCCCATCTTTGCCGTGATCGGGGGACTTCACTACCCCATCCACGGAGGACGGATGATGATGGGGCCCATCAATATTCAACGGCTCGTGGGAAGTGATCGGATGCCAGGATGGGGCCTTGGTGAAGCCGAGGTACGAGACGGCATCGCCGCCCTTAAACGGGCCGGGGTGGGGGCGGTGGGGATCTCTCCCCATGACAGCTGTGACTGGACCCTGGATCAATTCCGACAGGCCTTTAAGGGCTCATACCACGAGGTGGCGGTGGGCCACACCATTGAACTCGCCCCCGATATCGACTAAAACCCCCACCAAAAATCACTCCACCGGGGGCAGATCGTCCAGGGTTTCGGCGAGGCGTTCACTGATACGCGCCGCAATTTTCGGATCCACTGCCGCAAGAATCTTACCGGCCACATCCCCTTTTAAACGCATAAAGAGACGCTCTGTCATAACGACATCCATATTGTTGATGATGGCCGCCGCCTGCTTCGGCTTCATGCTGGAGTAGAGCTTGACGAGTTGAAGAATCTTCTTCTCCGCCTCCAGGCGCTGGGCCTCATTCACCGTTTTCTCCTTGGCCTCAAGACGGGTGAGGCTGGTCTCAATCTGCTGACGGAGCGCTTCCAGCGCTTCGCGTTTCGCCTCGAGCTCCACCTTGAACTCTTTAAGCTTTTTCTCCTCCAGACGAATCTCTTCGGCACGCTGCCCCAGGGCGATGCGTTTGGCCTCCATCGCCTTAAAGATCGCCTCCGGGGAGGACGCAGCCTTCTCAGCCGGGGCCGCCTCTTGCCCCTCGGGGGCATCGGCACACAGCCCCACGCCGGTCAGGGCCACAAAAATAACGATCCCCATCATCCACTGTTTTATTCCCTGCATTACCCCTCACCTTTGATTGCGCGCCATGGCTGCTCGATGCACCAGTGCCGTCTCTTCTTGCTGTTTGCGCATCTCATCCTCCTGGAATCGGCCAAAGGCCTCATGCTCTCTCTCCCGAAGGGTCTCCATGGCCTTACGAGCCACGGCACACCGCGCCAGCTCTCCGCGCTTGATATCCAGATAGCCGTGCACCTTATCACGCAGCGCCGCCTCCTCCTGCCACCGCACGGCCACGCGGGCAATATAGCCTTGGGTGCCCTGGAGTTCGGCTCCACTTAAGCCCGTCTCCATGCGCCGTGCCAAGCCCTGCTCCACCGCTATCTTCTCCTGCTCCAGGGCCGCCATCTCCGAGTCCACACGGCCAAGCTCCTGGATCAGAGTCCCCACCTCCTGCATCACGAGGCGCTCCTTGTGCCGACGAAGGGAGAGGGCCGCATCGAGGGTAAATTTAAATTTTTTCACAACGCCTTCTCACCATCAAAATGGGCGGACAGGAGATAAGCCCCTACCCCTTAAATTTACGAATGCATCGGCGCCTTGGCGCCTCCCATCCGATAAAAAATAGCCACAGCACCATCCATTACCCCATGAAGAGGGCTTTCAAACGGTTCAAGGAGACCCCATAACTGGATTTCACCTCCACGTGCTGTCGTAGCAGTTCATCAATTTTTGGCTTCAAGGCGATGGCCTCATCAATCTGGGCGTTGCTTCCCCGATTGTAGGCGCCGATGGCGATCATATCCTCGGACTCCCGGTAGATGGACATCAGCCCCTGGAGTCGGCTGCGCAAAGCCAGGTGGTCAGGCCCCACCACATCGCTGGCCACACGGCTGACACTGCCCAGCACATCGATGGCCGGGTAGTGCCCCTTATGGGCCAGGGCCCTGGAGAGAACAATGTGACCATCCACGATGGAGCGCACCGTATCCCCCACAGGATCATTCATATCGTCCCCTTCCACCAAGGTGGTGTAAAACCCGGTAATGGAGCCCCGAGGCCCCACAGCCCCCGCTCGCTCCAGCAGAACAGGAATCTTGATAAAAAAAGAGGAGGTGTAACCCCGGTTTGTGGGCGCCTCTCCGGCCGAGAGCCCCACATCCCGGGAGGACATGGCAAATCGTGTGATGGAATCGATAATGAGAAGTACATCTTTTCCCTGGTCCCGGAAAAACTCGGCCAGGGCTGTGGCCTGATAGGCCCCACGCATACGCACCAGGGGGGGAGTATCGGAGGTCGCGGCGACCACCACGGCACGCCGCATCCCTTCCGGTCCCAGGGTCTTCTCCACAAAATCTTTCACCTCTCGGCCACGCTCGCCGATGAGACCGATGACGACCACCTCCGCTTCGGTGTAACGGGTCATCATCCCCATGAGCACACTCTTGCCCACCCCCGATCCCGCCATGATGGCCACCCGCTGTCCGCGTCCCACGGGGGTCATGAGGTTGATGGCCGAGATCCCCACATCGAGAAACTCATCCACGGGACGGCGCTCCATGGGGTTGATGGGGGTGCCATAGAGGGGATAATCCACACAGGGCCCCAGGGGCCCCTTCCCATCTAAGGGGTGTCCCAGACCATCCACCACCCGGCCAAGGAAGCTCTCTCCCACACGGGCCGAGGGCTCGGCGTCCATGAGCCGTATCCGATCCCCTTCGCACACACCAGCGGTGTCGCCATAGGGCATCACCACGATGCGCCCCCCCCGAAACCCCACCACCTCACCGGAAAGCGTCCGCCCCGAGGCGGCCAAAATTGTCACGAGGCTGCCGATACCGGCCTTGATCCCCCGGCCCTCCACCACCAGCCCCAGCACCTGTTCCACGCGGCCTTCCCCGGCAAAGAGTCGTGTATGGCGAGCCGCCGCCTCCATCGCCTCCCAGGGACCCTCATCAGACCAGCCCATGGGACTCCCCCAGACCCGCGGCGGTAGAGACACGGGCCAGCACGGCATCCAAACGCTTCCGGGCATGGGTCTCTAACCAGCCGTCATCGCTCTCCAGACGCACCTCGCCCTCATCCACCTGGGGATCGGGAAGGATGGTGATCTCCTGAAGGTTGGCAATACGCTGAAAAAGGTCCCCCCTGAGGCGCTCCACAGACTGAAAATCGGTGGGATTCACACGTACCGTACAGACACCGGGATCATCCAGGGAGGCCAGGGCCTCCACAAGGGATCGGGCGGCGAGTTCATCATCGTGATCGGCCTTGGCCAGGGCCACCTTCTCGGCCACGACGAGGGCCAGCTTCACAACCTGTCTCTCACGGTTCTCACAACTTCGTCGCCAGGCACCTTCAAACCCCAGGATGAGATTTTCCAAACGCACCAGCATCTCCATGGCCCGCTCCTCTCCCTTGAGAAACCCATCACGTTCCCCCTTGGAAAAGCCCATATCAAAGGCCTGTTGTTCCACATCAAAGAGTCCCGAATCCTTGGCCTCCGGGGACTCTCTCACCGCCTCCGGGAGCTCACCCTCGGAACGCTCTGCCGAGGCGGTCTCGATCTCCGCCACCGGGGCCATGGGCGCCCACCCATCCGAGGCATCCTCTTCAGGGACCACAGGCTCTGGGGGAGGGGCCGTCTCCTGGGTAAACTCCAGGCGCTGAAAGCCCCCGCCCACCCCCGGGTGTGAACGGGCATCAAAGGCCTTGACCGATACCTCCACCAGGGGTCGAAATCCCTCATCACTCATGGTAACTGCCCATAATAGGGTCCCTTTTCGCCCCGCCATGGGGGCCCCTCGATGCACATCTCATCGAGACGACAGATTCTTTACACCAACACATCATCCTTGCCCTTGCCCCCTAAGGTAATAGCCCCTTCGGCCTCCAGGTCCTTGGCCGCCTGAACCACCGCCTGCTGGGCCCCTTCCACCTCTGAGAGTTTCACGGGCCCCATCACCTCTAAGTCCTCTAAGATCATCTCGGCCGCCCGTGAGGAGAGATTGCCCAGAATCTTATTCTTCATCTCTTCACTGGCCGTCTTAAGGGCAATGGTCAACTGAGCCCCCTCCACACGCTTAAGGATCTCACGCATGCCCCGGTCATCGATGCCCACCATATCCTCAAAGACAAACATCATATCCCGGACATTCATGGCCATCTCCATATCCTCTTCTTCCATTATCTCCATGATAACATCTTCCGAGGCCTTATCCACACCTCCGATGATATCCACCAAAACCTGAAGACCCCCCACCTTTCCGCCAGAACTGACCATGTTCTTAAGCTCATCTTTCAAGGCGCCATCCACATCCCGGACGATCTCTTCGGGAATCTGACCGAGGCGTGCCACCCGTAAGGCGACATCCCCCTTCATCTCCTCGGGAAAGGCGACCAGGACATCGGCGGCAATATCGGGGGGCAAATGGGCCATGATCATGGCAATGGTCTGGGGATGTTCCATGGTCAGGGCCGTGGTGAGGGCAGAGACATTGACATCCCGGCTCCATCCGAAGGGCTTGTCTCGCTGCAGGGCACTGATCTCCGACAAGATATCGTCGGCACGCCCCGATGGTAGGGTATTTTTGATCACATTACGAAGAAAATCACCGGGTTCCACCATGAGTTTGGTGTTCCCTTCAAAACGGGTGATAAACTCTTCGGCGACGGAGGCAAGATCTTCGGGTAAAATTTCTCGAATCCGCGTCATGGCCGAGGCGACCTGACGAATCTCGGCATCACTCAACTTCTTAAACACCTCGGCGGCACGCCCCTCTCCCATGGAGAGGAGGAATATGGCCGCCTTCATGGCCCCTGTCATTATTTGACTATCCCCTTTGTGGTCCCCTTCTTCATGACCACATAATTAATCCTCGCACAGCCATCCTTTAATAATATTGGCCGCCTTATCCACATCCTCACGGACCAGCCGCATAGCGCGATCCTGGGCCGTCCCCTCCCGAATATGCCCACCGGATAGGGCATCGGCCCCAATGGAAACGGTCACCCCCTCATCCTCGTCTTCAAACAGATCCTCATCATCTTGTGTACTCGCCTCTTTTAAGGTTCGAATTAAGGGGCGCACCACAAAGATGAAGATCAAGAGCACAACCAGAAGATTCAGACCGGCCTTACCATAATCGTCCATCAACTTTTCCACACCGGTGGCTGGGGCCCTCTCCAGCTCCCATCCCTCCTCCATGGTGAAGGGTATGGACTCCACCGAGACCTGGTCCTCACGGTCTGCGCTGTACCCCATGGCCTGGCGCACGATGGTGGAGAATAACTTCATCTCCTCCGGGGTTCGTGCATGGAAGAGCCGGCTGCGGATCCCATCCTCTGCCGTCTCTGTGGTGTAGGTACCATCTAAAACCGCCACCACGGAAAGACGCGTCACCTGCCCCAAAGGATGCGTGGTGCGGCGTGTGGTGCGACTGATCTCATAGTTGATGGTATCATCACTTCTCGCCTGGCTCTCACTGCGCTGGCTGGGATCGAGGTCGGCCAGGGGGTTGACGCTGGAGATCTTTTCGGGCCGGCCATTGGCCTTGGCACTCTTCTCCGAGACATTCTGACGACTCCGCACCACCTGGCCATCGGGGTCGTAAAGCTCTTCGCTGACGTCCACTCGGGAAAAATCTATGTCGGCGGTAACCCGCACGATACACTTTCCCTGGCCCACAATCCGTTCGAGCATACTCTGGATACGTTGGGTGATATTGCGTTCGAAGGCCATCTTATAGGCCATCTGGGAATTTAAAAGCTGTTTATCCGCATCCTCGGGGCTGCCGTTGGACAAAATCTTGCCCCGGGAATCCACCACCGTGACCCGGTCCGTGGTCAAGGCCTCCACAGAGCTGGCCACCAGATGGACAATGGCCTCCACCTGGCCCTGGGGCAGGCTCTTGCGCAACTTAAGAAGCACCGAGGCCGATGGGGGTTTTGACTCCTCAACAAAGACAGAGTCCTTGGGCATCACGATTAATACCCGTGCATCCCGGACCTCTTCGAGTTCACGAATGGTACGCGCCAGCTCGCCTTGCAAGGCGCGTTGAAAGTTTAGCTTCTGCACAAACTCTGTGGTGCCGAACTCTGTCTTATCGAAAATTTCAAAACCCACCCCGCCCCCCTTGGGGAGCCCTTCCGAGGCCATGGAGAGACGTAAGTCGTAGACCTGCTCCCCCGGAACGGAGACTCCGGAGCCTCCGTTCTCAAGGCGGTAGGGCACTTTCAGCTCTTTTAAACGGGTCACCACCTGGGAGGCATCTTCCGGAGAGAGCCCGCTGTAGAGGGAGCGGTACTCCACCATATTGCTCCAGAAAATAATCCCTCCAAAGAGGGCAATCACCATAAATATAAGGGTTCCCACAGTAATCTTGCGGGATAGGGGCATCTTGGAGAGAATGGTACGAATCTGCTGAAAAAACTGGAACATCCGCGGGTTACCTCTTGACAAACGACATAAATCAGACTCCTCGATGGATCAGGAGTGGTCAGACAGCGGGTGATCCCCTTACACTTGCATCTTCATCACATCGTTGTAGGCAGAAATCACCTTATTGCGCACCTGGAGCAGGGCCTTCATGGCGATATCCGCCTCCTGAAGTGAGAGCATTCCCTCATGGATACCCATTGTCCCCGACACCACCTGCTCCACGGCACTGTCTGCCGATAGCTGCTTGGCATTCACCTCGGCCACAGCCCCTTTGAGACGATCCTCGAAGGAGGGACCCGAGCTGCCACCGGTCTCCCCCGGCTTCTGCAGGGAGGGGAGGCCCTGGGTCATCTGATTAATCTTCATTTACACCTCGTGCCCATTAGCGTCCGATTTCAAGGGCCTTCATGATCATGTTTTTAGAGTTTTCAACGGCCGTGGCGCTGGCATCGTAAGAGCGACGGGCCACCATCATATCCGCCATTTCAGAGAGGATATCCACGTTGGGCATCTTGACATATCCCGTCTGCGGATCGGCATCGGGGTGGGCCGGATTGTATTCGAGGCGAAAATCTTCCGGTGAACTCACCACCTCGGTCACCGCCACCCCCTCGCCCCGGGCCATCTCATCTTTCAGCATCGCATCGAAACTGGCCGGTGCTTGCGTCTCATACACCACCATTTTCCGACGGTAGGGTCCCCCGTCGGCGGTACGGGTGGTCTCAGAGTTGGCAATATTTTCTGCCACCACATTCATCTTGGTACGGTGGGCGGTCAGAGCCGAGCTGCTGACCTTGATAGCACCCAGAAGATCCATAGTGTCCCTCGTCTCCTTGCATATCTGCATTGTGGGAGAGGCCTTTCCCCCTCCCTTTCTTGTTCTACTTAACCCCTTCGCCGATGGCATCCCGAAGGGTGGCCACCTTACGCATCATCATCTCCACGGTGGAGCGATACCGAATATTATTCTCCACCAACCGGGTCATCTCCCGGTCCAAATCCACGGGGGCATCCTCCACGATGTCGACAGACGATAAACCATCCGGCCGGCCTTTAAAGTGTTTTTCATGGGTGCGGTCCAGGGCCCCACTCCCCTTACTCATGGCCATCTCCAGATTTTTTTGAAAATCAAGATCCCGGGCCTCATACCCCACGGTATCCATATTGGCGATATTACCGGTAATGAGGTTATGACGACGGGCCGAGACGTCCATGGCCTTGCCGAGCAGGGCGTATGTTTTATCGATGAGAAGCTCGCGTGACATGATGTTCCTAATCTCTTTGCTATTGATCAGAGAATCTCTGTGTAAATAGTCGTGGGCTAAAATAAGGGTGCAACAATCATGCCCTTAAGGGATATCCACCCCATGGGCTCGATATTCGCTCAGTTTATTTCGTAAGGTCCGGACACTAATGCCGAGGATTTTAGCGGCATGGGTGCGGTTCCCCTTCGTCTGCTCCAGGCAGTCAAAGATCACAATACGCTCCACCTCACGCAAAGGGGCCCCCTTGAAATCATGGGAGATATCCGAGCGGGGTGTCACGGGTGAGAGGGGCATCTCCCCCTCTTCGAACCAGAGTGCCTCGACGCCAATCACCTCGCCTTCGGCCAGGAGAACGGCACGGTGCATGAGATTTTCCAGTTCACGCACATTGCCGGCGAAGGGGTAATTTTTGAGACGCGTCACGGCACCCGGTGTCAAATCTTTGACGGATCGACCATCCTGGGCGCTGAACCGTGCCATAAAATGACGGGCTAAGGCCTCGATATCCTCACGGCGCTCACGTAAAGGGGGGAGTTTTACGGGAATCACGTTGAGACGAAAGTAGAGATCTTCACGAAACTCATGGGCCTCAATGGCCGCTCTCAAATCCCGGTTGGTGGTAGCCACCACCCGGGCATTCACCGCCACCGGGGCGGTGCCTCCCAGGCGATCCACCTCCCTCTCCTGAATGGCCCGTAACAATTTGGCTTGGAGGGTCACCGGCATCTCCGTAATTTCATCCAGGAGGAGGGTTCCCCCTTCGGCCAGCTCAAATTTCCCCGCTTTCCGGCCCACAGCGCCGGTAAAGGCCCCCTTCTCATGACCAAAGAGCTCACTCTCCATGAGGTTCTCGGGAAGGGCCGCACAATTGACCGCCACAAAGGGTCCCCGGTTCCGGCGACTCCGCCCATGCACATATCGGGCAATGAGCTCTTTGCCCGTGCCGCTCTCGCCGGTAATCAGAACCGACGCCGAGCTGTCGGCCACACGATCCAGTATGGAGAGAAGGGCCTCCATACGGGGATTGCAGGTGACAATATGCGTCTTACCCGCCATACGCCCCCGCACCGATACCGCCGAGGCGGCACAGGCATCGGCGATGAGACCGATCTGGCCAGGAGCCACAGGCTCCATGAGGCAATCCCGGGCCCCGCACTTCATCCAGTTTACCGCCTGGGATGCATGGGGCGTCTCCATGACCACCACCACGTTCGGGGCCTCCTCCTCGCCGGCCAGACGCACGAGAAACGGGGAGAGTCCCTCTCCGGCGGACGGGGCATGCACCACCACAAGATCATAGCCCTCGGAGAGGAGTCCGCCCGCCTCGGGCAGAGCGGCCACACGGGTCACGCCATGCCCCTTCGATTCCAGAACAGGTCCCCATGCCCGGTGTCGAAAAATCCCTTGATCAACCAGCAATACCCGGCACACTGCCATGTGTGTTTCCTTCATAAAAATTTTAAGGCCTTCTATATCAAACCCAAGGTATAACGATTCAGCCATAAACCTGTGTGAAGCGCCACGCCGTGGACATCGGGTATGCCTGCACGGAGTGTTCTCAGTACATTAGCGAGACCCGCCAAGCCGTTCAGACAGCTCCATGGAGCGGATGCGCTCCGTGGCCATACCACTCCAGAATGTATCTTCGGAAGCGGCCACCGATCGGTAGAGAACGAGGGCCTTCTTCCCCTCTTCTCCCTGGGCCAGGGCATCGGCCCGTAAGAACCGTAGCTCCTCAGGAGAGACCTCCTCACCGGCACACGCTTCGGCCCCGGCAAAGGCATCCACCGCCGCCGTATAGAGCCCCAACTTCATGCTAAAATCACCCAAACGCCGGTAGGCGCTGTAGAGATCGGCCTTCGGGCGTGGGGATTCGGACTCCAGGAGATCAATGGCCTCATCCAGCCATGGAATCGCCGCGGCGAGATCCCCCTGCTCCTCCCGGCATCGAGAGAGCCAGACACGAGGACGGGCACCGCCCCCTAAGGCGAGACTCTTTTTAAAGAGGGTTTCGGCCTGCCCCATCTCTCCCCCATGAAAGAAAATACGACCCAGACGAAAGGCGGCCTCTCCCTCTCCCGGGGTCTCGGCGTAGTGCTCCAGAAACCGGGTGAAGACGGCCTGGGCTTCCTTCTTGCGGCCCCCCTCATCCAGAGCCTGCCCCAGCTGGAAGTAAAGCCCAGCCAAGCGATCCCGGCCGGACCATTTGAGGCGCTTTATCGAAAGGACAATGGCACGTTCCAGCTCCTCGGCCGCACTGCCATAAAGATGGGCGGAGATATAGGCCTCTCCAGCCATAAGGAATATATCGGGGTTCTCCAGCTTATGAATCAGGCGACGCTCCGTCTCGAAAAAGGTGATGAGATCCATATTTTTGCCCTGGGAGACGAGGACGCGAAAGTGCCCCAAGACAGCCTGGGTCAGCCGGGCATACGCCTCGGCCCGAAGGCCACCGGCCCCCATATCCAGGAGTTTTTTAACCAATGCCACACTCGCCTCATACTCTCCCACCTCATCATGAAGGGCGGCCAGGCGCAGCATGGAGAGTCGGGCCAGGGGGTGCTCCTCGAAGGTGTCGATGACCCGGGTGTAGAGGTCCACCTTCTCCTGTCGATCCGGAAGCTGTTCTGCCAGACGGACAAGGGCTGTAATATACCCCTCCCCTTTTCGATATCGCTCGATCACCAGCTTAAAAAATGCCCGACCCCGTTCCGGTTGACCATCATCGAGCCAACTCTCCCCAACGCTCTCAAGGGCCATACCCGCCCTCTCATCTTCCGGAAAGAGGTTGGCAAACTGCACCAGATGCCCCCGGGCCGCCTTGCGATCCCCCGCCCTTAAGGCCGCCTGCCCCCCATAGAGAAGCAGGTCCGGATCACGCCACACCGCCTCTTGATCCATCCCGATCAAAGCCTCAAAGAGGGCCTGGCTGGGGGCGAATGATCCCAGATCATACAGGGTTAGGGCCCGCTCTTTTTTTACCGCCGCGGCAAAGGAGAGAGCCTCCCCGAGGGAGGCGACCTTGGTGAGGAGGGGAAGGGCCTCCACGGCGCGTCCCGTCTGGCGAAGGAGCGTTCCCAGACGAAAGGCCGTATCGGGAGCCGCCGCAAACCCGATGTGATCCTCCAAAACCACCCGATAGTACCCCTCGGCCATACCGTAATCGTTGAGATCCATATAGGTATTTCCCAGCATGGCGAGGGCATACGGCAGATAAGAGGAGTCGGGGAACTGACTGATGAAGGCGTTGATACGGGTGGGGAGGGCCACGAGCCCTTCGGTCTCATGCCGGAGCACCGCCTCCCGAAAGGCACTGAAAATCTGAAGAATCATCAGCCCCTCGGCACAGCCGCGGGAGAGCCCTGGAAGCTTAAGACTCTTGACCACCTCCGTCTCTGCCCGGTGAAAGGCACCATTTCGTATGAGGGTGAGGATACGATCCATGCCGTCCTCTTCGCGGCACAGGGAGCTCTTCACCTCCAGAAGGAGATCATCCAGGCTGCCGGTAAACCCAGCCCGGGCCACCAGATGGGTCTCATCCTTGGGAGAGACCACCGCAGCCGGTGCATGGCCCAGCACCCGTTCTGGGGTGAGAACCTCTCCACCCCTCTTTTTCCCCCGGGCCATCTTGCGATGCCTCACCGCTTTCAGCTGGAGGGAGATCATCAGGCGCCGGCCTTCCCACCGATGGGTCATAGTCAAGATAGGTGTATCGGTCTGAACCAGGAGAGTGGTGAGGGCCGAGGTCTGACGGCGTACCACCACACGGGGACTACCGGATCCCATCCCCTCGAGGGCCTTCGGCAGGATAGAGGTGCCCTTCAAGGCAATGAGCAGCTCATGGGCATCGATCTTCACCACCTTGGACGGCACAGCCTCCGACAACTCCAACACCACCCCAGCAGGAGACGATACACGCGTTACCTGTATCACCTCAGCGGCTTGGGCCTGTCCCCACACCAAGACCATGAGGATCATCATCCCCCATGGAATCCATTTCATTGCCTGCCTTGGGAAGGCCTTCATCATCAACTCCTTCACTGATTCTCGAATACATCCCGCTCCCTTCATGGCCCCTTAAACCCAGAAGAGAGCGCCTCGCCCTCTTCACATCCCCACCCAAATAGGAGAGACCATACCCTTATAAAAAAGGCCCCGTGATGAGGAAAAAAAGGATGGCCCCAGACCATAAAGGGGCAAGAGGCACTCATTTGACAGAAGAAAAAAAGGGCCCCATGACGCAAAAGGCATAGGCCACCCCGAAGAGAGGAAGGGGGGAAACACAGATAAAAAAGCTACACCGTGGTGGTCACAGAACCATCTTCAAGCTTCATTTTTTTGATTTTTTCCACGAGGGTGGTGCGCTTCATATTGAGCAGCTCTGCCGCCTTGGCCTTCACCCAGTTGGCTTCATTCAAGGCTTGAAGAATCAATTTTTTTTGATGCTGCTCCATGGATTCATGAAAATTGACCCCATGACGCACATCAAGATATAAGGAGGGTAAATCATCATCCTGGGAGTCTGCGGCCAAAAAATGAGGGGGCAGATCCTCTGCCTCCACCACACTGCCATCCACCAGCACCGAGAACCGTTCCACCAGATTCTCCAACTCGCGCACGTTGCCTGGCCAATCATACGCCGTCATGATGGCCATGGCCTCTTGAGAAAACCGCTTCTCATCCATGCCGGTGCGTCGGGCCAATTTGTCGGTAAAGTGATCGGCCAGAAGGGAGATATCACTTCGGCGCTCACGTAAGGGAGGCATGATGATGGGAATCACATTGAGGCGGTAGTACAGATCTTCACGAAATTGGTTTTGGGCCACAGCCAGGGTCAGATCCTTGTTGGTGGCCGAAATAATACGGATATCCACATGGGTGGAGTGGGTGGCACCCACACGTTCAAAACATTTCTCCTGGATGGCCCGCAGAAGCTTTACCTGCAAGTCGGGGCTCATATCGCCGATCTCGTCCAAGAAGATCGTCCCCCCGTCCGCCAGTTCGAACCGGCCGGGGCGTGCCCTGTGCGCACCGGTAAAGGCCCCTTTTTCATGGCCGAATAGCTCACTCTCCAGAAGCTCGCGGGGAATGGCCCCACAATTGATCACCACCAGCGGGGCGTTGCATCGATGGCTGTTCCGATGGATAGCCCGGGCAATGAGCTCTTTACCGGTACCACTCTCGCCGGTAATCAGCACGGTGCTGTCTGTGGCCGCCACCTTCTCAGCGATGACCAAGACCCGGCGCAGCGCCTCACTCCCACCCACAAGACCCCGGCGATCGAAGGGTCCTTGAAAACGGCCGTCATCGATATCATGAACGGGAAAACGACAGGCCGTCACCAGGTCATGAACCGTTACCCCCTCATCCAGGCGGATGGTGGCCGCATAATCCGGTGTCGGCCCCTTTCCCACAAGGACCAAAGAGGGCTCCCCATGTCGTTTTAAAAGGGTAGAGAGAGCCGACGCATCCCCTTGAGAGAGATTCGATGCCACCACGGCATCATAGTTAAAATGGGCCAATTTTTCAGCCGATACCGTCATATCCGGCGCGGCTTCGATCTTGAGGTCGCAATTGGAGAGCATGCCCATAAGAAGAGAGCTATCCAATCCTCCCGTTATGAGTACTTTGATCATCCTGGTATCCGCCATGATTACTACGGTCCTATCTTGATACTTTACAAAATTACAAATGGCTTGTTGTGAAAAATCTTAACATAGTGATCGCAAGATAAATTCCTGCCGGCTATCCAATAATTTTACTCAACTTGTCCGCAATGGCTTCGGCCGTGAAAGGCTTCACCACATAATTCGACACACCCGCCTGCACCGCTTCAATCACATTTTGCTTTTGGGCTTCTGCGGTCACCATAAGAAAGGGAATATCTTTATACTGAGAATCGGAACGTACCAATTTGAGCAGGTCCAGACCCGTCATCTTGGGCATATTCCAATCAGAAATAATCAGGTCAAAATGACCCTTTTTTAACTCCTCCAGCGCCGTGGTCCCATCGTCGGCCTCTGTGATATTGGTGTACCCCAGCTGCTTGAGAATATTTTTCATGATTCGGCGCATGGTGGCAAAATCATCCACAACAAGGATCTTCAAGGATGTACTCATTTCCCGATCTCCATCGATCTTTAACGCGACCCCACCATATTTAAAGGGGCTATCATTAAATGACGGTCCCCCAAAAGGGACTCCAACCGCATATCCACTGTACGGCTCCTTGACCGGGGCCGTCCCCGACACATCGCCTCATCTCGCCATCACAGATAGCACCTGTACCACAAATCCACAACAGGGGGTCAGCTAAAATTCAAGGCAGACTTCTATGGCAAATTCACCCCCTTCCGTGGTGAAGGGAATAACAACTTTCGGACCATCAGAGTAGTGGGTGATGGCATGACCACGACCACTCACCACCGAAGGAATAGAGGCCTGGAACACACGCCCGTTCTCCTCCATCTCCCGCCGCGCCTGGCCCGAGATCATATTGATGATCTCCCCTACGGCATCCGATATCTCGTGGGAGAGTTCACTAATCTCCTCTCCGAACATATTGGATACCACACGAAGAATACTCCCCTCATCGAAGGTCAGGGCAATGGTTCCGTTGGTCTCTCCGGTTAGCCCGATGATACCGGTCACATCCCCGATGGCTCTGTCATCCTTCTTCAGATATGGGGGCCCCGCCTTGCAGCTGACAAAGGCCATCACCTCCAACACATTAGAGGTGGCATGAATAAAGGGATTGATTATATTTGCATCCATCGCTCACTCACCTTCGAAACCCTAGTGCTTCACCTAATTTTTTCTAGTTTCCGTCTTCTGACGTCGTGATAAGGCCTTGGCATGCCGACTCGCCAGGGCTCACGTCAAGAACGCCACGCGCCATGAGGTCCAAAAATGCATCCACCACACGGGGATCAAATTGTGATCCGGCACCCTTTCGTATGATCATCGTCACCTTATCCAGGGGCATCTTGCGACGATACGCCCGATCCGATGCCATGGCATCAAAGGCATCGGCCACGGAGAGGATACGAGATAAGAAGGGAATCGCCACGCCATGAAGCCTTTCGGGGTAGCCCTGGCCATCGAATCGTTCATGGTGGTGACGGATAATCTGCGCCTCCCGGTCCCACAACCCCAGCTGCCCGACAATATCGGCACCGATATCGGGATGCTCCTTGATCTTCTCAAACTCTTCGTCCGTAAGGCTCCCGGGCTTCAGGAGTATGGCATCCCGTATCCCAATTTTTCCAATATCATGGAGCCTGCTGGCAAAGGTTAATATATTCAACTCCTCTTTGGTGCACCCCAGATCCATCCCCAGAAGAATGGCAATTTCACACACACGATTCGAGTGCTGATTGGTGTAGGAGTCACGGGCCTCCACGGCCTTTACAAAGGCCGAGAGCGTCGAGAAGAGGTTGTCATAAATATTTTCATAAAGGGCCACATTCTCCACATTACCCGCCACTTTCTGGGTCATGAAGCTCAAATGGTAGACATCCTTCTCCGAAAAATGATCACTCTCCGCCATATGATTGGTCATCAACACGCCCAGACTCTTGGCCCGAATCTGTAAAGGGACCAGCACCACAGAGTTCATGGGGGAGTCAAAACCCCGGAGTCTCTCGTTGTGAGAGATCAAGGTGGGCACCCCCTCATCGGCCACCTCACAGATGAGCCGCCCCAGATCCTGACCATGACGAGCGAGGCCCTCTAAGGGAATATCCTCCCCGCCCGCTCCCGTGGCGGCCATCTCAATGGGCATATCCACAGATTCGCTCACGATAAAAAAACGCGAGGCATAGGCCCCGGTGATATCCACCGCCGACTCTGTCGCCTTCTTAAAGAGCGCCTCACTGGAGCTGATGGAGGAGAAATCATCCATGATGCGATTCATGATGTTCAGATCCTCGACCTTGGCCACCAGTTTCGCATTGAGAGACTCGAGTCGCTTCTTGCCCTTCACCTCTTGAGTGAGGAGCATATTCTCCAGAAAAAGGGTCCTTTCTCGGAAGACCCGTTTCATGCAGAGCTCCATCTGATCAAGCTTCACCGGCTTAATGAGAAAATCCACGACCCCATTTTTTAAGGTAGAGAGGGTATTTTCGAGGGAGGGAAATCCAGTCATCACCACCACGGGTATCGAGACATCATGAACCCGAATATGCTCGGCCAATTCCAACCCGTCCATACCCGGCATATTGATATCTGTAAAGCAGCAATCCACCGAATGGTTGGCCAAAATGGCCACAGCCTCATGGCCATTTCCGGCGGTTAATACCTGGTACCCTTTGTGTCGAAAATATTCCCCTGTGATATCGAGAATGCTCTCCTCGTCATCCACAAAAAGTATTGTTTCTTTTCTGCGTTCCGTCATGTGCTGCTTACCAATGGCATGGAATCGTCAACGAATGGCATGGAGAGCCGGTGTGGGGCCGTGTGGCAGGGGCAGAAAAAAAGCACCAAAACTTGCCTTGTGCCTTTGCCACCCCTCATTTGAAGATCCGAAGCCCATTCATTTTTGCAGGCTCCGGCCCTTTGTGGTAGAGCATCATAGATCATTTTATATACCTTTGCAAAAACTAACCCAATTTAATGCAAGCGAAGGGCCCACAGGCCCTCCACCAACCAGATAAACCCCCAGGGAGCCTTGCCCAGACTGTGGATATACACTTAAACAACCGGGCCACCCTGGTCGCCCCACCCCACGCCCTCTCTGTGGCCGTCAAGCAGAGCCTGACCCTACCCAATCCCACCTGGCAAGAGAACCAGCGTCGCGGACGATGGAATAAAGGGGTGGAAAAAGAGCTGCGATTCTACACGGAGGCCGAAGGGAACCTGCATATCCCCCGGGGATGTATGCGCCTGGCCATCAACACCTGTCACCACCTGGACACTCCCTTTACCCTTCACGATGAGAGGCGAAAATTCCCCCCCGTCCCCTTCCATTTCACGGGCTCCCTGCGCCCCTTCCAGGAGACAGCGTGCCAGGCGGTTCTAAAAAAAGAGTTTGGGGTACTCACCGCCCCCACCGGTGCTGGAAAAACAGTTATGGCCCTCTATCTTGTGGCGCAAAGAGAGCAACCCACCCTCATCGTGGTCCACACACGGGACCTGGCCCGACAGTGGGTGGCCCGCATCGAAACCTTTCTCGGCATCCCCGAAGAGGAGATCGGACTCATCGGGGGGGGCACCCTACGCATGGGGAAAAAGATCACCGTGGCCATGGTTCAATCCCTCTACAAACGGGTGGCGGAGGTGGCACCCACCATCGGATACCTCATCGTAGACGAATGCCACAGGGCCCCCAGCCGCACCTTCACCGAAGCGGTGACCCAATTCGATACCCATTACATGACGGGCCTCTCCGCCACACCGTGGCGACGTGACAAACTCTCCCGTCTCATCTTCTTCCATCTCGGTGAGTCTGCCTGGGAGATCGAGAAGGGACCCCTCATCGATGCGGGTCACATCCTACACGCCGAGGTTCGCTTTCGCCTCACGCCCTTCTACTCTGATATCGACGGAACAAGCCATTATCCTAAGCTCATGACGCAACTTACCGGAGATAAAAATCGCAACGCCTTGATTGTACAAGATATTTCAAACGAGATTCCCCACTGCCAAGGCACACTTCTCGTCCTCTCAGACCGAAAGGCCCACTGCGACAACATGAGATCCCTTCTCCGCTACAACCATGGGATCGATGCCGACCTCATCACCGGAGATCTCTCAAAGAGCCAACGTACCGATGTCCTTGAACGGCTGGAACGGGGAGAGACCCGTGTTCTCTTTGCCACCAGCCAACTGCTCGGTGAAGGGTTCGATGCCAGCTGCCTGGCCACCCTCTTCCTCACCTACCCCATCCGCTTTTCGGGACGCCTGATCCAGTATCTGGGGCGTGTCCTTCGCCCCGGCCCGGGCAAAGAGAAGGCGATCATCGTGGATTATGTCGATGCTGAAATCGGTATTCTGGAGTCTGCGGCCCGGGCACGTCTATCGGTTTATAAAAACCACCAGATCGCCATCGCCCCCGATGCCGATGCCCCTCCCACGACACCGCCGCCGCAACCAGAATAATATTCGGTAAAATAGTTTTTTAACAGAATTATATTCTTGACACTCCCGGATGATGGACGGTATCTTTGCATAAAATGGAGAATAAACCATGACACTTGACACCATCAGCCTCACCATACTCAAAATCCTTCAGGAGAAGGCCCGTATCCCCAATGTGGAGGTGGCCCGTCGCGTGAATATGGCGCCCTCAGCCGTACTGGAACGCATTCGTAAACTGGAGAATCAGGGGTATATCAACGGATACGAGGTGATCCTCAATCCTGAAAAATTTGCCCGAAGCCTCATCGCATTTGTGGATGTGGCCATTGATGAGATATCCACATTGGACAAGGCCGGAGAACGTCTGGCGGCCATCAATGAGGTCCAGGAGGTCCACTTTCTTTCAGGAGAGACCCGGTTTCGTATTAAGGTTCGCGTCAAAGACACCGATGCCCTAAAAAAGTTTTTGGCCCACACCCTGGGAACCATCGACGGCCTTCACCCGACGGCCACCTCCGTGGCCCTCTCCACCTACAAAGAGACATCCCAGATTCCCCTTTCCATAAAGGAGTGTGTACCATGCCCATGACCCCTGACTATACCCACCGCCTGACCCCCATGATAGAGAAAATTGCCCATCACTACGGCACCCCCTTCCACATCTACGATGAGGCGGGAATCCGGGGCACCTGCCGCCAGCTCACATCCCTCTTTTCAGAGCTAGACGGCTTCTGTGAATACTTTGCCGTGAAGGCCCTCCCCAACCCTGAGATTCTCAAGATCTTTAAAGAGGAAGGGTTCGGCTTTGACTGCAGCTCCCCGGCAGAGCTTCACCTGGCCCGCATGGCCGGAGGTCGGGGAGAGGATCTCATGTTCACCTCTAATAACACCTGCAAAGAGGAGTTCGAGGCGGCCGCCGCCGATGGAGGGGTCATCCTCAACTTAGATGACATCAGCCTCATCGATAAAGTTCCCGAGATGCCGGAACTGATCTGTTTTCGATACAACCCCGGGGATCGTCGCACCGGCAACGAGATCATCGGCAATCCCCTGGAAGCCAAATACGGGGTCAGTCACGATCAGCTCGTGGACGCCTACCGCACGGCCATGGAGAGGGGGGCCACCCGCTTCGGACTCCACACCATGCTCGCCTCCAATGAGCTTAACTACACCTATATGGTCGAGACGGCCGCCATGCTCCTCTCCCGCATCAAAGCGCTGCGAAAAGAGCTGGGCATCACCTTCGAATTCGTCAACATCGGCGGCGGACTGGGCATCCCCTACCGACCCGAGGAGGGGCCCCTCAACATCACAGCCATGGCCGCAGAGATCACGGCACTATTTCAGGCCTTTAAAAAAGAGGAGGGGTATATGCCCCGACTCTGTATGGAGAGCGGACGATTTATGGCCGGCCCCCACGGCGTCCTGGCCACCTCAGTGATCAACAGAAAAGAGACCTACCGACACTATGTAGGTGTGGATGCCTGTATGTCGGCCCTCATGCGACCCGGTATGTACGGCGCCTATCACCACATCACCATCCCCGGCAAAGAGGCCCTCCCCCTGGACACCGTGGTGGATGTGGTGGGCTCCCTATGTGAAAACAACGATAAATTTGCCGTTCAGCGCCCCTTGCCGCCTCTCGAAGAGGGGGATCTTCTCCTCATTCACGACACCGGCGCCCACGGCCACGCCATGGGATTTAACTACAACGGCCAGATGCGGCCCAAGGAACTTCTCCTGGAATCGAAAGGTACCGTACGCATGATCCGTCGGGAAGAGACCTTTACGGACTACACCGCGACCTTAGATTTTGATGATACAGGATTCGATCCGAAACTCTAAAATCCCATCACGGTGACATGCCCTGATACAAAAAACCCCATGCCGGAATCATCCGCATGGGGTTTTTATTTTTTTCGTCATACCGCCTGCAAAAGAGAGAAAGGGGTTATGGCGTGGCGGCTCCCTCCGTGGATGCCTTCACCTCCACGGCAAACTCGGTGAGATCATCGGGAAGGTTGGCATAGACCACCATGAAGGAGACAAGCTGACCGGGGCGCACCCGAGCATTGATATTTCCATCCCCCAAGGGAGCACTCAGCCTGTCGTCCACCTGTCTCATGGATAGGGTGGCCAGCTCCTCATCGCCCATGGTGTTACCGGCAAAAAATGATTTGACCTGCACCTCATCGTTCTCCTTATTAAAAAGGCGGCCGATGAGACGAATGGAGTGACGCGTCGTCGAATAATTATTTCTCACCTTGCCGGTGATCACAAAGAGATCTCCCAGAAGGGGGCTGGTGAGAAAGCGGCCGGCCACATCCTGGGTGGCCAAGTTTAGATACCCGTCGAGATCTTTCACCTCGGGCCGAACCCAGTCACTCACCGCGGGAATGCCCAGAGATCCCACCGTCTCCCGGAGCGTTTCCACCACACCAATGGTGGGAACGGCCACCCCTGTTCGCTCACGAATTTCATCCCGCAGGGCGTAGACCCCTGCCAGGATGATGAAGAGCAGGACAACCACCAGTACGAGGGTGAAAAAAATCCGCCGGCCACTCCCCGTACGGCCCGTCTGGGTAAAGGTTTTTAATGCCTTTGACGGGGGAGGGATTTCATCTCCTGGGGGCACGTCATCCGGCACCTCTCCCAGGGGAACCGCTCTATCCTGTCCCCCATCCACCGGCACTGTCTCAGTATCGGTGGAGAGGTCGAGATCGAGGTCGAGATCCATCATCCCGTAGAGACCGTCCGTGGCATCGAGGGGCTTATCATCATGCTCAAGCATCGCCTCAATATCACTAAAATCCAATGCGTCCAGACTCTCCATGGAGAGGGGCTCCATCTCTTCGGCCGGACTCTCTTCGTGATAGTCCGCATCGAGGGCAAGCTCGATCTCATCGGCATCACTCACATGTCCCGTGGAGACGGGCTCCTCCTGGAGTAAATACTCAAGCTCCGAAAGGTCGAGCTCCTCAACGAGGGGGGATTCAAAATTTTCCGGTATGGAATCTTCGGGCTCTAAATCCAGATCGAGCTCAAGGTCCATGCCCCCCGTCTCTTCAGGCAGGGGAGGCGGTGATGAGGGCCCCTGCGAAGCACGCTCAAAAAAATCGTCATCGAGAGAGAGGTCCAGTTCATCACCACCATCGGAGCTCACCGTCCCCCCACGAGACGCCTCGCCCAGAGAGAGGGAGAGTGCATCTGTCTCTCCTGCCGACTCCAGCTCATTGGCCTCATCGGAGAAAGAGAGGGCAAAATCAGAGAAGTCGAGCTCCTCCTCCACCCCATAGGGAGACGCCTCCGGAGCCAGATCTGGGACATCGGGGGAAATCGGCCCATCTACCCCGTTTAAAACAGGCTCTGGGTCACTAAAGTCGAAGGACTCTTCCGAGCTTCCCCCGGGAGCGACCAAGATATCCACCATCTCGTCTCCCGTGGGGGAGTGGGGCCCCTCGTCGGAGAAGAGATCGAGGTCCAGGCCGGAGAGGTCGAGGGAGTCAGAGACCGGCTCTGTCACGGGTCCCGTGAGCCCCAGATCATCCAAGCCCAGGTCGTCCAGATCGATATCTTCGATGGACTCCAGGGACGGTACATCGGAGAGAGGCGCGGGATCAGGCGGCGCATCAGAGGCGTCTCCATCATCAGGCCCAAACAGGATATCCAGCTCACGATCCAATGCTTCAGCCAGATCATCCACCGCATCCACAGGAGAGGATGAGGGGGCCGATGGGGGAAGGGGGGCGGAATCCAGTTCTGACACGAGGGGCTGCGATGCCACGGAAGACGGAATTTCCGTTTCCGGAAAAACCGTGAACACGTTTTTACAACTCGAACAACGGACCTTACTGCCCGTGGGTTTAATCAGTTTGCCATCCAGGACAAACTTAGTATCACACTCCTGACACGTGATAATCATCTGTGCATCCCCTTTTCATCATGCAACGCATCCTGCCCCCTGGCCCGTTTTACAGTTTCAAATGGTATATCGCCGGAAGATTCCGATATTTTTCAGCATAATCCAGGCCGTATCCCACCAAAAAGCCATCGGGAATCATATGACAGGCATAATCCACCTGGACCTCGACGGCACGACGCTCCTTCTTGTCCAGAAGCGTGCACACCTTCACACTGCGCGCCCCCTTGGAGGTCAGGTAATCCATGATAAAGCCAAGGGTCAATCCCGTGTCCACGATATCTTCCACCACCAGGACGTCCATATCGGTAACATCCAGGTCCAACTCTTTGGTCACCACGGCTTTTCCTGAGGATTCGGTGCTCTTCCCGTAACTGGAGACCCCCAGAAAACCGATCTGAGCCGGAACGGTGATGGCCCGTCCCAGGTCGGCCATAAAAACAAAGGCCCCTTTAAGGGCACAGACCAAAGCCAGATTGCTGTCCCGGTAGTCATGGGAGATGGTCTCAGCAACATCGGCAATGCGCCTGGCGATATCCTCTTTTGAGAGTACTTCGATAAGTTCTGGCATTTTAGCTACTTTATCATCACTTTATCTCTTGCACCACATCTGATTATAAGGGAGTGACGGCAAGAGAAAATATATTTTCTATCTGTTAGAAGTAATTGAATTTAAAAAATTCTATTCAGAGTCCACACGGTAAAAAAAGGGGTGTACCACATCCTCACCATGTGCCCTTACAATCCGTTTCGTGCCATATTCTCCACCGCCGCCCGCTGATCCTCTGTGAGAACCTTTGGCAGGGTCACCCCGATACGAACGAAGAGATCCCCTCGGGCATCCCCTTTCATCTCGGGTAAGCCTTTTCCCGGAATCCGCATCTTGGTTTTATGCTGTGTGCCTGCAGGGACCTTGAGATTGATCTCCCCGCCCTCCACCGTGGGCACGATGATGGTGGTCCCAAGAATCGCTTCGGAGAGGCAGATATCAGTATCATACATCACACTCTGACCATCTGCCGTAAAGCCACCCCCTCCCACCACACGGGAGCGAATGTAGAGATCACCGGCCGGTCCCCCTTGAGGACTGGGTGCCCCTTTTCCCGTCAGGCGAAGCTTCTTGCCATCCACCATCCCCTTGGGGATACGGACATTGATGCTGGAGGCCCCACCACCCACGGAGAGGGTTCGGGTGGTCCCGCTGCACACCTCCTGGACCGTCAAGACAATCTCCAGGGTATGGTCATCACCCTTGGCCGGGCGCCGGCTGTGGCAACCACGTCCCGCGCCACCGCCAAAACCACCGCCACCACCACCAAACTCCCGGAAGGTATCGCCGAGGTCAAAACCCCGGAAAATATCTTCCTGACTGTAGCGCTGCTGAAAGCCGGAGGCCCCATAGGTATCGTACTCTTTGCGCTTGGAGGCATCACTCAAGACAGCATACGCTTCGCTGATCTCTTTGAATTTATCCTCGGCCACCTTATCCCCCTTGGTTTTATCGGGGTGATACTTCATGGCCAATTTTCGATACGTCTTCTTAATTTCATCGTCGGAAGCGCTTCTCTCAACGCCCAATACTTTATAATAATCCATATCATCTAATCCAATCGCAGAAAACCGCCCCCCCCGAAAAATAGGCACACACCGGGAGATCAGGCCCCACGTTATTACTTTGTTTTCACCTCAATTGCTAACTCTCTGAAGAGTTTCAATCGCTTTCGATACCAGAAAAATAGGGTCATTACCCCTCGGTGTCAAGGAGTTCCCGCCCAAGCCCGGAACGGATATTTAATACGGGGTATCTCATGCATCTCTTTTCAATCAAGTGAGACGATCCAGTCGAAGGCGGTCTCGATGATCAAAGAGTCGGCGAGCACCCACGGAGACGGCCAGGATAGCCCCAAACCCCGTGCCAGAACTGATAATAAACATGATAAGAATTTGGTACTTCACCGCCTCCATGGGAGGGCTCCCCGCCAGAATCTGACCGGTCATCATCCCAGGCAGGCTGACGATACCCGCCACAGCCATGGCATTTAAGGTGGGAATCATGGCACTACGGATACTCTCTTTACGAATAGCACAGATGGCCTCCTGCCAGCTCTGACCCAATAGCAATCGCCCTTCAATCATATCACTGTCCCGCCAGGCCGTCGACGTCAGGCGCTCCATACCGATGGCGATACCCGTCATGGTGTTACCCAACATCATTCCCAAAAGGGGAATGGCATACTGGGGGGCATACCATGGATCGATGCGAATCACGGTGGTCAGCACCAGACAGGTGATGGAAAAAGAGGAGACGACCATGGCGGCCGTTCCCGTGGCGAAGCCCCAAGGCCCTTTAAGGCGGCGCGTCTGACGGCTCATCACCTCCCATCCGGCCATGGTGACCATAAAGAGAGCGATCCCCCCCAAGAGTAAGAGATGGGCATGATCGAACAGAGTTTTCAATACCATCCCCACCAGGAGTAGCTGGAGGGTGGTACGTAGGGCGGCCACGATAATCTGCCGGGCCAGCCCCAGATTCATGCGAAAGGAGAGGGCGGCCAAAATGATGACAAGAAGGGCCGCCATGCAAAGGTCCATAGGGGAGAGGGCTGCAACACTCATGGGCACACCTCCCCATCGGTATCACAGAGACGTCCCATGACATTCAGGGTCACAACGCGCCTGGAGACGCGCTGCAGCTGTTCCCGGCCATGGCTCACCCAGAGAACCGGAGCCGTGTGCGCCTCGGCATAATCCAGAATCAGAGACTCCACCTGCCGGGTCGTCACCTCGTCTAAGTTGGCGGTGGGTTCATCCAAGATGAGGGCCAAGGGCTCTCGATCCAAAAGCCGCAATACGGAGAGGCGTTGCCTCTCACCGCTGGAGAGACGTTTCACCGGCCAGGAGAGAACCGCTTCGGGAAGCCCCAAAAGATCGGGACGCACCTTTTCAGGGGCCAAAAAGTGGGCCGATACCTCGTCGTCCCACCACATGCTCTCACTGGGCAACATCCCCACCATGCGCCGCCACTGGGGAGCCGTGAATGCCTCCCGTCGGGACGTCCCGAGGGAGACACGCCCCTCATGGGGCTCCATATCCACCACAGCCCGAAGCAGAGAGCTCTTGCCGATACCCGACGGGCCAGAGAGCCCCAGGCAGGTTCCGGCCGGAACAGTCAATGATATGGGTCCAATCCCTCGAATCGCCAGGGCGTCAAGAATAAGGTCTCCTCCCATGGGTCACTTCCCCTCTCGTCTCTTCAGGTGAATCATCAAAACAGAGAGGGCAGCCGGGGTGATACCATCGATCCGTGAAGCCTGCCCTATAGAGACGGGCTTCACCTCCATGAGTTTGGCCCGCAGCTCATTGGAGAGGCCATGGACATCTTCAAAATGGAAATCATCAGGGATACGAATCTTCTCCATGTGTTTGAACTTCTCGATCTCTGCGATCTGACGATGAATATACCCCTCATACTTCACTTCGATCTCCACCTGCTTGGCCACACGTTCATCCACAGGAAATTCCGGGGGGGCCAGGCGAGTCACCGCATCGTACCCCATCTGGGCCCGCTTGAGGATCTGATCCAGGTGGGCCCCTGTCTTAAGAGCTGTGGTGCCATGATCGAGAAGGTAGGCATTGACCGATTCCGAAGGCTTGACCACCGCACGACGGATACGGCCCATCTCATGATCGATGGCCGCCTTGTTCTCCCGGACCTGCCGGACCGTGTCCTCACTCACCAGCCCCAGGTCATACGCGATCTCCGTGAGGCGGAAATCGGCATTGTCCTCACGCATCATCAGACGATACTCGGCACGGGAGGTGAAGATGCGATAAGGTTCCAGGGTGCCCCGGGTGACGAGGTCATCCACCATCACCCCCATATACCCCTGGGAACGATCCAGTACAAAGGGAGAGCGGCCCATCACCTTCAAGGCGGCATTGACTCCGGCCCAGAGCCCCTGGGCCGCGGCCTCCTCGTAGCCGGAGGTGCCGTTGATCTGCCCGGCCAAAAAGAGCCCCTCCACCTGGCGGGTCTCTAAGCTGGGGCGCAGCTGAGTCGGATTGACATAATCGTACTCGATGGCGTACCCCGGGCGGATGATCTCCGCCGCTTCAAATCCAGGGATGGATCGCACAAAGGGGATCTGAAGATCTACAGGCAGGCTGTTGCCCAGCCCCCCTACGTACATCTCCCGCGTGTCGATACCCTCAGGTTCCAAGATCACCTGATGAGAGATGCGATCGGGGAATTTAATGGCCTTATCTTCGAAGGAGGGGCAGTAGCGAGCCGATACCCCCTTGATGGTCCCGCAGTAAAGAGGAGATCGGGCCAGGTTCTCCAGGACAATATTTCGCGTCGCCTCTGTGGTGTGGCCGATAAAACTGGGCAACTGGGGCAGGGGGGCGTGGGTGGAGGAGAAAGAGAAGAAGCACGGGGTCTCATCGGCTTGATGCTCTTCCAGCTGGGAGTAGTCGATGGTATCCTGATGCACCCTCGGGGGGGTCCCAGTCTTCATGCGCCCCATGATAAGCCCCATCTCCTTCATGGAGATGGCCAGTCCGTTGGCGGCAAACTCTCCGGCCCGTCCGGCTTGAATACAACTCTCTCCCACATGCACCAGGCCACTTAAAAAGGTACCGGCGGCAATGACAACAGCCTTACCCTCAAAGCCAAACCCTGTTTGGTCCACCACCCCCGTCACCTGGCCACCCTCCACCACAAGACGCTCCACCAAGCCCTGCTTGAGGTAGAGATGCTCCTGGGCTTCGAGCACCGCCTTCATGGTGCGGTGGTAAATATTCTTATCATTTTGGGTCCGTGTGGATTGAACGGCGGGGCCCTTCTTGGTGTTGAGGGTCTTGAACTGGATCGCCGAGGCATCGGAGGCCTTGCCCATCTCCCCTCCCATGGCGTCCACCTCTCGCACCAGATGCCCCTTGGCGGTACCGCCAATGGAGGGGCTGCAGGGCATGCAGGCCACCTTATCCAGGTCAATGGCCAAAATAAGGGTGGTGAGCCCCATACGGGCCGAAGCCAGGGCGGCCTCACAACCGGCATGTCCGGCCCCCACAACAATCACATCATATTTCCGAGTATTTGATACCATCTATCGCCTGTTTTATTGTCTGATGTCGGGACAGAACGCCGGGGGACTTTTTTTCATTTCCACCTCACCGGCCGTTCGATGTATGATGGATTGCTGGCCAGGGAGAGCCCCCAACACGAACGGCCCATTTTCCCCGGCCGTACTCTTCGGCAGTTTCGGCTCCCTGATGGGGCAGGATCCCGAAACACCATCACATTTTACGCTCATCCCCTTATTATATAATCGGGTTTCAGGCAAGGTCAATATGAACGCAACAAAGGCAAAACGTTACACCGACTTAAACGGCCACTTAAAAGGAATCTTCGGCAAGAGAGTCCAGAAGCTCACCGTGGATGCAGGCTTCACCTGCCCCAACCGCGATGGCAGCAAGGGAACCGGCGGATGTATTTTTTGCAATGAGAAGGGCTCCGGCAACGGAGCGCACATCCTGGGCACCTCCGTCACCGAACAGATCCACCAGGGTCGTGAGGCCCTGTTCAAGCGGTACAAATCCAAACTATTTCTCGCCTATTTCCAGGCCTACAGCAACACCTACGCTCCGGTAGCCCGATTAAAGGCCCTCTACGATGAAGCCCTCGCCTTCGACGATGTGGTGGGTCTCTCCATCGGAACCCGACCCGACTGCGTGGACGAGGAGAAACTCGCCCTCCTGGATGCCTACTCCCAGGAGAAACTCATATGGCTGGAGTACGGCCTCCAGTCCCCCCACGACACCACCCTGGCCAGCATTAATAGGGGACACGATGTGGCGTGTTTCAAAAGCGCCGTGGCCCTCACACAAAAAATAGCCCCTAAGGTCAAGATCTGCGCCCATATCATCTTGGGACTCCCCGGAGAAGATCGGGAGATGATGCTGGAGGGCGCCAGACTCCTCGCCGATCTCGGTGTCGATGGTGTCAAGATCCACCTGCTCTACGTAATCAAAGGGACACCCCTCGACGAACTCTATCTGAGCGGTGACTACACCTGCCTGGAGGAGGACGACTATGTGGAGACCGTCTGCGATTTTCTGGAGCTGCTCCCCCCGGAGATGGTCATCCAGCGTCTCACCGGAGACCCCCACCGGGATGAACTCCGCGCCCCCCAGTGGCCCTTAAAAAAAAGGGATACCCTCCGGCGCATCCAGGAGACCCTCGAGGCGCGTGGCACCGTCCAGGGCTCTCGGTACATGACAGAGAACGCTCCCCAATAAAAGAGGGGGCCATGATCGCCTCATGGCCCCCTCTTTTATTCATGGCTCGGCCCCTTTGAAAGGGACCGGGCCCTCTAAACTAGCTCACAATGCGTTTGGCAATGGGGTAGCGCCGGCCGTAGCCGAAGGCCTTGGCCGTGACCCGAAGACCCGGCGCCGCCTGCTGGCGCTTGTACTCGTTAATCTCCACACGCCTCACCACATCGGCCACCACGGCCGCATCAAAGCCTAAGGCCACAATCTCTGCCGGAGACTTCACCTCCTCCACATAGGCATGCAGGATCGCATCCAGAATCTCATAAGGGGGCAACTCATCCTGATCGGACTGATCGGGACGCAACTCCGCCGAAGGGGTCTTATCGATCACCCGCCAGGGAATCGTCTCCCCTCCCCGGTTGATATATCGGGAGACTTCCCAGACAAGGGTCTTGGGCAAATCCGAGATGAGGGCAAGGCCTCCGTTCATATCCCCGTAAAGAGTGCAATACCCCACGGCCAGCTCCGACTTATTGCCGGTGGTGAGCACCAGGGCCCCCGTCTTATTGGACAGCGCCATAAGAAGGGTACCACGCACCCGGGCCTGGATATTCTGCTCGGTGATGCCATGCTCCTCCCGGGAAAAGGTCTCGGAAGCGCCCAGAAAGGCATCAAACATGGGGGCGATGGGCACCACATGATAGGGGCATCCCAGATGCTTCGCCTGGGAACGGGTATCTTCGTCGTTGTCTGAGGAGGTGTACTCCGATGGCATAAAGACGGCCGTCACATTTTCAGCCCCTAAAGCCTCGGCCGCAATGGCCAGGGTGAGGGCCGAATCGATCCCCCCCGAAAGACCAATCACCGCCTTTTTAAATCCGCACTTCGTCACATAATCCCGGGTTCCCATCACCAGGGCCTGGTACACGGACGCCTCGATACACTCCGGTGCCTCGGCGATGTGCTGGGAGGCATCCCCCATGGGATCGAAGATGAGAAGCTCCTCCACGAAAGAGTCGGCCCGGGCGGCCAGCTCACCATCCTTATTAAATCCCAGACTGGCACCGTCAAAGAGGAGGCTATCATTGCCCCCCACCTGGTTGACGTAGAGAATGGGTACCTGATAACGCGTGGCCACCGAAGCGATGAGCCGCTCACGAAAGGCGGGTTTCCCCGCATGAAAAGGAGATGCCGAAATATTGATGAGGAGATCGGCCCCTTTATCACAGAGGTCCGCCACGGGGTCCACGCGATACTTTCGGGAGGCAAACACCTCCTTGTCGTTCCACATGTCCTCACATATTGTGATCCCCAATCGCAGGCCATGCCACATGACGGGGACAGATTCATGACCAGGGGCAAAGTAGCGCCGCTCATCAAACACATCGTAGGTGGGCAAGAGCCTCTTGCGAACCGTATGAATCACGCGGCCATCCTCAAAGAGCATAGCCGAGTTGTACAAATTGTTCTCCCCCCGTTCACCATTTTGCTCCACATACCCCAGGAGCACGGCAATACCTTGGATACTCTCCATGAGATGCGCCACGGCACTCAGGTTATCCGTTATGAAGGAGGGCCTCTCCAGGAGATCCCGGGGCGGATAACCGCTCACGGCAAGTTCAGGAAAGACCACCAGTTGACAACCGGCCTCCTTCGCCCGCGTCGCGATGGTCTCCATCTTCCGGCAATTGCCCTCAAAATCTCCGATGATCGGGTTGATCTGTCCTGCTGCTATTCTCACCATATCCATGCATCCGTGGTTCCGATTTTTCATCCACGCTCCGTCATACAGAGCACCTATCCGCTTGAATTCCCGGCGTATTTTATCGGCGCCAGCCCGCATAGTTCCGGATAGTATCCCACCGGAAGAGACGGGTCAAACCCTAGTTCAGGCTATCTTTCACAAAGAGGGTATGATACATTCCCCAACCGGTTGTTATCATATTCAAACGTCCCCTTGTATCACAAAAAAAACATAGGGCCAGCCAGGCCCCGCAATTCAAGGCAGAAGAGTCCATGACCACCCCACACACGCCCATCAAATCCACAGCCATGGCTGTGGTGGCCGTCGCCCTCATCCTTGCCGGGGCAAGCACCCTCATCCCCTGGTCCAGTATCACCGAGGCCAATACCCTTGGCTATCGATCCCTGTGCCCCTTTGCCCCCTTCTCCACCCTGATCTGCGCCATGGGAGCCAACACGCTCCTTGCCCTTCGAAAGCGTCTGACCCCCCCCGCAGAGGAGCCGTCGTGCCAAAAGTAATCCGTCTTTGTCTTATCGGTAGCCTCCACGCCACCTGCTATCTGTGGCTCATCCCCCAGGTGATCCTGCCCCGCTTCGGTGCCACTGGCTCCAAGGTGGCCGGGGTCTGCGCCGTCACCCTATCCCTGATCCTCGTGACCCTCATGTTTCGGGGTAAAAAATCGTGAACGCCCCCCTCGACAGAGAAGCATCCCTGGAGGTATTTGGGTCGGAAACCAGTCCAGAAAAAAGGGTCTGGCCCTCTTTTCAAGCGTCGTCCTCTAACTCTGCACGAATCGTGTTGCGCGCACGATTGACAATGGCGCCCAGCGCCTCTGCGCCATAGGTACTCACATCCACAGGGTCATGAATCACAAGGATTGCCCGCCCCGGCATCAGCTCCGTACTCCCCTTGGCAAGAATCTTCCGGGTGCCCTTGATCGTCACCGGCAAGATGGGCAATCCCAGGTCATGGGCAAAGCGAAAGGCCCCTTTTTTGAATACCCCCAGCTGACCATCCCCACTTCGCGTCCCCTCGGGAAAAAAAATCACCGAGGTACCGGGCCGGATGCTTGCCTTGGCGCGATTAAGGGCGGCCACGGCCCCTTTCGTATCCCCGCGATCGATGGAAATATGGCCCATGCACCGGCTCACCCAGCGGACGAGGGGCACCCGCTCCAGCTCCTTTTTCATCACCCACTTGACATCCAGCCCCAACCAACCATACAGCACATAGATATCATAGTGGCTCAGATGGTTGGCCACCACCACATAGGACTGTCCGGCCACGAGCTTCTCCCGCCCCCTCACATCCACCCACATGGGGGTCACAAAGCTGTTGGCCCGGGCCCATAAGGGGGCGATACGCCGCGAGACAAAACGGGGTGATATAAGGGTGGAAAGCCCCACAGCCACAGGGGCCATAATAAGGGATGAGAGCCCGAGAAAGGGGACCACAATGACCCACCGATAGGGCCAGTAGACGAAGCTCCCGAACCGTTGCCATCCCCGGCTGGCCCGCGCCTTCGCCCCATCCATACTCTCCCCCAACTCCTCAGCATGGCGCCGCAGATAGGTCTCTACACTGTTTTTCGTAAAATTACCCAATGCCATCGTCTCTCTCCTGATGGCTGAACCCACACATACAAGGGGCCCCGACCATCGATCTCTTCTATAGTGCCTATCGTATGCCTTAGAGCCAACGATGTGTTCCAGCAAAAATTCTCCCATGGGTCCAATGCTCACCCACCAAAAACCAAAGCCCCCCTTACACCCTATCCTTTACCTCCTCCCAAAAACTCTCCACGCCCTCTTTCCACCCGCTGAGATAGGTATCGGTAAACTCCTGAATCCGTTTCTGGGCCATGCGTCCGGTGGTGGTAAAACGATGGGACTGCTGCTTTAAAACGTGGGCAAAATAGTCACCCAACTGCTCGTCTTTAAAGGGGTTCTCCCCAGGGGTCCATGTAAGGGCATACTGAAGCTCCTGGTAATGAGCCGTCCTGGACCACTCGAGTCCGGCCTGCTTCCCCTCTTCGATAAAGTTGGCCTCAAACTCCGCCTTTTCACGCTTCAAACGATCCACCACACTCGAGAGGTCCAACTCTTCGTGAATCCTCTGATGGAAGGCCTCCTTCTTACGGATCATATTGGAGATCGACCGCTGAAAAATCTGTGAAAAATTCATGGTCGACCGCCACGCCTTCATGCGTTCATGCAGCTCATCCGGTACACTGATCGTCACTTTTTTTGCCATTATCCCCCTCCTTATGGGTCTATTCCTATCTTGCGGCATCCTGCCACACCCCGTAAATACGTGTCAATCATTGCCGCACGTATCGCCTGCGAGACCACGTATCGACCCAAATAGATAAAGAGTCCCCGGGCCCCTCACACCATAAGATATGGCATAGAAAATAGCCTGTAGCCCCCACTCCGCTTCTGTGATAAAAGATGATGCTATTGTAAAATGCCGGGGTTACGAGGCTCTCTGGGGGGTAGTTCATACACCCGGCCCCCTTAAGAAAAGAGCCATCTCACGCCGCACATCCCCATTATACATATCATCCGTGATGCGTAATCGGCCGGAGGGAGGGATCTTTCCGGGCTGGGGGCCCGTATGCATCCCTTTGGAGTATTACCATGAAACAATGGGTTCTGATTTTGACTCTTCTCGTGCTGGCCACCGCCTGTGCACGCCCCCTTCAGTACATACCCAACGAAAAACCGGCACGATTCCGCTATGAAAGCGCCGTCGATGGCCAACTCAGCACCCTCTCCACCCAACTGGCCAAGCAACTCACGAGGCGGCGCATCCGACGCGTGGCCATCAAGGAGTTTACCCGCATCGATGGCACCCGCCAACAGCTTGAAAAATATCTCGAGATGGAGGTCTCGGATAAATTATTCAAGACCGGGTACTTTACCGTCGTAAAGAGTGAGGCCCTGGATAAGGCGGGAGAAAATAGCCTCTTAGGCCTTGTGGAGAACGCGGTGACAAAAAACTCCAAGGTCAGCGAAGAGAACGCCCGCAAGGCGGGCCGAGCCCTGAACATCGATGCCATTGTCATGGGCAGTACGGTGGTGTTGGATAGTGCGGTGAAACTCTCGGTTCAACTCATATCCACGGCCACGGGAAGCATCTTCGGATCCACCTCGGTCCTTATCACCAAAGATCGTAATATACGCAGCCTCCTGGACGAGAAGGCCGCGGGGAAAGGCTCCTTTGCCGGTCGTGACGGGGAGTACGGCGATTTTATCACCACCGGTGAAAACCAGTACCACGAACTGGTATCCGGCCTGTACACCCTCTACATCAAACAGGTGAACCACCAGATGGATCCCTTTGCCGAAACCGGGTCCAACGTGGAGGTCTTCTTAAATGACGAGTACAAGGTCTTACACGTCGATGAGATGGTCGATTTTACCCTGGATCAGAAGACCTATGTCCTCACCTTAAGAAAAATCTCGGGACGCAGCGCCGTCTTCAGCTTCGCCAAGCTGAGAAACGCCTCCGAC
>JABXKT010000094.1 GCA_013619155.1 Desulfobacteraceae bacterium
AGTGGTCATCGCCACCGTAAAAGACGACCTCCACGATATCGGTAAAAACATCGTGGCCCTGATGCTCCGTTCTGCCGGCTTCGAGGTCATCGACCTCGGCTGCGACAAGTCCAAAGAAGAGATCTTCGCGGCGGCCGAAGCAAACAACGCCGACATCGTGGGACTCTCCACCCTCATGACCACCTGCATGGCCATCGTCCCCGAGTTTATTGAACTCCTCAAGGCCAAAGGTGTTCGCGACAAGTACAAAGTCCTCGTGGGCGGCGCCCCCTTGAACCCCCAGTTCGCCGCAGATTCAGGATGCGACGGCTACGCCGCCGACGCCTCCAAGTGCGTGGAGATGGCCAAGGAGCTCATGGGCGCCGCAGCCTAAGGGCCCTGCTCAGCTCACGGGAGGCACACGATAGTGCTCCGGTGGGCGAATAAAATGAGTGGATTCTGACCATGCCAGTACCATAAAAAACCCGCCCCCGCCCGGATCGTCTCCGGAAAAAGGGGGCGGGTTTTTCTATTTTTAAATGCAAGAAAAAAAGGCGACCATACCCATCAAAGACTTTGGTGCAGTGCCCGGGGATGCGGCCACAACCTGCCTCCGGCGGCCCTGCCGGGAGCCACCCTTTTAAAAAAGGGTGATAAACAGGTTTTTAAAGGTAAATTCCAAAGAAACATCGGTGAGACGGAGGCAAAGGAACACACACCTGGTCCGGCATTTTTTTAGCGACTGTGGTGGGCCTCATGGCCCCTGTCCGACCATATCAGGTCGTGATATAGGGGCCAGGTTTATGATGTCATCAATTTTATCTGCGAGGCTTAAAGGTGGGTTTTTCTTTAAATAAAGGTGTGTTGAACACACACACAAGAGGCTCGTATCTTCATCGATATTTCAAGCATAGAGAGCCTGGCCCCTATTGCGAGGGGCCAGTGCGAGGGGCCAGGTTCTCTATGCTTATGCCTTTTCCCTACTCTTTCGGGCTATGCGAGGTCTCTGGTCATCAGGAGGGCCAAGGCGACTGCACAGGCGCCAGCGATGAGCTTTCCCAGCACAACCGCTGTGATCAGCTCTGGTGCCACGGCGGCGGTAAAGCCCAGGTGGTCGCCCAGAGCTGCTGTGGCGGGGACAAGCCAGGCGACATTCACGATTTTTCCTCTGGTGCTCATCTCTTTTATCATGGCGTAGACAGGAACGGAGTTGGCAAGGGTAAAGACCAGACCGGCGGCGCTCGTTGCATCGAGGCCGATCTTTTTACCGACGGCGTTGAGCGGTTTGTCGAGGACCTTTACGAGAATTGAGAGGATCGGGAAGGTTCCAAGCAGGACGATCCCTATTTGCGCGACAACGGCCATTTGGTCTGCGATGGGTGCCATGCCCGGGATGATTACTTTGCCGGTGATACTTTGAAACGCTGCGCATGCAAGGCCGATGGTGATGAGATGAACAATCATTTTCCCAAACCAGATGGACCCTGAAATCATCTTCTCGGGGACAAACTTCAGTCCGACTGCCAGAAGCACGGACAGGCAAGCCACCGGAATGGTATTCAGCACCACCATCGTCATATCAAACCCGGCAATTGCCCCACCTGCGATACAGCCCACCGGTATGGTGATCAACCCGATCAACAGGCCTTTTGCAAAAAAGATTTCATCTTTTCTATCGATGATGGCAAGCCCTACAGGGATTGAAAAGACAAGCGTACAGCCCAGCATGGAGGCCACAATCGCACCTGCCAGTTGTCCGGCCTGCTGATTTACCGCCAGCTCCATGGCCAGAGGATATCCGCCCATGTCGTTGGCAAGGATCGAACCAAACATGGCAGGGTCGGAGCCAATGGCAGTGAGCCCCGGTGTGATAATAGGGCCCAACACCCTGGAGATCACAGGGGCCAATGTCATGAGCCCTACCATGCCCAGGGCAAGGGGCCCAATAGCCTGAAACCCCTCTTCAAATTTTTCGCCAAGACCCCATCTGTTGCCGAGGATTCTGTCCACTCCACCGAGCAGGATCCCAACCGCCATTACCCACAAAATTATTTCATCAAACGCCATGTATCATGCCTCCAGCAGGTCGCTTTTTAAAAAAGTGCCGCAAAAACGTTCCAGTTGCCGCAACGATTTAACCCGAGGAGGGATAAATCGTTGCGTTGGTTCCCATGAGGGATACAGCGCCTGGGACACGCTTATCCAGAGATGTGAGGTAAAAAAGACGTTCTTGGTTGTGGAGTCGCTGCGCTCCGTTGATTATATCTGGTGGATATAGGGATATAGGGGCCAGGTTTCTCATGTCAGTGGAGATATATCTCCCATTTCAACAAAAAAGGCCCCCCTTATTGAAGGCAAACCATCACTCATTTCATTCAGCAGCCCTTCGATTCACCTCAAAAGGGCCCAACACAAGAGGAAAATCCAATAAATAGGCGCACCCCAGCCACTTCCCATCTTACCGTTTCGTATAAATGGTGACATTACGTAAAATGCATAAATTTCATAAAAAGGCCGCTATGATTTGACCCGAGGAACAAGGGTTAAAGCGCTGCGGCATCCTGCTTTCAAGGTGGCTCACCTTGCCGCCGGAGGCATCGCTTTTTCTATATTTTATTTTTGCGCAGACAATAAAGGGTCAGACCTCCGTCAACCGCTTCATGGAATACATGCCATCGATCCCCTTTACCCGCTTGGGAACGCGTTCCCGGCTCGCAAAAAACCGATCTTTAAACACCGCATAGGTCTCCAAGACAAAGGCCTTAGAGCCGATGATGCCAGAATCGGTGAAGTACCGCGTCCGGTACCTGAATCGCCTCATTCGATCCAACTCGAAATCGTCAGAGATCTCTTCAGACAGGACCTTCTTCGAGATTTTAGCCTTTCCCCGTTTATCGATGGCTCCGGCGTGGTAAAGGGATGCCCGGTATTGTTTTAACCTCTGGTCATCATAAACACCAAACTCCGCCAACCCGAAGTCGAGGGAGAGAAAACCGTCTCGATTATCAGCCTGGACATGATACCCGATAGAGCACCATCGGTAATCTTCAGGCCGCTTCACGATGCCTGCTCTCACGGCATTCAGATCGATATAGGCGAGACAGTTAATCACCGTACTCCCCTTCTCGACGATGACGCTCTTAAACCGCTCATGCGTCATCTGCCCTTCGGGAAATTCGGTCCCCTTATTGTAGAGGAGGAAAAATCGCCGACGTACCTCGTCATCGGAAAGCATATCACCCGGGCTCATCTCAATCAGCAGATGAAAATGGTTGTCCATAATCGAAAAGCCCAGCACATCCACGGCATAGACCATGGAAAACCGCTGAATCACACGAACCAGTTCATCTTTTTCAAGCTTTTTAAAAGGCAAGCCTTCCAGCGCAGTACGGCTGATCACATGATAGACACATCTCTGACCTGAATCTGTCCTGACCATACGGGGAATACGGGGCATGGCATCCTCCTCTTGGGTCTTTCATCGATGATATGTGTGAGGCTTAAAATGTGGATTTTTCTTTTTTATAAAGGCGTGTTAAGCACCAACATAAGATTCTCATATCGTCATCGGTATTTCAAGCATAGAGAACATGGCCCCTATTAAGAAAAAAAGGCGGCCATACCCATCAAGGACTTTGGTGCAGTGCCCGTGGATGCGTCCACAACCTGCCTCCGGCAGGCCCTGCCGAGATCCACCCCTTTAAAAAGGGTGATAAACCAGTTTTTAAAGATAAATTCCGAGGAAACATCGGTGAGACGGAGGTGACGGAACACACCCTATTCCGGCATTTTTTTTAACGCCTGCAATGGGCCCCATGGCCCCTCACAGGCACAACCTGTGGTCCTAAGGTCCCTGGCCAACCATATCATGTCCTGACAGGGGCTCATTGGACTCATCGCCCTTTTTTTTCGCTCATCCGGAGGCCATGTTTTTTAAGCTTTCGTACCACACTGGACTGATCAATCCTTAGGTACTCCCCCACCTCCCGTGTGGTGCGGTGCATGGAGACGGCCTCCTTGAGGAGCTCTTTTTCGTAGGCGGCCATCCGCCCTTTAAGATCCTGTTCAGGCTCGCCGAGGGGCTTCAGACTGGCGCCTTTCAGAAGATCAGACTCCCCGAGGACCACAATCTGCCGGGCAATATTCTTAAGTTCGCGGACATTTCCCGGAAAAGGGTAGTCGTAGAGCCGATCCAGCAGCCCTTGGGAGGGGTAGCGGCACAATCGGTACTCTCGGTTGTACCGTTCGATATAGTACTCCAGAAGACCGGCGATATCTTCTTTCCGATGCCTCAAAGAAGGAATGGCCAGGGAAAAACCATTGAGGCGATAGTAGAGATCCTCGCGAAACCGCCCCTTTTTCACGAGCTCTTTGAGGTCGCAGTTGGTGGCGGCCACCACCGTACAGTCCACCTTATGAACCTGGGTGCTGCCCAGCCGAGTCACCTCGAAATCATCCAAATACTTCAAGAGCTTGGCCTGTAGGGATAAGGGGAGAGTACCGATCTCATCGAGAAAGAGGGTCCCTCCGTTGGCCGCCTCCAGGAGCCCCTCCTTGCCTTGGGCCCTGGCACTGGTGAAGGCCCCGCCATCGTAACCGAAAAGCTCAGACTCCAGAAGGTTCTCCGGTACGGCGGCGCAGTTCAGCTGCACAAAGGGGCATTTTTTACGCCGACTCTTCTCGTGGATCAGGCGCACCAGAAGCCCCTTGCCGGTGCCCGACTCTCCCAGGACGAGGATACGCGACACCCCGGCATCGGCCAGCTTAAAGCTCTGCTTCAGCAGCCGGCGGTACAAAGGGTTCCGGGCCACAACCCGATACCGACCCAGGGATACTGTTCCGGGATCATCAAACGCCTCACCGAAGCTGGCCCGAATACGCCCCACCTCCACGTGGGCATCATCCTCACTGAGATGCATGATCGCCTGCTCTTTCACGACGATGCGGACAATCTCCCCCCGATCGTTAACATAAGGGGTCCCGGTATTGATGGTTCGCACCCCTGTGCGCAGAGAGGCCGCCCGGGTCACCCCCTGTTTTCGTGAACGAAATATATCGTGGGCCACGGAACAATCGTAGAGGCCATCTTGAATCAGCTCGATATAACACCGGCCGATCAGCGAGTCGGCATGAACACCCCCATACTCTTCCGCCTTTTTGTTCACGGCGATCACCCGACCGAAGGCATCCCAGATCCAGATCCCGTCCGACGATGCGTTTAATATCTCATCCATACATCACCATCCCTGCATACAGCTGTACAAGAGCGCCCCCACGTCCTGCTCAAAAAAAGAAAAACAGGCAATTGCTCATCCCCATGTTGACTTCGACAGCCCCGACGCGGATCAACCCTTAAAGGGGTTTGACAAAGAGGTCCTGTCTGTTTTTCCCGAGAGCATCCCATACGTTCCCGAACACATCAACACGGCGGGCAATCATATCTACTTCCCAGAGGGGAGTCAATCACCGGAATATAACCTCCCCAGATATGATCAGTACGCCCCAAAATATCTATATTTAAAGGAGATATGCCCCACATACCGGCCTCAAATGAGCGGCACACAGGCACCCCATAATTCTTGACAAAAATCATCGAGAATTATACCCAAGCAGGGCATACGCCTCCCCAAACGCCAATGCATCCATGCATCGCCATGGCCTCTCACGAAGGGGAGACCCCCCATGAAACGGGGGCTCTCACACCTTATGCACATATGCATTCCGGAGTAACGCCTTAAAAAACATTAAAATTCAAGCCATTATCAGAGATCCAATGCATTGTTGCATCAACACCCCCACCCATGAAGTCGCCGACCCCGCCATAAACCCTACTGATTACCTTCATCATTTTTTTTCATGGCCCATGGCACGGTCGTTGCTATTCTCCTCTGTCATCAATTTTTCTTTCAAACATCATCAATCGCAAGATTGCGATCCACCACCATATGAGGAGTACCCATCACATGCTGAACCGATTTCAAACATTAACCGACACCGGAAAAGATAAACTCCACTCAGCCTGCATGGAGGTACTGAGCACCATTGGCGTTATATTTGAAGACAGCGAGGCCCTGGAGATCTTCAAAGCCAACGACTTCTCGATGGAGGGGAAAAAAGTCTTCTTCCGGGAAGATCAGGTGATGAAGGCCCTTGAGACCACCCCATCGGAATTTACCATCCGCGCCAGGAATCCGGAAAAATCCGTCCACATCGGTGGCGACCACTTCGCCCTGAGTCCCGGCTGGGGCGCCCCCTTCGTCATAAACGCCAACGGCACCCGCCGCTCTGCAACCTTTGAGGACTCCACTAATTTTTTAAAGCTGGTGCAGAGCTCCCCCCACATCGACATGGTGGCCAGTGCCATGGTCGCCCCCGCGACCCTGAATCCCAAAACTGCCATGGCAGAACTCCTGGCCGCTACCTTCATCCATTCGGACAAGCCCCTCACCGGCAACCCGTGCAGCCGGGAGAACGCCGTGGAGCTCCTGGATATGGCGTCCATCGTGTGGGGAAGCCGTGAGGAGATCGTCAAGGGCCCGGTCTCCATCACCTCCATAAACCCCACCTCTCCCTTAATCTTCGGGCCCGAGGCGGCGGGAAGTATCATCGAGCTGGCCTGGAGCGGACAGGCCCTTCTCATCTCCAGCATGGTCATGGCAGGCCTCAGCGGTCCCATCACCCTGGCCGGAACGGCGGTACTGGAGATGGCCGAGAGCCTAGCGGGCATCGTCTTGGCCCAGCTTGTGCGCCCCGGCACCCCATGCGTCTGCGGAGGCACCTCGTGCGGAACGGATCTTCGCCTCTGCAGTGCCACCATCGGAAGCCCGGAGCTTCTGAAACTGATGAACATCGCCACCCAGATGGCCCGATACTATAACCTCCCCTGCCGATACGGGGGCGGACTCACCGATGCCCACGCCCCGGATATGCAGGCGGGTATGGAATCGGCCCTCACCATGGCCTTGAGCCTGGCCGCGGGCACCCACTACATGCACCAGGCCTGCGGAATCCTCGGCGCCTATACGGCCATGAGCCTTGAAAAATTTATCATGGATGAAGAGCTGGCCGGCGTTATCCGAAGGGCCCTTCAGCCGGTGGAGATCACCGATGAGACCCTGGCCTTAGACGCCATCAAGCGGGTGGGTTCCGGGGGCAGCTTTCTCATGGAGCCCATGACGGCCATGCGCTGCCGCACCGAGTTCTTCCTTCCCGACCTCTCATACCGCAACAACCATACGAAATGGGAGGAAGCGGGCCGCCCCCATATGATCGATACCGCCAGCAAAAAGGTCCAGGAACGCCTTGAGGCCTATACCAAACCGGATATGGAGCCAGCCGTTGAAAAAGAGCTCATGGCCTACGTCCAATCCAAGCGGTCTTAAAGAGAGCGCCGCCTAAGGGCCAAAAAACCCTCAATCAACGGCCGCTCTCCTTGCCCGGAGCGCAAAGCGGCCGTATATTTCAACCATGCCGACAGGAGATTGTATGTTTCAGGAAAAAACAAAGAGAAAACCAGGCGTGTTAAATCGCTATTTTGGTGAGGAGTTGGACACCACCATCTTTTACCTTATCATCGCACTCACCGTGCCCTTTGTGGTGCTGGGGGCCTTCTGGCCGGACCTCCTCGGCTCTTTGTGCGCCACCGCCGTGGGCGTTGTCTTTAAAGTATTTCAGTCCACCTACCTTCTGGGGGTCACGGGAATCCTGCTCTTCTGCCTGGCCCTTGCCATCTCCCCTTTTGGAAAAATACCCCTGGGACAGCAGGGAGAAAAACCGGAATTTTCGATCTTCAGCTGGTTCTCCATGCTCTTTTCCGCCGGCATGGGCATCGGCCTGATCTTCTGGTCCGTGGCAGAGCCCCTGGTCCACATGGCCGCACCTCCCATCGGAGAGGCGGGCACCTTTGAGGCGGCCCGTCTCGGCCTTGAGCTCTACTTCTTTCACTGGGGTTTTCATGCATGGGCGGTCTACGCCATCGTGGCCCTCACCATGGCCTATTTTCAGTTCAGGAAAGGCGAAGGAGCCCTCTTCTCCAGCTGCCTCATCCCCCTTATCGGGAAAAAGCACGCCCACGGCCTGGCCGGGCGCATTGTGGATACCTTCGCAGCCTGGGCCACCATCTTCGGCGTGGTCACCGGGCTCGGCATGGGCGGCATGCAGATGGCCAGCGGCATCAGCAGCCTTTTGGGCATCGCCGGAGGGGCCAACCTCACCACGGGCCTCATCCTTCTGGTGACCTTTGCCTTTATCATCACCGCCATCACCGGGGTCTCCAAGGGGATCAAGTTCGTGGCCAACCTCAACGTCATGCTCATGATCGCCCTGATGTTCTTCTTCGTCCTCTTCGGACCCACCGCCTACATCTTCAAAATCTTGTGGATGGGATTAGGGGACTATATGAGCGACCTGCCCCGACTCTCCTTTGCCACCACCCTCTTCGGCAACGACGCCTGGACCCGGGACTGGACGGTCTTCTTCTGGGCCTTCTGGATCGCCTGGGCGCCCTTTGTCGGGGCCTTTATCGCCCGCATCTCCCGAGGCCGCACCATCCGGGAATTTATCCTCGGCGTCATCATCTTGCCCCCCCTCTTCTCCTTTGTCTTCTCGGCAATCTTAGGGGGCACCACCATGCACTTAGAGTTCGTCCAGCACTTAAACGTCAGCGAGGCCATCAACAAAAACTTTGCCATGGCCCTCTTTGAAACCCTTAAGCACCTGCCCTTCTTCCACTTCATGACCGGGCTCTCCCTGATACTGATCTTCTTCTTTCTCATTACCTCATGCAATTCGGCCACTTATGTCGCCGTACGCTTTGTCACCAAGGGCCGTGACGTGGCCGACCCCAAGGCGAGTAACCGTCTCATCATTACCTTCGGGATGATCCTGGGCCTTCTCACCATCGTGTTCAACTACTCCGGTGGCCTCAAGGGCCTTCAGACCGCCACCATCTTAGGCTCCGTCCCCTTTTTCATCATCATGCTCATGGGCATCGTCGCCCTGATGAAAGACCTCATCCAAAACGAGCTCCCCGCCCGGGAGCCCATGGGAAAAGTTCGCACTGAAAGCGAATAAAACCGCCCGCCCCCGGGTTCACCCTCCCGGGGGGTCATCCACCCTGTCCTCGCAAACCACCCCAACGGGCATAGCTTATCAGGCACACCGCTGATCGGGTCCCTTGGACAAGGGCTCTGCCGAGGCGGAGGCCGCTGGGGAGAGGGGCTCACGGGGGTAGATAAGATGCTCCAAGATCAATACAGCCACCACGCCCATGACAAATCCGTTACCGAGCACCGGCATGAGCAGAGGGGGAAAGGCTGCCTTGACCGGTGGGGGCAGATAGGAGATGAGGATACTCACCATCATGGGGATGCCGATGATCATACCATCCTGAAACGAGAAGCCATGGCTACCACAGGCCACCATCAGACCCGCGGCCAGCTGGGCGCACATGATGTAGAGTAGGATCGTTCCCACCACCACAGAGGGCACATTCCAGACAAAGGCCACCACACCGGGAAAAAAGGCCATGGTCAGTAGGCCCAGGCTGGCGGGAATCAAGGTGAGGCGCGAGGCATTCCCATTGGCGGCAATGATGCCCACACTCATGGAAAAATTCACCGGCCCGATCACCCCGAAAAATCCAGCCAGCATATTGGAGAGGCCGCTCACGGTGATACCGGCCGTCACCCGGCGTTTCATGGCGGGGGGCTTAATGATCTGCCCCACCCCTTGAATAGACCCCAGGTCGTTAATAGAGAGGGCCAAAAAACAGATGATAAAGGAGAGCAAAAGCCCCGGCTCCCAGACCAGGGTGGTGGTAAACCCGCTAAAAAAATGGGAGACAATCCCCAGAGAGCCCCGGTCGTGCCATACCTCGGGAGGCACCATCACGAGGTAGGCGATGCTGCCGAAAACAATGGCCCAGACGATCATGGTGGTCTTCCAGATCCCGGGGAGATACCGATCGGCGATAATCATGGCCATAAAGAGGAGCAGGGCAAACCCTAAGTTCGTCAGCGCCGTCTCTGCCCCAAGGGCGCCAATAATCAGATGCAAAATCGTGGGAGTCATGGTCAGCGCAATCAATATGAGGATGGTGGCCACCACCCGGGGGGTAAAATAGAGGGCGATCCGCGAGAACAATCCCGTGACACTGAGCAGCACGAGAAATGCCCCACCAGCGGCAATGGAGGTATATATGGCACCGATATCCCCGCCCCCACCGGCCAGAATGGCCACCAGAAGCACCGTGGCCGGCCCCGTAATCAGTGGCAACCGGTGGCCCCACACCACCTGAAAAAAAAGGGAGATCGCCATCACAAAAAACAATTTTTGCATGTAGAGAAGTTGCCGGTCAAAATCATCGAAGTGCAGCCCGGCCACCACCTTACCGATAATAATCACCGTGGCGATGGTAATGGCCAACCACTGAAGACCGAAGACCAGGGTCTGGGCCAAGGGCGGCCACTCATCCACACCGTATTTGATTGTAAGCGGCTTCATGGTACCTCCTTAAATACTTTATCTGAGATATAAAATTCCTTCGAGAAATAACTAAGTCAGCCACAGGGCAATAACCCGTCCATATTAGAAATACGTCCCTATCACTTTTCATTCAATAAAAAAATCGACACGATCCCTGAAGGGGAAGCCACAAAAAAAGAGTAAAATAGGGTAATCCGTTTCATGTAAAAAGAAAAACAGGGGCCAGGTTTTAATATCCTGCCCCCCTGTTTCAAACTCAAAAAAAAAGGCCCCCAGCATCACTGCCGGGGGCCAATAGATTCGCAAACGCGCCAAGCCATATCGGCTTAACCCGGAAGGGCATCCACCTCAACGCGTAAGCAGATACGCTCGCGCCCTGCGTCAATTTGCAGGACAACAGCCTCGATATCATCGCCTTTCCTGAAGTCCCGAACCGACACCTCACCTCCATCGGCCCGTGAAATGTCCGACGGAAAAACATGCCCCACGGCACCGCCTTCAAGCGCGACAAAGAGTCCCATATGGGTGACGGACTGGATCTTGCCTGGGACTTTATCGTTTTTTTTGTGCCTGGCAGCAAACAGCGCCCATGGATTCTCATGGCATTGCTTCAAGCCAAGGGAGAAACGCCCCCGCTCTGCAGAGACCGCCAACACCATCACCTCAATAAAATCACCCACGGCCACCATGTTGGATGGATGCATGTTCCTGTCGGTCCAATGCATATCCGAGACGTGAATCACCCCTTCAACCCCCTCTTGGACTTCAACGAAGCAGCCGTAATCAACGATACGGGTAACACGCCCCCCGAAACGAGTGCCTTCCGGATAACGCTCGGCAATAGCCTTCCATGGATTCTCCTGACATTGCTTCAGCCCCAGAGAGATACGACGATAGTCTTCATTGACGGACAGCACCATCACCTCGACAAGGTCACCCACGCTCACCACATCGGATGGGTGCGCAGCCCCTGAAGTCCAACGCATGTCGGTAAGGCGAAGAAAACCCTCAACCCCGTCTTCGACGTCAACAAAACACCCGTAATCAAGAAACCGGGTCACACGGCCCTCTATACGGGAGCCTTTCGGGTAACGGCTGGCAATTGTTGCCAGTGGATCTGTTGTATTCATATATCTTCCTGCACAAATCTTAGAGTTCTCTTCAGAGACGACCTGTTTCGAAATTCTGGCCTCTCCCCGTTTAGCGATGGCTCCGGCGTGCTCCAGGTATGCCCGGTATTTTTTAGTCTCTGATTATCTTCAACACCAAATTCCGCCCACCCGAACGATAGGGAGAGAAAACCGTCCCGGTTATCCGCCTGACCATGGTAGCAGTGGAGAACCATGGATAATCCCTGTACGCACGGCATCCATATCGATACAGGCGGGCTACAAACATAAATCGTCTTTAAATTAATAAGGGGTGGACATCAACTCAAATCTCCTAGGTTCATTATCATTTCAAGCACAGAAAACCTGGCCCCTGCGTCCTATCCCTGCTTGAGTCCATCTCTTATAGGTTCCCTCTTTAGATTCAAAACGACCAGTAAATATCCGGTCGCCCCAACAAACGACACAAGAGTTCCCATATAAATATCGAGCAGAGGGTAGAGTATGTATACAGAGACCGAATAGAGGATAAGAGCCCCGATACCTTGGGGAAAATTTTTGATAATCGTATGAACATGGGCCGTTTGATACCGAATATGGATAATCAATATGAGGGGAAACAGTGTGATGGGGAACCCTGAAAAAAAACCGGCCCACCGTTCACCCAATATCTCCGGAAGCGAGGTGATCACAACAATGATTCCCGTCGCCATGAGGGCTCGCATAAAAATAGAATAAAACCCTATTTTTACCGCTGTCTCGATCTTTACATCGGGTAGTTCTCGGAAAAAGAAGATAAAGAGAGCCACCGAAACAAGGGTCAAAAAAAGAATCGTATATTTCGATAAGTCACATTGACTAAAGATAAAAGAGACCCCTAAGAAGGCGGCGATCGATGCAAAAGAGGATATGAGAGGGCTAAACCGGGTGACCCGCAGTGAGACCCAATAATAGACATAGACAAATGTCTGTGACGCAATCAGACCCACGAGGGTATAGATCGCACTTTGAGATGCAAACTCCGGGCTGATCTCCAGGCCATAGAAGAATAGAGCCATGGCTGTCCCCAAAGGATATCCAGAGAGAATCCCCGAGATCATGGGACTTACCTTTTCAGCAATAATCGAAAGTGAGACAACGATCAGAGTTGACACCAAAATTTTCATGATAAGAACAGTTGAGATCATCATAATTTAAATATAGGCCTGACGGGTGAAGTGAAATCGATAACGGAGGAGCACAGCGACCCCACATCAACAATCCAATTACCGGTGAAAAAAAAGGGCCCCGCGAAAAAAAGGACCGATGGCCCATTGAAAAAAAACGTTAAACCCACAGCATCCATTGAAGCCATCGCCTGTCAAGCACACCGCTGATCGGGTCCCTTGGACAAGGGCTCTGCCGGGGTGGGAGCGGATAGACGATATGCCCCAGAATTAGCACAGCCACCACGCCCATGACAAACCCATTACCGAGAATAATAGGGGCCAGACAATTAATCACCGAACTCCCCTTATAGGCGATGACACTCTTAAGCCGCGCCCTGAAATGCGTCATCTGCCCTTCGAAAAACTCGGTCCCCTTATTGTAGAGAAGGAAGAATCGCCGCCGAACCTCGTCATCCACAAGCAGATCCCTCGGACCCATCCCAATCAACCGATGAAAATGGTTGTCCATCATCAAAAAACCGAGCACACCCACGGCATAGACCATAGAAAACCGCTGAATCACACGCACCCGTTCATCTTTTTCAAAGTTTTTAAAGGACAAGCCGTCCAGCGCAGTACGGCTGATGGTTTTTTGACCTGGATCGGTCCGGACCATACGGGGAGGCATGACAGCCTCCTATTGAGTCTTTCATCGAAAAATATGGGTAAGGCTTAAACGGTGGGTTTTTCTTTTTTATAAGAAGACATTAAGCACCGACACAAGAGTCTCATATCGTCATCGGTGTTTCACGCATAGAGAGCATGGCCCCTATTTCTTGACAAAAAGCGTCTTCCTATCTATCTATCATAGCGCCTTTATTTTCTAGGGTTGTTTTATGGCTCATGTTGTATTCCGGGGTAGTAACTTGATAGAAGAGAGTATTACTTTTATCAACCATAAAAAAGAGTCCAACAATATGTTTGTAAACATAAAGACCCTGTATAGATGATGTACAATGCTATGACACCGTGCGTGAATTACGTTGGCCCGAAGGCAGAGAATGCCCCTTTTGTAATTCTAAGAAAGTTATCAAGAGAGGTTATGACCACTCAGCTTCGTGAGGGCGTGATAAAAAAAGGACAAAAAGGTCGCTAAAACCGTCTAAAGGGCGCACGGAGTCGAGGAACATAAAAAAATTTGATTACCCCTTATTCTCGGCCATCACTGTGGTCATTACGACAATAAGGGGAAAAGCCTCCGGCGGCCCTGCCGGGGGCCAACCTTTTGCAAAAGGTTGCCAAACAGGTTTTATTTAATAGTGACCATGACGGGCCGTTGGCCCGTCATGGTCACTAAATTGGGGTCCAGGGGCCCAGTCCCTGGCTGCCGGAGGCCTATATTTTGTTTCCAGATGGACTCGCTTACCGTACGTGTGACTGCAAAAGAATGGTAATCAGGTAAAAAAAAGAGAAACCGCCTATTTTCGGCATGATACAATGATGCCGAGAGGCAGTAATACATATGTTTACCCATGTCCGTCAAGTAACCATCAAGCCATTGATAAAAGCCACTGTGCTGCCTGGAACTTTAGTTTATAGCGATGAGTATAGCTGGAAGAATGGGGCTATGGGCATAAAAGCGTGAATCACAGTGCGGGTGAATATGCCAGGGACGAGGAGGGAGATGGATTCCACGGAGTCCATGTAAATACAATGGAAGGGTTCTGGTCCTTACTACGAAGCGGGTTGCGTTCACACCGGGGTATCTCCCAGGAGAAACTCCCTTCTTAGTTTGCTTTTTTCGAGTTTATTCATAATTTTGGTAAGTGTGGAAAAACGTTACTTCACTCGATGGCTAAAGTACGGGTCAAATAAGAGCCTAAAACGCAACATGAGCCAAATTAATAGAGAAGATTAATAAAATGATTTCTAAAATAGAAATTCAGACTCAAATGATTTCAGCTGTGGAGTACGTTAAAAAAACAAATCCAATGGCGGGATCCGTCACCAACAGCGTTACCATTAATTTAGTGGCCAATGCACAGCTTGCAGTGGGTGGTTCTGCGGCGATGGTTTATCTCCCCGAGGAAGGAGAATTTTTGGCCAATGCCGGCGGCGCAACCTATATCAATGTCGGTACAATCTTGCCAATTTACGAAGAAACCCTGCCCCAGATGGCGAAAACGCTCTATGAAAACAAAAAGCCATGGGTTTTGGACCCGGTTGCCATAGGCATTGGTTCCCTCAGAACCAAACTTTTATTCGGGTTTAAAGAATATAAACCCAGCATCATTCGGGGCAATGCGTCGGAAATTATCGCTTTGGCCGGCTTATGGGGATTATCGGGCGGCACCGATGAATCCAATGTACGTGGCGTTGATTCCACCGATATCGTCACTGCCGCGAAAACCGCCGCCGTCGCCCTTGCCAAATGGACCGGTGGAGCCGTTGCTGTTTCCGGAGAGACCGATCTGATTACCGATGGTTCCGTTGTTATCTTAAGCTATGGAGGCTCTCATTTTATGGAAAAGATTACCGGTGCGGGTTGTTCCTTAGGTGGTGTTGCCACTGTCTATCTGACGGGGGCCTCTTCCTTGATTGCGGCTTTAACCGCTTCATCCGTATACAATTTGGCGGGGAGCCGCGCCGAAAGTAAAGTAGATGCTCCCAGCAGTTTTCAGGTGGCGTTTCTCGATGAACTATACAAGGCTACGCCTGCGGAAATTGCCGCTAATCCCTTTGAAATTGAGGCGGTCTAAACGATGAATACATTAATTGCAGTGGCGATTGCTCCCTTCGGTGTCGGTGATGAAATGTCGGCGTTAGTCGCCGAAGTTGTAAAAGTGATTCGTGCATCGGGCTTGCCCAACCGGACTACTTCAATGTTTACGGAAATTGAAGGGGAGTGGGATGAGGTTATGAAGGTGGTTAAAGACGCCACTTTTGTTTTAGCGGAAAAGGGAATCCGCACCGAAGTGGTGCTAAAGGCCGATATACGACCTGGTTTCACCGATATGCTTGATGAAAAAGTCAATAAAGTGAATGATATTTTGGGAGAATAAATAAGTTTGAAAGAAAATCTCGATATTTCCGCGTATTTTGTGGTAGGGCCGGAAAACACCAGGGGCCGCACCGTTGTTTCCCTGCTTAAAGATGTTATTTCTGCTGGTTTTACCTGTATCCAGTTGCGCTCAAAAGTAGCGTCGGCAAGAGAGCTGATTGCACTTGCAAAGGAGGCGGCAACGGTAATCGCGGCCGCTGGTAAGTCTGACAAGATATTATTGTTGGTAAATGACCGACTTGACGTTGTACTTGCTGCAAGAAAACAAGGAATCAAAGTGGATGGCATCCATGTTGGCCAAAGCGATATACCTGTCGAAATTTGCCGGGAATACTTAGGGCCCAATGCCATCATTGGCTTATCGGCCAGAACCCATAATATATTTGAGTACATCAAAACCGCGGAAGTGAGCCAGGTAGATTATTTCGGCGTCGGCCCCCTCCATGAAACTACAACAAAACTTGATTGCGGTCTCGATCTTGATGGACGAGTGATCACCGGAAGTTTTGAAGATTTTATAAAAATAGCGCAACTCAGCCCGATTCCCGTTGTCGTTGGAGGCGGTGTAAAAATTCAGGATATCCCGGAACTTGCCAGAACAGGCGTAGACGGTTTTTTTGTGGTGTCTGCCGTATCAGAAGCGGATTATCCGAAGGCAGAGGCCATTAAATTGGTAGACGCCTGGCACGCACATAAGCGACGGTGACATCACGGGAAGGGTCAACCTTTCGTCAACCGCTTTAGGGAGTACATGCCTTGGGCACTCGCTCTCGGCTATCAAAAAACCGATCTTTAAACACCGCATATGTCTCCGAGACAAAAACCTTGGAGCCAATGATACCGGAGTCGGTGAAATACCGCGTCCGAGACCTAAACCGCCTTATTCTATTCAGCTCGAAATCGTCAGAGATCTCTTCAGACAGGACCTTCTTCGAGATCTTGGCCTTTCCCCGTTTATCGATGGCTCCGGCGTGATACAGGGATGCCCGGTATTGTTTCAACCTCTGATCATCGTAGGCACCACACTCCGCCAACCCGAAGTCCAGAGAGAGAAAACCATCTCGGTTCCCAGTCTGGATATGATACCCGATAGAGCACCAACGATACTCTTCAGGGCGCTTGACGATACCTGCACGCACCGCGTTTAGATCAATATAGGCAAGGCAGTTAATCACCGTACTCCCCTTCTCGACGATAACGCTCTTAAATCGCTCACCCCACAGAGTCCCCTTTCGTTTTTTCTTTCGATTGTAGTACCGAGAAAAGGTCTGCTTAATATCCTTCACATAGTGCGACAGACTGGAAAAC